>NZ_CAXTNE010000014.1:0-55026 GCF_964245445.1 uncultured Nostoc sp.
GCATTGGGCATTGGTGAATAATCAATAGTTCTTCTTCCCCTACCTCGCCTGCTTCCCACTTCCTCATCCCCCACCTATGCCTACAGATACTTTTGAAAAAACTAGCTGGAGTTGGCAGCTTTCTCAATTTCAACAACAAGCTGGAGAATGGTGGGAATACCAGTTTTACCGCTTTGAACGCGCTTTGCCCGAATTGCCTAATGGATGGTCGATTAGCCCAAGGCTAGGTGAGTTGCTGAAATTTCTGTTTTGGCTCGTACTAGGTTTATTTATAGTTTGGGTGGGTTGGCGATTATGGCAAGAATTCAGTCCTTATGTATATTCTTGGCTGAATAGAAGGGGCAATCTCATTGATTTTCGTGTAAAAACTCCCTCTAGTGAGTCATCCATAGCCCTTTTGTTGGAGCGATCACAACAATTTTACCGTCAAGGTAACTACCGTGAGGCTTGCCGTTGTATTTATTTAGCAATGTTGCAGCAGTTGGATAAAAATGCGATCGCACCCCACAAACTCAGCCGCACAGATGGAGAATATCTGCAATTGCTGCGATCGTCTGTGACTCCCATACAGCCCTATGAAACTTTAATTACCACTCACGAGCAATTATGTTTTGGTAATGCCGAGATTTTGCCAGACAATTATGAGCAGTGTCGGCAAGCTTATCGAGAAATTTCTCAAGAATGAAAAGAACGCAGGGATAGGGATACTAAATACATAGCTAAAAAAATCAATACACCTTTTGCAAAAGTCCCAGTGACATGAGAAAAGTAGGTAAAAGCGTGGTGTTTTATATGACCTACAAACAGGTAAAAGGCTTGAAACAAGAAGACTTCAAACGGCTGTATAGAGTGCCAAAGCGAGACTTTCAACCAGATGCTTGAGGTTGTGCGCTCAGGCGACCGCCACAAACACTTATACTGGGCGACCTGCAAAACTCAACTTGGAAGACCAATTATTAATGACATTCAGTAGACCGAAAAGTTTTCCACCCTGATCCCCTTCTGCTAGATAATGGTGACTGTGTTGGAAAGAAGTAGAGAAGATATCGTTGGCAATAATTTTTACTCTTTTGATGATAAACCTCATTAATTAGTTTTCAGTGAGGGCAGCATCAGGCTTTTTAACTTTTGTAGTTCATTTGCCAACATGAAAAGAGCTGCTTCAACCCTAAAAAAGGAATTGAAGAAATATGACCTTAGTAACTCACCGTTTCATCGAAACCAACGGTATCAAGATGCATATTGCCGAACAGGGACAAGGTCCATTGGTGATCTTGTGTCACGGCTTCCCAGAATGTTGGTACTCCTGGCGGCATCAGTTATCGGCATTAGCGGAAGCTGGGTTCCACGCGGTAGCACCAGACCAGCGCGGCTATGGACAGACCTCAAGACCGGAACCAATCGAGGCATACCATATTTTCCAGTTGGTTGGTGATATTGTTGGTCTGGTTCATGCGCTGGGTGAGGAGCAAACAATCATTGTTGGACACGATTGGGGTGCGCCTGTTGCCTGGTATTGTGCCTTACTCCGTCCAGACATCTTCCACGCTATCTCCCTGCTAAGTGTGCCCTATCAACCCCGCAGTTGGTCAGACATTCGACCGACAGAAGCAATGAAGTTGATGGCAGGCGAGCAGGAGTTCTATCAGCTGTACTTCCAAGAACCAGGTAAAGCTGAGGCGGAACTAGAGTCTGACGTTCGCGCTACTATACGTTCAATTCTCTACTCCGCCTCAGGAGATCCACCACCAGAAAAACGCTGGCGCTTCCTATTTAACAAGTCGGAGAAGCCAATAGACACAAGTTATGTACCGGAGCAACTTCCGGCTTGGTTAACAGACCAGGATATCGACTTTTTCACCTCTGAGTTTGAGCGGACTGGTTTCCGGGGCGGGTTGAACTGGTATCGAAACATAGATAGAATTTGGGAACTAACACCGTTTCTTAGCGGTGCAAAGCTGCGCCAGCCAACATTGTTTGTGGCGGGAGAGGCAGATGCAGTGATCGCAATGGCAATGTACCGTGAAGCATTCGACACCCTAGAGGAAAACGTGCCCAACCTGAGGCAGAAGGTATTGCTACCAAAGGCTGGTCATTGGATTCAGCAAGAACGCCCAGTCGAAGTTAATAGATTGCTCATCGAGTTTCTAACAGACCTCCAAATCGACAAGTCGATTACCTAAAAGTTCAACTAGTCTCAGATATACGTTTAAAATGACTATTCGCTGAACGTTACAAAACAAGTATATTAACTCTTACTTACTTGTCGCACGCATTTAGGACTTTTGCAAGAAGTCTAATAATTTTAGTGACAATAATCTAAAAGTAAGAAAAAGCGAGAGATAAACATAAAGACTTATCCTCGCTTTTTGATTACCTAAGCTGTGAGAGTTGCGATCGCCTTATCCACAGCTTCTAAAGCAGTGTTTACTTCCGCCTCTGTGACAATTAGCGGTGGCACAAATCGGACTACTTTTGGCCCAGCAGGTACCAGTAATACGCCTTCTTTGATGGCAGCATTGACGATATCTGCTGCGGTTAGTTGAATATTGGCTCGCAATTCCAAACCATTGATTAAACCCCAGCCCCGAACTTCGCCAACCTGCTGAGGATATTTTGCTGCGATCGCTCTCAATCCATCTCGCAATTGTTCACCTCTGTCTTGCACATTCTGTAAAATATTTTCCCGTTCCAATGTCTGGCAAACACTGAGTGCTACACCACACACAAAAGGATTTCCGCCAAAGGTGCTAGCGTGTTCCCCTGGTTGAAAAACATCACAGAATTTCTTGCTCATCATTGCGCCGATGGGGATACCACCACCTAAGCCTTTGGCACTGGTGAAAATATCCGGTTCAACGCCAAGATGTTCGTAAGCCCATAATTTCCCACTGCGCCCCATACCAACTTGCACTTCATCGAAAATCAATAAAATGCCAGTTTCGTCACAAATCTGCCGGAGCTTTTTAAAATAGGCAACATCTCCTGGACGCACACCGCCTTCTCCCTGCAATGGCTCAATCAGAATTGCCGCTACCCGATAATCGCCTTCATCCAACTCGCTAATCGCCACTTCCACAGCGTTAATATCGTTGTAATTTACGTAGTGGAAACCAGGAACCAAGGGATCAAAATATTTTTGATACTTCGGTTGTGCTGTAGCGGTAATAGTTGCCAAAGTCCGTCCGTGGAAACTGGCATTGGCGGTTAAAATAATCGGTTTTTCAATGTCTAATACTGTGTGGGCATATTTCCGCGCCAGTTTAATTGCAGCTTCATTAGCTTCAGCTCCAGAGTTGCAGAAAAACACGCGATCGGCACAGGAATGATCAACGAGCCATTTTGCTAATTCACCTTGCTCAGGAATGTAGTACAAATTAGAGACATGGTGCAGCTTCTGGATTTGGCGTGTTACCGCTTCTACCATAACTGGGTGGGCGTGTCCTAAAGTACAAGTGGCAATTCCAGCCACAAAGTCCAGATATTCTCGCCCCTGTGTATCCCAAACCCGGCATCCAGCACCCCGTTCTAGGGCTAAGGGAAACCGACCATAGGTAGACATGACAGCTTCATTAAAGCTATCTGCATCAAAGGGACTGGATGCTACAGACCCTGAATCTGGGGGGATGGTGGCTTGTTCAACGAGAGTTTGTAGGCTCACTATCGCTCCTCCTGAGAGTTTTTCATCATATAGTTATTTACTAGTTTCCTAGAAATCCCTAAAAAATACTTTTTATTTAGCACAACTCGTACTTCTTCTTAGGCTAACGCTTATATAACCTCAAACGCTTGGCTGTGGTAAAAAAAATTTTGTTCTCAATACTTGAGCAAAAGTATGAGCGACAGGCAATTTTTATAAGCGTAGCCCGTCATAGGCATCGCAAATCTTGGGAAGAGTCCAGGGGTTTTCTTAGGGATGTCCATACTTCACTCGTCAACTGCTGTCTAGCCTGGGGTTTTGACGGTGTTAGGGCACATGACGAAATTACCCTTGCTGTGTCTAGGAAAACTGTAGCATCGCTCAACTGAAATCACTTCATCATAGTTAATACCCTCTAGGAAAGCTCCCAAAAGGTATTAGTTTTTAAACTATTTTTTTCAAAACTGCTCACATCTGAAACCCCTCTACATCAACAGGACTTACGCAAAAATTGCCAAAAAGCCTAATTTATCGAACCGCCAAGACGCCAAGAACGCCAAGAATTCGTAGAGTGTGCGTAAGTCCTAATCAAAAAGGGTGATATATACGAATTATGATACCTGAAATCTTTGGTTGAAATTATTTTTCTGTGATTTTCAGTTCATCAATATTCCAAAAAGTTGACCCCAAGGCAGAAAACTTGATGGGATTGACACGTTCACGCACCGCTTGAAACGAGATTGGATTCACAAGGCAGAATATCGGCAACTGTTCAGCAACGATTTGCTGAAATTTGCCATAAATCGCCTTGCGCTTGCTCTGGTCTAGTTCTTTAAATCCTGCGCCAAAAAGACTGTCGATTTCTCTCTCCCAATCAGAAACTACCCATCCTTTGAGCGGGGGTTCTCCTGGTAAAGCACCTTGGTTAAACTGATGAAATGAGCCTTGACTAGTCCAAAATAAAGATAGAAGATTAGGTTCAACATCTGCACCGGGAACACCAAATGCACCGACATAACAATCCCAATCTCGACGAGAGAGTAGCTTTTGTAATACTACGTTAAAACTGACTACCTGCATATCTGCTTTGATACCAATTTGATTTAGGTCTTGTTGGATTTGAACGGCGGCATCAATTCTTGATTGATCTTCCGATTTCACTAAAAGATTGAATTGCACCCTATTTCCATCTTGGTCTAACAGTTCTTTTTGGGAATTGTACTTAAACCCAGCCTCTAACAACATTTGCCTAGCTCTCTGCGGATTATAATTATACACTTTTAACCCTGCTGCTGGGGACAAGTAATAGGGACTTTGAACAGCAATTGGCGAATGTTGGATTTCACCTAAGCCACGATAAATATTAGTTTTAATTCGGTTGCGGTCAATGGCATAGACGACTGCTTGTCTAAAAGCTAAGTTATTAAACCATCGAGATTTTATTGGGTCTATAAAAGGCTTACCTTTGGAATTACTAGCTTGGTTGAGATTGAAACCCACAAAGCTAAAACCCGCAGTAGGTCCACCATTGTAAATAATAAATTTTCCTCGCTTTCCCTCTTTCTTGAGTAACCCAAATACTGCTGGTGTCACATTCAAAGTATCCAGTTCCCCTGAGCGAAATTTGAGTAACTGATTTTCTGTAGAAGCAATAATTTGCCAGACAATACGTTGAATATAAGGCTGAGGATTT
This sequence comes from uncultured Nostoc sp., assembly GCF_964245445.1. Lineage (GTDB taxonomy): Bacteria > Cyanobacteriota > Cyanobacteriia > Cyanobacteriales > Nostocaceae > Nostoc. The sequence continues at coordinate 5,334 of NZ_CAXTNE010000014.1, forward strand.
CTTTGAGAATCTTTACGCCAGTAATAGGGGTTGCGTCGTAAAATTACCCGTTCACCAGGAGTATAACTTTCTATTTGGTAAGGCCCATTGCAGATGATTTTTTGCGGATCAGTATTGGTTCCCCACATTGAGAGAAACTTAGGATTACCATTGCTATCATTCGATAATATAGAAGAACGCAAGACATGACCTGGCAAAATCGCTAGCCTTTCGGCGTATCTTAAAAAAGGGGCAAAAGGTTCTACAAAAGTAAACTCAACTCGCAAATCATCTAGTTTCTGCACTAACGGGAAGGTTTCTGTGTTGCCAATACGCAAAAAATCTCTATATAAAGTGGGAATTTTTTTATTAAGATAAATGTCTCGATAGGTAAAAACTACATCATCTGCCGTGAGAGGTTTACCATCTGACCATTTCAATCCTGTTTTTAAGGTAAAAATAATCCGCTTTTTATCAGCAGATATTGACCAAGATTCTGCTAGTCCCGGCTCCAACTTACTAGTCATCACATTCTCATCGATCAATCCTTTGTAAATCAAAGAAAAAACACTGTATGGAGAGTCATTAATGGCATAGTTAAAAGTAGTTGGGTCACTTAGTGAAACTAGAACTAATTGAGCTACCTGAGATGCTTTGCTCTTCATTTGTGTTGGGTGACAGCTTGTGAGCAAGAAACAACAAGATAGGAGCAAACCAACTATTAAATTCAGAGGTCGGACAACAGCAGGAATCATCTCTAGTCATCTACCTTACAGCTACTATCTACACAGTACAGTATGGTGATTTACTAGTATTAGGATAATGACACTAGACCGAAATGTTCTGCGTTAGCGTTCGCGTAGCGTCTCGTAGAGAAGCTCACCGTACCCCTACGAGGAAGCAAGCTACGCGTAGCGTTCCGCAGCAAAGGTATCGCTTACGATGGCCGCTTCAAAGTAGTAACCAAAGAGGCAGGGGAGCAGTTCTTGCTGGGAGCAAGGGGGAAAACTCCAAATTCCCCAGCAATCAAGGGATTCAGAGCAAGTAAATTTATTTATGTGTAGGATAAAAACATTTATTTCGAGACGCGCTGTTCGTGTGAAATAATGCGTCCTTAGTTCAGCAGCCCTACATTTATGTATGGGGTTCTCCTTTTAGCCCCCTGCTAAGTGCCCCTTGTCCTCTTCAATGACCTGTCATAGCTGGATAACTTGTAGTTTGAATGTACTAAAAAGCACAAATGCGATAAAGTTAGTACAAAACTAGAAAAAGTAGGCTAAAAGTACTATTTTTACGTCATTCTCAACACTTGAGCAAAAATATCAACGTATCCAAAAGGAGTTAATGGCTGGGGCGATCGCTCTCGGCGGTGTTTTCTTCATTGGCACTTTGTGGTACTGGCTAGTGGAGGGCTGGTCATGGGAAGATGCGGCTTACATGACAGTCATAACTTTAGCGACTGTGGGATATGGAGAGACGCATCCACTGGGTAGCCGAGGACGATTGTTTACAATTACCCTGATTTTGTTAGGTGTAGTCAACATCGGTTACATTGTCAACAGATTTACAGAAGCGATCATTCAAGGCTACTTTCAAGAAGGAATTCGGCTACAGCAGCAGAGGCGGTTAATGGAATCCCTATCAGAACATTACATCATCTGTGGATTTAGCCGCACTGGTCGTCAAATTGCCAAAGAATTTCAGGCAGAAGGCGTACTTTTTGTGGTGATTGATTCGGAGACTGAATCTGTGCAAAGGGCGCAGACAGAAGGTTATACAGCATTCCAAGGTGATGCTACATTAGATGACACGCTTTTGAAAGTTGGCGTTGAACGGGCAACTTGTATCGTTGCAGCCCTTCCTTCAGATGCCGAAAATTTATACATTGTTTTATCAGCTAAAACACTGAATTCGGGAATTCGCGTAATCGCACGGGCAAGTACAGAAGAGGCTTTGCAGAAGTTACGACGCGGTGGTGCAGATGAAGTGATATCCCCCTATATTACTGGTGGTAAGCGCATGGCTGCTGCGGCACTCAGACCCCAAGTATTGGACTTTGTAGACGGAATTCTGACAGGTGCAGACCGTCAGTTGTATATGGAAGAATTTTTACTCGAACCGTCTTTGTGTCCTTTTGTCGGTCAAACTTTGCAAAAAGCGAGATTGCGATCGCAATCTGGGGCATTAGTTCTGGCAATTCGCCGCGTTGATGGCACTTTAATCGGTGGCCCCACTGGCGATACGGTGTTAATGCCAGGCGATCGGCTAATTGGTATGGGTACAGCAGAGCAATTGCGTAGCCTTAACCAAATTCTCGGCCCAATTGGTTCTAAGAAACTGCGGCGACCGAAAAATAGTTGAATAAGAGGCAAGGGAACAGGGAGCTATTAGCTGGGGAGAAGGAACAGAAAGGGGGATTCGACCCCACCCTCACTTGAACCACTTAACAGAAGTGGGGGATTCAAACCCATGTTCCGCTCCGCTACACGGCAGGAGTCAGGGGGCATTTCCCGCCGCCCCCTGCCTCTTCGTTGAGGGCAGATATCAAATAATTTGTGTTGGTTTACTTTACGAGAATGGTTTAATTATTAGATTTTTAACTTTTGCTTTATTTTGTAGTTTACTTACCAGTTAATATCCACTGCACAAATCTGCATATAACTGTCAAACTGTCTGATGGTAATTGTTCTCCCTCAGTAGTTGAAGATAGCCATTTTTGCATACGGCTACACGGTATATAAACTCCACTACTTGAATTTATATAAGTTTTGCTAAACTCTTGATAGCCAGATGCTTCATAAAAAGGTTTGGCAGTGATTGAAGCACAGACAGCTAACGTATTGACATTTTGAGAACACGCTTCCCTTTCTATTGCTTTTAGCAACTCTGTGCCAATTCCTTGTCGCACATATTGAGGATGCACATAAAGTGCATTCACCCAATATCTGGAGTAGGCAGAAAAACCCACAATTTTTTCACCAATTTCAGCTACAAAAACTATATCTTTTCTCTCTTCTGCTTGTGATTTATCTAAGTGTATATCGTTTAATAATGCTTGAATCTGTTCAGGACTATAATCTATGGAACAAAGTGCCTGTATGGCATCTCTTTGGATATTAAAAATCTGATTTCTATCTTGCGGTTGGGCTAGGCGAATTTTGATGTGATTAGGCTGCGTTTTAGTCATTACTAGGTTTTAACACAGCTTTTGATACATGGCGCTTAACTCAGCCACTCTAAAATATTGGCTTTGCTAACCAATGACTAATGACTAATGACTAATAATCAATTTCTTTCCATCCATGCATGGCTGCTATACCTTTTGTAACCCATTCGATCACAATTGGAGGAGCTTCTGATATCAAGATGCTAGGATAAACTGCTGCACCCCATTCGGGATGAATTAACACACGGCATTGATTTTTAATCATTGGATAGTTAAGCAAAGCTTTGACAACTGCTGTGTCATCGTGGGGAATTGCTCCAGGATGAGATAGTAAAGGATAGCCTGTGCGAGGGTCGATCAGGTCTGTTAAATAGCCGCGATCGCGCAGATTAAATGCCAAATCGCAGCCAAATCTCATAAACTTTTCTCGCAAGCGTTCTTTCTCTGTCTCTACTTCTGCTGTCTTTTCGACTAATTCATAACGCGATCGCTGTAAGACAATCACTACTTGTAAAAATGGCTGCTGTTTCCAATCTGGTAATATCCGTTCGCAGTTGGCACAGATATATTGACTGGGAGCATGAATTGAAATTTGAACCGCTTGTCCCGTTTCGCCAACTAAATTAATAGGACAGCTTTGCTCCGAAATGTAAACCTTGGGATAGTTCACTAAATTGATTCAGTTTTGGCAAGTTTTTTAATTTAATCTCCGGTATAGATGATAGCTCTTAAAAGTTCATAAAAATCATTAATTTACTATAATTTGTTACTTTTTTTGGCAGCAGTTGCTAATAATTTGATAATTTTAATCCTAATTTTATCCTTTATTAACCTGTTCTCATGGGATTTGTTGCGATCGCTATCAGCATTGGCATAGGTGCAGCTTGTGGTAGACAAGCGATGCCTACGGCGGGCTACGCCTACGCTCCTGAAATCTGTTCGATCAAAATCCCAAAAAATGACCTCCACCTCAGACGATTTGTAGCTCAAACCAAAATAGTCTAGCTGTCAGCAAACCTGGATTAAACAGCCGTCTGGTGAAGCAAAGCGCGTCGGAGTTTCACCAAAAGCAAGCAGAAAAAACAAAGGTAATCGTGTCTCTTTGGAGATGCTGAAGCTATGAAGCTTACTTTCCATAGCACCCAATTAATTGAGTTTTAAAGAATTCACCGGCACATCATCCCAAGAATCGACTATCCGCAATCGCGCTACCCAACCGGCTGCCTTTTGCGTCTTGGTCAAATTATTCTCAAAAGAATCATGACAATCTTTGGCTTGAGATTCGTTACAAGTGGCAATACAGGCATGAATCATCCCAGACGGATCAATTTGCTCATTTACCCAAATAGTCATGAAATATTTCCTCGAAAACTATAGCGAAAAAAGCTATTTGTCATTTTAGAATACTATTAGAGTCAATCAATTTTGGATTTTAGATTGCCGATTTTGGACTTTGGCATGAGCGCGGCTTGACTGAGCGATCGCCGAATGTCTCAATCGAACTATTTTGGATTTATTTTGAATTTTAAATTCTTATCTCCTCTTTCGTAGCGACGGCGGTAGAGTAATTCTAACTATCCATCATATTCTTGAATCCAGGCAATCTGGCGCTATAGGACTAATATTTGATTTCTGAAAAAGCTCGGTACAGATCGAAAAGCCTAATTCCTTATTCCCTACTCCCTACTCCTTACTCCCTACTCCCCACTCCCCACCCACGTAGATAATTTCAAAAATCAAGTACGATTCCTATAGTAGAGTCCCCGGAAGGTGTTGGGAAATAATAGTGTAAAGATTGCCACTACCAACCCTGATGCTGTGGATACTAAAGCTTCACTAATTCCAGATGTTACACCTGTTGTTTTAGTACCTCCCACATCTCCGATATTTAGAGAGGCAAAGGAGTTAATTAATCCTAAAACAGTGCCGAGAAGTCCCAACAGGGGCGCAAGACCAATAATTGTCTCAAAAATATTTTGGGAGCGCTTGAGTAAGGGGATTTCGGCTTGTGCTTCACTTTCTAATGCCAAACGAAATTCCTCTGGTGTCGGCTCCTCTAATTCTAAAGCTGCTAAAAAAATCCGAGCAATGGGTAAATCAGAATTTTTCTGCAATTTATCTAAAGCACTAACTACATTATCAACACGATAAAGCTGTAGCACCTCTCGCACTACCTTGTTTTGCCGATTACTTATCTTTACCTAAAAGATGATCCGTTCGATAATCAGCGCCACCCCTAACAAAGAGAACCCCAGCAGAGGCCACATGACCACGCCACCTGCTGTAAACAGATTACTAATTTCCATCTACTCTTTTTTCAACTCTTCAACAACGCTAGGTTAACAAATCGTTGTTTGAGTGAAGTTGATATCATTTTCCAAAAGGAATTGCTCTGCAAGTTTTAAAGGGTTAAGCTGCATCTCGAAGGTAATTGGATTGAAATGCCACCGTTACAATCAGAACAAGATTTAGAAAATTATCCTAACTTCATTGAGCGTATTCGCAGCAGTTCTGAGCCACGAGATGGAGCAGTTTAACGCTGTATTGTAGTTACAGCAACTTTTGAGCTATCCTCAGTTTGGCCGATCGCGATCGCGGATTCTTACTAATTTCCTCTTCTTGAGCAATAATTGGTTTTTTTGTCAATACCTTTAATAAAGGTGAATTTCTTAAACCATGTTTCACCGGACGGTCTTCCAGACTGTGAAAACTGATAATTGCAATTCTGCCACCAGGGACAAGGGCATTTGGTGCTTTATCCAAAAAGGTTTCTAGGGATTTTAACTCATCGTTGACGACAATTCGCAGAGCTTGAAAAACACGGGTAGCCGGGTGAATTCTCCCATAACGGTATTTGGGGGGAACTGAAGAAGCGATCGCATCAGCTAATTCTGTAGTCGTGTGCAACGGTCGCCGTTCGACAATACGATGAGCAATCCGCCGCGATAATCTCTCCTCACCGTACTTAAAGAAAATATCTGCTAATTCTGCTTCATCCCAATTATTAATCACATCAGCAGCAGTTAGCGATCGCCCTCGATCCATTCGCATATCCAAACTTGCAGCTTGGCGAAAGCTAAAACCTCGTTCTGCTTGATCTAAATGGTAAGAACTTACCCCCAAATCGGCTAAAATACCATCGAAACTGTTAGGGGGAAACTCGTAGTCAGCAAAATTGCTATAAATAAATTGTATGCGATCGCTATATTCAGTTAAGTTCTTTTTCGCTGCTGCTAAAGCATCCTCATCTTGGTCAATCGCCGTTACCCGCACATCCGCAGCAGCTTCTAAGATTAGGCGACTATGACCACCACCGCCTACCGTCGTATCAAGATAATGACCTCCTGGAGATACCGCTAGACCTGCAATTACTTCCTGCGGTAACACTGGTAGATGAGAAAATATCGGTTCTTCCATAGCTAGCTGACGATTCATGAGACTTAGGGCAAAAAACCACAGGTGAACTTTAATTATGTATTCTTTTGTTTGTGTCTTTGTATGTTTCTAGCTAAAAAATAGTGTTTGAACCGCTAAGACACAAAAGGAAAATATCATAAACTCGACACCCAACGTCAGCTTTGGATCTTGAGCTTTAAGCATTCTGTAGTACTATTTTTTACCTTTTTTCTGGTAAATCATCGAATTTGGTATCCGTTTTAATTTTTTCTCCATATTTAAATTGCTATTTAGAATAAAAATGAACACATTTCCGAGCAATTCATTTTCTTCTAATAAGCTATTTACAAGTTTAGAGCTATCGGCTTCATAAATACGACTATTTTCCCAAAAACTAAATCCACGCTTCACAGCTAGAACATAAAGTGGTTTTTCAGGAAAATATTGCAGATTTTTTTGAACTAAATAAGCAGTTATTATCTGGGGGTAATGAGATAACTGCTGACGAAGCTTATCTACCTCTATATCTGAGATATTATGAGGATCAAATTTATCATCTCTTTTCAAATTAGAGCGCTCTTGCTGCGCTTTTAAAATTAATTTACTATGATTGTCTGCACGTTCTTGATAAGACTTTGCTTCATTGTTTTTTCCTTGGTTTTTAAGAAAATAGCAAATCATCTGACAACCTCCTATGACTATATTTGAGTCTTGCTCTATTGCCCTCTCAATGTATTTTATTCCAGTTGCATCTTGTTTTTTTAATAAGATTTTACCTAATAAATAATTAGCTGATGCAAGGTAAGCGTCACGATGAATAATTTCTTTTAATAGAGGTATAACAGAGTCTTCACCCTCAAATTCTAACGTCAAAAGTGCTTGTTTAATAGCTTCTTCTTGGGTTAACTGTTGTTTTTGCGATTTGTGATTTAAATCTTTTAATTTAGCTATGCATTTTTGAAATTCAGCATATTCTTGTCTCCAAAATGTTGCTATTTTTTCTCGCCAATCTTGACTAAAATACTCAATGAGCTTTTCTAATTTATCTCCTAACAACTCTTGGGCTGCACTGATTTCAATTCTTGAAAATATAGCGGCTTCTTGCTGAACATCGGGGATATATCCCAAGGCTTTTAATCTATCTGTCAAGCAAGGGTGAGTATCAGTATTATTGGTTTTTTCTGTTAATGCTTCAATTAAATAAGCATTTGTAATTTCCTGATTAAGTCTCTGGCTTAAAGCCTGTCTCATATCCATATAAGTCATTTTTGGTGGTTCAATTTCTGTCTCTACCTGTTTATAGATACTAGACCAAAAATATCTTTCTAAAAATCTAGCTTTCACCTTTGTATTTATCAAAGCTTTAGCAGTATTTTGTTCTCCCGTTAAATCAACAGCACATCTATCTGCTTCATATTCATTCATGCGTGCTAACACAAAAGAATAGGCATTAAAAAATGGAATGTACCATATCAAAAACAGTTGAAAAACTAACGATAATATTTCATGTCCACTTTGTCGGAGTCCTGTAACAATGCGATACCAAGTTTCGCGTTGGCGATAAATCCAACCACTAAAACGGCTGTGATTTCCTGATAAATGTCCCAGTTCATGAGCTAACACGGCACGAAAATGTTCGGGTGGCAGTGCTAGCATGAGCGGTAGACCCACAATTAAGTAATTTTGCTGCCATCCCAGCAAACCTAAGCGCGGTCTTTGAACAACTGCTGCATTAAAATCGTTGGTCAGCAGGATGTGGTGAAACCGTGGAGCTTGCAGTTTCGATGAGATTTCGTTAGTTAAAGAATAGAGATTGGGTACATCCTTGGGTTGTAGTGGTAAACCTGTAGGTGGGGGAAAAGAAACCCAAAGCGATCGCACTAATACGAATGCTAACGTCAGGAAAAACAGAAGACCTGTCAAAGATAAGTTAGAAATTGACTGAGCATTAAGTATCCCAAAGATAATACCTACCAGTAGAGCCAATGTTACAGCTAGAACGAAAAATATATATGCGTAGCCCAAAGTAGCCAAAAAAGCAACATGCAATTTATAAAGATGCGGTTGTTTATTAGCAAAAGCTTCTAACTTCTGAATTAGCTTATCAAAACGCTCTTGATTGAAAGTCATAGATATGTATTAGGGTCAGAAAACTGTAATATAACTGACACAATATCTCTATGGCTTACGTAAAAACTCAGAAGTCAATAGTCATCATTGAGAAAACCATTTTCTTTCACCCCGTCCCTTTATCCCAGCATCATGAGATAAAAAAATTCGATGCCTTAATTAAGTGCATATCGAGCTTCCATATAATAGTTGAAGAAGTGCAACAAAATGAAACATCAAATCAAATCCCTCCTCTGTCACTTTTTCTCCAACCTACCCACCGCGTCTCCCCGTCAATCCACAACCCTTACTTTGGCTTGACAAACAAGATAAATTGGGTCTAGTTGGCATCTAAGCGGTTCAATTCAAAATTTGCCTTCAGCACGCTACGCGAACACAACGGGAGAACACGAAATCTATGACCAGACTAGAAACCCGCACTGAACCAATGGTGCTAAACATGGGGCCACACCACCCCTCAATGCACGGGGTTCTGCGGCTAATCATGACTCTGGATGGCGAAGATGTTGTTGACTGTGAACCAGTTATCGGCTATTTGCACCGGGGAATGGAAAAAATCGCTGAGAACCGTACTAATGTAATGTACGTTCCTTACGTCAGTCGCTGGGACTACGCGGCGGGAATGTTCAACGAAGCCGTCACTGTCAACGCCCCAGAAAAGCTTGCAGGTGTTGCTGTCCCCAAACGTGCTAGCTACATCCGCGTCATCATGCTGGAGTTGAACCGCATCGCTAACCACTTGCTGTGGTTTGGCCCCTTCCTCGCTGACGTAGGCGCACAAACTCCCTTCTTCTACCAGTTCCGCGAACGGGAGATGATTTATGATTTGTGGGAAGCCGCCACAGGTTATCGGATGGTGAATAACAACTACTTCCGTGTTGGTGGGGTAGCAGCCGATTTACCTTATGGTTGGGTAGATAAGTGTCTGGAATTTTGTGACTACTTGTTACCCAAAATTGATGAGTACGAACGCTTAGTAACCGATAACCCCATCTTCCGGCGACGTGTTGAGGGACTTGGTACTATCACCCGTGAAGAAGCAATTAACTGGGGACTTTCTGGCCCAATGTTACGCGCATCTGGCGTGCAATGGGATTTGCGGAAAGTTGACCATTACGAATGCTACGACGATTTCGACTGGGATGTGCAGTGGGAAACCGCCGGTGATTGCTTTGCTCGTTACGTGGTGCGGATGCGGGAAATGCGCGAATCTGTAAAGATTATTCGCCAAGCAATTAAAGGACTTCCTGGCGGCCCTTACGAAAATCTGGAAGCCAAGCGTTTAGCCGCAGGTAAAAAATCCGAGTGGGACGCATTTGATTACCAATTCATCGGTAAAAAAGTTTCCCCCACTTTCAAGATTCCCAAGGGTGAAATCTACGCCCGTGTAGAAAGTGGCAAAGGTGAATTAGGAATTTATTTGGTTGGCGATGATAATGTCTTCCCTGCACGTTGGAAGATTCGCGCAGCAGATTTCAACAATCTCCAGATTGTCCCACATTTACTGCGGGGCATGAAGGTTGCAGATATTGTGGTGATTCTCGGCAGTGTTGACATAATTATGGGGTCTGTAGATAGGTAGAAAATATCTATTTAAGTAGTTTTTAGAGCAGTTGTATTTCAGTGCAACTGCTCTTTTTTTTATGAACCGCAGAGGTGTAGAGGACACGGAGAGAAAAAAATGCTGGATTATATTTAAGCCTAATACGTGGCGCGAGTAAAAAAGGGTGCTGAACTGATTGCTGAAGAAAAGAAAAATGCAGGTGGTCAATTAGGGCGACCATCAGGTGCAAGATTTCGCAGTTATGAAAGATTGAAAAGTTATGTTCAAGAAATGAATGGAATACTATTTGTTAGTGAAGAACTTTTAAAAAGCAATTGATGAGATTTAGCGTTATCCTTTGTGACGGTCAGCCATTGATAGTCTCAACCGCCACATAATTAATACACCACAATATATAACAGGTGGTGCGTAACGTTATGCGGTAACACACCCTACAAAGCTTTAAAGATATAATTGAATTATTTTAGGAGTAATTTTATGGTTATATTATCATCTAATATTTCTTTAACAGAGTTTCTGCAATTACCAGAAACTAAACCAGCTAGTGAATATATTGATGCAAAAATCTACCAAAAAGCAATGCCGCAGGGAAAACATAGCAGAATCCAAACTCGTTTATCAACCGAGATTAATCAGGTAAGCGAACCTGAGCAAAAAGCTTTAGCATTAACTGAATTACGCTGTACCTTTGGAGGACGTTCTTTAGTTCCAGATGTTTCTATATTTGAATGGTCACGGCTTGTTGTTGATGAATCTGGGGAAATTGCCAATAAGTTTGAAATTTATCCAGATTGGATAATTGAAATTTTATCACCTGACCAATTTCCTAACCGTGTGATTGATAAAATTATTTTTTGCATTAATCATGGTACAAAACTAGGTTGGTTTATTGACTCTAATGATAAATCGGTGATGGTATTTCAACCTAATAAATTACCACAAGTAAAATATAATAATGATAAATTGACTGTTATTAAGGTATTAACAGATTGGCAAATTACGCCAGCAGATATATTTAGTTGGTTAAAAGTGAAATAGTTAAAAGGACGGTTATAGGGTTTTTGGCGTTGCATAATAGGGGGATGAATTGAGGTCATCTACTGTGCAATGTCCATACTGTAAGTCTACGGAGATTCGGAAAAATGGTAAGCGAAGAGGTAAACAAAATCACATTTGTATCAAATGCGCTCGCCAATTCATCGACGTGTACGATCCTCCAAAAGGATATTCAGAGGAGCTTAAACAAGAATGCTTAAAAATGTACCTGAACGGTATGGGTTTTCGTGGGATTGAAAGGGTTAAAAGTGTGCATCACACTACTATTATTTATTGGGTCAAACAACTAGGAGAAAAACTTCCAGATGTACCAAAAGAAGATGTTATTCCAGAAGTTGCAGAACTGGATGAGTTAGAGACATTTATAGGTTTAAAAAAAACAAAATTTGGTTGTGGACAGCAGTAAATCACTTTAAGAAGAGGTAAGGAAGAGAAATTTAAAAACTGATTTACTCCGCAAAATTAATGGGACAGAGCACTAGAAATAATAACAGTATAGGACTAATATTTGATTTCTGAAAAAGCTCGGTACAGAGCGAAAAGCCTAATTCCTTATTCCCTACTCCCCACTCACGTAGATAATTTCAAAAATCAAATACGATTCCTATATGACAAATATCTATAACTATAAATACAAACTGACTTATTACATTGCAGTTTAAAGTATATTTATCGCTTCAAACTATAAAAAACTGAGCATATTATTTGTAAATTACTAAAATTCTTAACTTTAAATTTATAATTGAATTTTTTTTGCTGCAAATTAAAAATTATAATTTCTTAAGATTTATTTAAAATTACCCGTAGAGGTTGAAGAGTATTATGTTTCGTTAAAATTGAATTGCTGCTATAAATACAATAATGTATTTAAATAAAGTCTAATAAATTACTATATAAATCCAGCAGCATTTACTTAGTCGTAATTTTAGAACCGTGCAAATTCATCCTCACTCCGAATTTCATCATAGCCGCGATCGCCCTGAACAGGGTTTGCAAAATTTGCTCGATCGCCTTGTTAAAACAATGCAGCGTGATGAGTTAGTTCGGCAAACAACCAATCAACTTAGAGAATCGCTTCAGGTTGATCGGGTGGTGTTGTATTATTTTTACAGTCAGTGGCAAGGACAGGTGACTTTTGAATCTTTGAGTTCTAAAGAATTCTCAATACTTGGTTCCACTGGCCCAGATGATTGTTTTAACAACGAGTATGCTGCTTTATACTTAGCAGGACGCGTAAGAGCGATCGCTGATATTGAATTAGAGCCAATCCAGCCTTGTCACCGAGATTTTCTGTACAATTTGCAGGTTCGCGCCAACTTGGTTGTACCAATTGTCATACCTAGAGGATTATGGGGATTGCTAGTAGCACATTACTGTCAAGGGCCTCATTATTGGTCGCCATCAGATATAGAAATGATGAAAACAGGGGCACAAATAGCAACAGATCATAATATTCTGGAGAGTTAAGTCACTGTGTATTCAAATGGCATACTGTTAAGTAGCAGAAATCCTCGCCAGCACTGATTTTTCTAGATAAGGAGAAAAAACTGTGAAATTTGGTTACACGGTCATTTGGGTAGACGATGTAGTTAAAACCGTTGAGTTTTACGAAAAAGCTTTTGGTCTAGTTCGTCGTACCCTCGTGGATAAGGGGCAATCTATCTGGGCCGAAATCGAAACCGGAAACACCACACTAGCTTTCTCCTCTAGTAGCGAAGCACAGAAGTTATTTCCTGGTGGCTGTCATCCCAACCACGCTACACAACCACCAGCATTAATCCAGATATCATTTATTACTCCTGATGTTGGCAGCGCTTACATGAGAGCGATCGGGGCAGGCGCAAAAACACTAGATGCTCCTAAAACTCAGCCTGGGGGACAAACTATTGCTCGTGTCCGCGATCCCAATGGCGTGCTGGTGTCGTTGGTGAGTGGCTAATAGCGATCGCTACCTTGAAATTGGTAATTCCCATACCGCAAGTTTTTCATTGATTAGGGCATCAAACAAGCAAAGGTATAATTACAGCAGGCTAACACGACAATAAAAAATCAACGCCTAATTTTCTTACTTTGGCTAGTTGGATAGTTAAACGGGGAATTTTGTAAGTACACTAAGGGATGTCAAAGATTTTTGAGTTAACAGGACAGCAAAAGGCTCTGATTGCTGACTATCGAATGAAGTGGTATTCAGTGGCAATCTCAACTCAGACAGTTGATAAAGTAAGAGCTTTTTCCGCAATCGAGGCCGTTTACAAGAAAATATCAAATGCAGAAATACCTGACATATACTATTTTGAAAGTCCCCTTAGTGTCGCTAACCTCAGCTTTATAAGCCATATTCATCCGGCTGCAAACTTATCCAATCAACGTAAGCTGAACAACATCATTAGAAAAGTTAAAAATCAATTACTCAAAGGATTACTTTGTAATTCTTTTTACCGACATATTGTTTTTCCTCTTATTGAAATTGTTGGACAGCAGTTTGACATTGAGCTATGGAATATTTTGCATAAGCAATTAACGTTCTGGTCACCGCTCAATAATCTGATACCTGGAAGCCTACGCGATAGTGAAAAATTATCTTTAATCTGGAAATTTGGTAAACCCAATCAGCAAAGGAATATAGAGCAATTTTGGTTATATTTGGCATTAGGTTTAATCTCACCAGATACGGTGTGTAGTATTTGTGGATTGTTGGACTTATGCACCTCTGAGCTAGGATGCTTCATAGAGGAAGACTTATGGAACACACTAAGAACATACATTTCTGAGTGTGGTTGGACATTCTTTTTTCAAGATTTCTGTTTCACCTGTCAACGTCCACATAAATTGCTGCTTGATGAGCAAAATCGACCTCATGCAGAGAATGAAGCAGCCATAGAATTTTTAGATGGTTTTAGCGTATTTGCCAAGAATGGTACGCTGGCTTTCGATTGCGAGTAGTCTAACAATCTGCTTGTACCTGATACAAGGTGATTTGTCAGTTAAAGTGAATGGAGTTTGTAGACTATTAGGGAAATTATGAATTATCAATTTTGTTTTGGATTATTCATAATTCATTTATTGTTTTTAGTTCCCAATCTCAAACCTCAAATTTTATGGATTCAAATCCAGCATTGTGTGCAGCGATCGCAAATCACATTACCACCAATCCTCAACAACAAATTACTTTTGCCCAATTCATGGACATGGCATTATACCACCCTGAATACGGCTACTATTCCAGCGATGCAGTCAAAATAGGTTTTAAAGATAGTGATTTTTTTACCTCTCCCAACCTCTGTTCTGACTTTGGCGAGTTACTAGCAGAACAATTTTTACAAATGTGGGAGATTTTAGGAAAACCTATACCCTTTTCTTTGGTAGAAATGGGAGCAGGTCTAGGATTGCTAGCTTTGCATATCCTTAAATATCATCAACTGCACTACCCAGATTTTTTTGCAGCACTGGAGTACATCATTGTTGAAAAGTCCCCAACTTTAAGACAAGAACAGCAGCAACGCTTGCAAGATTTCCCGGTGCGTTGGTGCAATTTAGAGGAAATACCACCAAATGCGATCGCAGGCTGCTTTTTTTCTAATGAATTAGTTGATGCTTTCCCCGTCCATCAATTCATCCTAGAAACGGGCGAACTCCGAGAAATTTATGTGACAACCTCAAACCTAACCTTCCAACCCCCTTCAAGTGAGTCTCTCTCCCCTCCCCTCATAGCACAGGGGTTGGGGGAGAGGTCAAATTTTGCATTTGTAGAAGTCACAGGAGAACCTTCAACGCCCCAACTGGCTGAATATTTAAACTTAGTGGAAATGGACTTGACCCAAAGTGCATATCCAGATGGCTACCGTAGTGAAATTAATTTAGCTGCTCTAGACTGGTTAAGTATAGTAGCAGACCGCTTGCAGCGCGGTTATGTGTTAACAATTGATTATGGCTACCCCGCCAGTCGTTACTATAATCCCAGGCGATCGCAAGGAACGCTACAGTGTTATTACCATCATCGTTTCCATGACAACCCTTATATTAATATTGGGCGACAAGATATCACAGCCCATGTTGACTTTACGGCTTTGGAACGCTGGGGCCAGAAGTACAATTTAAAGAATATTGGTTTTATCCAGCAGGGATTATTTTTGATGGCGCTGGGGTTAGGCGATCGTATTGCTGGCCTTTTTGATCAACAGCAACCCCTCTCACAGTTACTACAGCGCCGGGACTCACTACACCAGCTTATAGATCCCACAGGACTCGGCGGCTTTGGAGTCTTAATTCAGAGCAAAGGTCTGGACAATACAGAAATTTCTCAACCACTAAAAGGATTGACCCTGCCAGAGTAAAAGTGAATTTGAAAAGTTAAAACTCTATTTAAGAATGCAGTATCAGTCTTATTTAGACTAGCATAACAGTGATTACTGTAAAGTTAAACACAATACCAAAGTAATAATTATGTCCACTCATGACCTGTTAATGCTAGTAACCTTACTGACTCCAGGGATTTTACTTTCAGTGATAATTATGGCGACTTTTGCTGCTGGTGGCTAATCTCCAGAAACGTTAGGGACTTCCAAATAAAAATATCCCAAAACGGACACAAAACCCTCTCTATTTCTCCTCTCTTTATGTTCTCTGCGTCTGGAGTGGTAGCCTGCGGCAAGCCGCTTTGCCTCTACGTTTATTTCTTGGAAATCCCTTAGTTACTAGTCAGTGAACAGTTATCAGTATTTAGAGATAACTGTTCACTGATAACTGATATTCAAATAAAACGATAGAAACGCGATGTCTACAACAGACTGTGACGCTCTCTACGAGACCCTGCGCGTAGCTTGCCCCCGTAGGGGTACGAATCTCGCTAACGCTTCTCTACAAGACGCTACGCGAACGCTATCAGTGACGCTGTACCAAAGGAACGTGAAAAATGAAGGTGGCATTTCTGGGAACTGGACTGATGGGACTACCAATGGCTCAAAGGTTATTAGCCGCAGATATACAGCTAATTGCCTACAATCGCACCCCAGAAAAATTAGCACCACTACAAGCAGCTGGGGCTGAAATTGTTACACATCCCCGCCACGCCATTCGTGCTGCTGAGTGCGTAATCCTCATGCTGACTAATGCCCCGGCCATTTATAATGTGTTGCTTTCAGACACTGCTTGGCAAACTCTGGAAGGGCGCACAATCATCCAAATGGGAACAATTACTCCTACAGAAAGCCAGGAAATTAGGGATGCAGTAGTTGGTGGTGGTGGTGAGTATTTAGAAGCACCTGTATTAGGGAGTATCCCGGAAGCAAAAGCTGGCGAGTTAAGTGTTATGGTAGGGGCCGAGCCAGAACAATATCAACGCCACTTAAAGTTACTCCAAAATTTTGGGACAGAACCTTTACTTATCGGGCCAGTGGGATCTGCGGCGGCGCTCAAATTAGCACTAAATCAACTAATAGCTTCCCTGACAACTAGCTTTGCTTTGAGTCTGGCTTTTCTCCAGCGTCAGGGTGTTGATGTGGATGTGTTTATGCAAATATTGCGCGACAGTCCACTCTACGCATCTACCTTTGACAAAAAGCTACAACGAATGTTGGATGGCAATTATGCTGATCCGAATTTCCCCACAAAACACTTGCTCAAAGATACAGAATTATTTATCTCAGAAGCGAAATCTCGAAGTTTGGATCTCAGCAGTATTAAAGGTGTTCGGCAAATCTTGCAAACAGCCGTGAAAATGTCATTTGCTGATGATGATTACTCATCACTATTTTCTGTAATAAAAGAATGGGGAGAGTGATCGAGGAATAAATTTTTGTAGGGTAGCACAGCTAGCTGTGCTACCCTACTTAAAAAGTTTCTTTTTACACCCTAGCATCCCTGATATGGCTTTTGAAAATGCTCAATTAAAAGATTTTAATCTTTAAATAACGATATTACTGCCCATTAGTAGTTGATTGAGGAAATGGTAGAGATTCAGGCTGAGGCTGAGGCTGAGGTTCTGGTTGAGGATTGAGAAATTCCTGCCAAGCCTTAATTTGCTCTTGCGCCGCACTGTAAGCAGCACTACCGCGTGGAATCGATTTGGCAATGTCAATCCCTCTGCCAATATCAGACTGACCTTGAGAGCGTGCTATTTCTAACAATTGCTGACTCCACTGGTCAATAGCCTGATTCGCATCCATACGTAAGATGCTATTATTTGAAACCCGATCTGCCAGCCGAATTGCCTCAACCAATGCTTCTGGCGTGCCAGCTGCGCCCACTTCCTGCGCTTTTTTCCAGTTTTCTCTGGTGCGGATTTCCCCTTCCCAGCCATTTATAGCAGTTTGTGCTTCTTGTGAAAGCGCCCTTCCCGACGAGGCAATTTGTTGAGCTACGCTAATGGCGGCGGTGAGATCTCCACTTTGAGCCAGTTCTTGTGCCTGATCTAAGTAGGGTTGGTCTTGAATTCGCTGAATCTTTCCTACCCAAGTGCGAATTTTTTTCCGTGCTTCTGGATATAATGCACGACCTCTACGAATTTCGCTAGCCTGGGCGATCGCAGCTTGCAAGGAGTTGATATCATCGAATATTGCTATCTGTTCGGCGCGTTCTAAGTAAGGTTGGTCTTCAATTGTCTCCACTTGGGCACGCCAGCGACCCATTTCTTGCCTAGCTTCTGTAGCGCGGGGATTACTCGCAGGAATCAGCTGCACTTGAGCGATCGCTGCTGTTAAATTAGGCACTGTTCCCTGGCTAGCCAATATTCTCGCTTTTTCTAGATTTGCAACATCTTCAATTTCCAATTGCCAACGAGCAATCAGCTGCTGTGCTTCGTTATACACTGGTCTAGAAGGATCAATTTGTTGTGCTTGAGCGATCGCAGCCTCTAAACCAGAAACATTACCTATCCAAGCACTCCTTTTCGCGTCAGCTATGGCGATAAAGTCATCTGTTTCGCCCTGTAGTTTCGCAATCTCTGGAATTTGTCTAGCAATATTCAGTGCTTCATCCGCATCCTGCTTATCTAGTTTTGCCTGTGCCAATTCCAGCATTTTGCGTCCAAATGCCGGAATCGCTTCCTGAGCTTTTTGGTAAATGTAACTTTCTTGCCCAATGGACTCGGCTAATTTGATAGCTTCTAATAAATTATCAACAACTTTGCTGTTTGCTAAATTTTCGGCTTTTCCTAACTTATCGCCATCTTCCCGCGCTGTGGCAATTAGACGATTCAATTGGTCGTATTTAGTACCCGCCCAGTATTGATTATCTACGCGCAGCATTTTGGCAGATAACATAAATGCCGATTGCCAGTTCCGTTCCTTGACTTGGGCGATCGCACTGTTGTATGTGGCTTCTGCCTTTGACCAAATTAACTGCCACTTGTCAATTTGCTCATCGACTAATTTATAAGCTGCCACATCTGAGGGTATCTTACGAGCAGTAGCGATCGCTTCATCTAAATTCCCAGTTTGGAAACTTTCATCGGCTAGCTTCAAAATATCCCGTGACCATTCTTCGATGAAACGATCAATTTCTTCATGTAACGGGTGATTTTGTGGTAGTTGCTTCACCAGAGCGATCGCTTGCAATAGGTCGTTCACTGTCTGTTTAGAAGCCGCCAACTGAGCGCAGTGTAGCCGCACTGAAGCACTAGCTAGCGGCCAGAAAATCGAAGGGCAATTAGGGGCAGAGGGCAACTTTAGCAGCATTGCCATTGCCAAGAATCCTACACTGCCGGGAATCAACATTAGTAGTACCAGCCATAATGTCCAGCTTTTCATCCAGCGTGGCCATTTCCCAGTACTACTGAGTTGTGCAGTTTCTTCTGAATTACTATTTATAGGTAATCCTTTCCTATGGTTTTTTTTTCGCCGCTTCACTGACTTGGAGTTAGAACCAGTAGCTGGGGAATCAAATGGCTGAGTTTCACCGAATTGTTCTGTTCGGGATAATCTTTTGTTTTGATCTGGCTCTCTTCCACTGGCTGAAGACCAACTGTCTGGAATATCCCGCTCTGTCATCTCTCACACCAAAATAATTGAATAGCGCTCTGTTTTAGGTTGATAATTCCATTGTTGACATAGTAACTTTCTCATCATTAAAAAGCTACTTTTTTGAATATCTCTCTCCAGAGAATATCATTATCAATCTAAAAAATCAGTGCTATTTTATACGTTATCCTAAAACAGTAGATTCAGCTTGCAAATCGGCAATTAGTTGAGCTAACTGATCGCTACTTGCCTGATAAACATTGCCGCAAAATTCGCAAGTTGCTTCAGCACCATCATCTTTAACAATCATATCTTGCAGTTCAGCTTCTCCTAAAATCTTCAGTGCCCCCAAAACGCGATCAAAAGAACAACCACAGTGGAAGCGCAGCATTTGCCGTTCGGGAAAGATTGCCAGCCCCATGTCTCCCAACAGGTCGTTAAAGATTTCAAGTAGCGTCTTCCCAGCTTGCAACAATGGCGTAAATCCTGCTAGCCCAGCAACCCGTGATTCCAACGTTTCTACTAAAGCTTCGTCTCTAGCAGCTTTGGGCAATACTTGTATCAGTAATCCTCCAGCCGCAGTTACTCCACCTGCTCCCACAAACACACCTAAAACTAAAGCTGAAGGTGTTTGTTCAGAATTCACCAGATAATGAGCCACATCATCGCCAATTTCCCCAGAAACTAGTTCAACAGTACTAGAGTAGGGGTAACCGTAACCAATATCCCGGACAACGTAGAGGTAGCCGTCACCCACTGCACCGCCAACATCTAGCTTACCTTTGGCATTGGGAGGCAATTCCACCGATGGATTCCCGACATACCCGCGTACCGTACCATCTAAGCCTGCATCTACCAATATGCCGCCCAAAGGTCCATCGCCCTTCACCCGAACGTTAACCCTTGACCCAGTTCGCTTCATACTAGAAGCCATTAACAAGCCCGCCGCCATAGTCCGACCTAGTGCTGCCGTTGCCACATAGGAAAGCTTGTGACGCCCCCGTGCTTCTTCTGTTAAACGTGTGGTGATCACACCTACGGCACGAATTCCACCTTCGGCTGCTGTTGCACGAATTAACTGATCCGCCATGAATAACCTTACATTTCTTAACAAGTTCACTTTTTCTATTCTAAGTTCTCTGCTGCAAGAAAAGTAACGTAATGGGGTGTTACGTAAATAAACGCCTGTCATTGGTCATTAGTCATTAGTTATTTGCAAAGGACAAAGGACTAATGACTAATGACAAAAACTATTTGCAATATTAGAAATAGCGATCGCTCACCTTTAGGTAATCCTATAAAAATGCTGGGTAATTTTCAACAAAGCCAACTGCGGATCGAAATCGAAGCATCAACAGATGCAATTCGTGACAGTCTGCTGCATCCGGTACAACTAGAAAAATGGCTCTTAGGGCAACGCTTTGCGCCAGGAATGCCAGAAGAACTGCTTCCAGGATTCCAGTTTACAACCTGGACTGGGCCAGTTCCGATTCATCATCAAGTAGATGTTGTCAAATCCAACTGTCTCCGCTTGGTACTTAGCGGAGGCATTGACGGGTTCCACGAATGGTACTGGGGAGAAGGTTGGGTACAGTCCCGCTTGGAAGGAATTTCACTTTTGCCCTTAAATTTGGGTCAAACTTTGAGTTTGTTGAGCTTGCGTCAGTTTTTGGCAACTCAAGGACGTTGATTTGATTGACGTAAATTGGGGATTGGGCATTGGTTATTCTTTGCGTCCCCAGTCCCCAGTTTATGAACCAGAAATAATACCTACAATAATTTTTATCAGCACAGATAAATCTTCTGGAACTTGATAGCGTTTTTGGTCTTGAGTCACCTGACGATTCGCACGATGGTAAACTCCAAAACGCCAGTCTTCACCAGTCGTAACTGCACCATATAGAAGTTCAGATGTGGATGTAGTCCATTGATCAAGTGCTACTAATTCAATAGCGAGTTGAGTAAATCCTCTAACTAAATCTGATTGTTTGGCTTTGGTCAACTCACGTCTTGCACCAGAGTACCTAACGACTGGAAGTCGCGGCTAAACAAACGATCGCCACATTAGCATCACTGCGATTCAGTCCCGCTTTAGCCCCTTCTAGTCTAGCAACAGCAGCTTTGAAAGCTTGTCCTGTTTCCTGAATTTACAGAATAGCTAGCGATCGCCCCCGTATTTCCCATCTGCTGATATTGGTTCATAGATGCGATCGCCTTTTGGATTGCATTGGACTCAATAGCCATTTGAATTTTTAGCGCTTGAAGTCGTGCAGCAATTTGCGATCGCTCTAACTGATTTTGCCGGATATTGCCGTCTTTTCTTTAAATGAGCTTTTTTGCAAAACTCCCATAAATTGGCGTTTTCACTCTGGAGGATGAGGATGAAAGCGATCGCTTTTGCTTTTATTACAGTTAAGTGCCTTAACTGTATATATTAAGTATGCAAATATCAAGCTTATATATGGCTGTTAATATAGTAATTAGCGCATTTTAGTACGAACATCAAATCTTTATAATTTTATCTAAAATTTTATCTTTTCTTTATTGACTTTCAATAAGTTATACTTTTATAAAAAAGCTTTTTTTAAACTAATTAAGAATTAAGCAAATTTAGCAGTTTTTCTATCAAAATAATTTATATATCTTAGAATTGCTGCTGTATAAAATAACTTTAAAAATCCTCATTTATAAATAAAAATACTTATTAAGAAATCAGAATCGCAGTTTGAAGTTTTATAAATTTATTTAAGCACAACTCGTATAAAAAAGTTCTTTGGTTTGCTTAACTATATCTTAATCTTGGGTCTTTTCGTTAATTCGTCAGTATTAATACTTAATCAGCTTAATTTATCCATTTTTCGGCAAAATTAAGCTTTTAGAGCGCCATACTTATATCAATACATATTAACGCCTACGATTCTTTGATAAATTCAAACTTATTTCTAAATAAATTTGTATAAATCCTCACTATATAATGTCTTTATTAAAGGTGTGTAATACACATTTCTTTAACAATTAGTTGCTTGACCTATTTAGCAATAGGAGTAAGATACTTCTATGGACACGAAAAAGTTACCAGATATACAGTTTACGCTTATATCTATGACTTTGGACTGACCTGAATTTAATCCCAACAATCAAGTGAGAACTAAGATTATGGAAAGCACATTGTTCACTGCATTAAACACCAACGAAGAAGCCAACCTCTCTGGTGGTAAGTTTGACCCAAAAAAAATTAATCTTATTTTCGTTGGTCAGCAAGGCGTCGGCGGCGGTGCTGCAGGCGGCGGTTCCATTAATAATGGATCTGGTGGAGTTGCTGGATCTGTTGTTCTTGGCGGCCCTGGCATCATTAACGCTTAATCTTGATCCTAAGTAATAAACGTAAAGACGCGATTAATCACGTCTTTACAGCGATTAAGTGGCACTTCTAAAAGTATTTAACCTGTTCATTATGTAGGTTAAGTAACTTTTGAGCGAGTCTTAAACAGCTAATTGACATGGTTCTACGCTAGTCATTTAGCTGGATATTAGATTCGCCTAGAATAACATACCTTTATTGTCGCCCAGGCACTTTGTTCAACAAACTTAACAAAGTGCCTGGGCGAGATAATTTTTTTTCAATTAATAAATATTTCAGCGAGTTAAACGTTTTTATATTAAAAAAAGAAGTTATATCTATTCAAACTTGGGTTTTATACAATAACTACAAAAAACCCGTTTTTACATAAAAATATTTATTCAAAAATGCAGAATTCCAGTTATGAGTTTTAGAAATTCATTTAAGTATAACTTGTATAAAAATGTTACTTGCTTTGCTTGACTATATCTTTAATACTGAGACTTTTCATTAATTTACCAGTATTAATATATCTTGAGCTTAATTTATACATGTTTTGACAAAATTAAACTACTTGCTTGCAAACTGCTGTATATTTTTCTTTTTCAATAAAATAATTGCTTGACCTATTTAACAACAGCCGTATAATACTTCTGGCAGTACAAAGCTGCTATCTTCAGAAATCGACCATACTCATCACCATCTAAAGCTTAATGAACCACAACAAAACGCTTTTTAAAGAACTAACTCCAAACGAAGAAGCAAATATGTTTGGAGGTAAAAAACTTGGCAAGAATCAAAAGCCTAATAAGCAGCCGACAAATATAACCATAAACTTTATCTATTTTTATGGAGATGTTAATGGCGCCGGTGGTGGTGCTGCTTCCGGTGGTTCCATTGGTGGCAACTCTGGATCTCCCACTGGCGGCTCTGGTGTAGTTATAGCCCCTTCATAATTAAAGTTTCCAAATCCTGCCTGATCTGAATTAGCAACGTTTCTTGTTTCATCAGAGTTTCCAAACTGAACAAATTCCGATTGACTGTTTTTTCATAGCTACAGTCAATAGTTTTTGTAGCGCTTTTTCCGGAAAATACTGCTCATTTTTGAGTAGTCGATTAAGAAATAAGCGCTACTGTATGCAGGGATAAAGCCCTGCTATTTTTTTGATTTTTCTCACAATCTTATTGCATATTGGGGTGTGAAATGAAATACCAAGTTGTTACACAACATAGCAAAGAAGATTGTGGAGCAAATTATTTTTAATTGTCAGCCGTCAACACTTGCTCTACTGTTAATTCTAACTCTGGAAAAGTTTGAGATTGAATGCATTGAGTACCAACAAACTCCACTGGTTCGTATAATTCTTCAATCAATGTGAAAACAGTCACTTTGTTCGTTAATGGATCGACAATCCAATACTCTGGAATATTTAAAACGTTATACTCAACTCGCTTGGCTCGATAATCTATAATCTTTGTTGACTCACTGACGACTTCCACCACCAACAAGGGGGGTGGTTCGTTGAGTTCAATAACTGCCTCTCGGTTTCTCAACTCTCGCCATTGAGGCAATGGAATCAGAACTACATCTGGAATCCTCGATGTATCCCATCTGCCAGCACGGGGAGAACGAACACCGATAACCATTTGTTTAGAAGTCCAATCCAACTTTAGCCGGAGAATTTCTGCTCGGAAAGAAACATTGAGAAATTCTGTTACCGCCCCATGTTGTCCACTTCCTAGACTCATGGGAATTAATTCTCCATTGACCAATTCGTAGCGGGTATCAGTGCCATTATTATAAGCTAGATACTCTTCAAAGGTTAGTTTTGGGGTGGTTATAGTCATTGCTTCCCCTGACAAATTTTTACCTTGGTTTGACAACTAACACCGAACAATTAGCCTCTTCCACAACTTGACTGCTAACAGAACCCTGGACAATTCGCTTCATCCCCATCAATCCCCGGCTGCCAATTATAATCAAGTCAGTTTTGTAAATATTGGCAAGGCGAATAATCTCTTCGGCAGGATCACCAGTTACCAGTTCTAACTCACTGCTGACTGATAACTTTTCCTGATATAATTGCAGCTGTTTTTCAATCTGAAAATAAGAAAACGTTGGGGACTCTAGCTGAGGGCGATCGGCGGGTAGTTCCATTTCTGACTCTGGCGTAAGGAATACATGACAGAGAATAACTTTGGCATCTTTTGACAACGCCAAATTATCTAAAGTCTCAATTACTCGTTCTGAAATTTCCGAACCGTCCAGAGCTACCAAAACACTATTTAGCACCGCTCTCGTCTCCTAAAGAGTAGACACCTTACATAAGTATCTAGCAAAATTCCTCGGCAACGACACTAAACCAATTTTTTATTTGCCAATTAGTTTATATATTTGAGGTTGTGCTATATGTCAGTTTCATGGTGGTGCATTGTAGCAACTGGTTTGGAGAAGCTTTTCACGAGTTTCCGGGACAGGAAAACCCTCTCGCAAAAACTACAGTCGGCAATGCCCGACTTGTGGATGTTTAAAGGTGAGCTGAAGATCAGGCTAGGAAATGGCATCGTGCGTTAGCGTAGCTTACCATAGGTATCGCTATCCAAACTTTTAGTTAGGGACTTCCAAAAAATAAGTTATCCCAAATTATTTTTACCTTTGTAGAGGCGCACAGCTGTACGCCCCTACGATGGGATATTTTTTTAACTGGAAGTCCCTTATAAGAAAAAATTAAGCATTCCAAATCACTCTTCTTGCTGAATTCGGCGTCGGACTGAATCAGCATGAGAAGGTAAGCCCTCTGCTGTTGCTAGCACATCAATAGCACTAGCAACATTTTGCAGCGCAGTTTGTGAGTATTGAATAATACTAGAGTGTTTGAGAAAAGTTTCCACCCCTAATGCCGAAGCATAGCGGGCAGCGCCAGAAGTTGGCAGGGTATGGTTAGGGCCTGCCAAATAGTCTCCTACAGCTTCTGGTGTAGAGTAACCTAAAAAAATTGCCCCAGCGTGGCGAATCTGTGGTAGGAGTGCCCAAGGGTCTTTGATTTCTAATTCCAGGTGTTCGGGGGCAAATTCATTTGAGAGTTCTGCTGCTGCTTCGAGCGATTCCACAAGGACAATCAAGCCGTAGTGAGCGATCGCTTTTTCTGTGTCTATTCGCCGTGGGTGATCCACTAGCTGTCTTTCCAAGGCTAATTGCACGTTTTTCGCCAAAGCCGCATCTGTCGTCAGCAAAATCGCTGCCGCCATTGGATCGTGTTCGGCTTGGGCTAGCAAGTCAGCAGCTACATGCACCGGATTTGCGTTTTCATCGGCAATCACCAGCACTTCGCTGGGGCCTGCTAAAGAATCAATGCCAACGGTGCCATAGACAAGTTTTTTCGCTAGGGTGACATAAATGTTACCAGGGCCAGTAATCACATCTACTTTCGGAATCGTTTCTGTGCCATAAGCTAAAGCGGCGATCGCTTGTGCGCCCCCAATGCGATAAATTTCTTGCACTCCTGCTTCTTGGGCAGCTACCAAGACTGCTGGGTTAATTGCACCCCCTGGCCCTGGTGGTGTCACCATCACCACATGAGGTACAGCAGCAACATGAGCCGGAATTGCATTCATCAGCACTGTACTGGGATAGGCGGCACGGCCACCAGGCACATACAACCCCGCTCGATCTACGGGAGTGTAGCGTTTGCCCAGCACTACTTCATCGTCGCCAAAGTGTACCCAGCTTTTTGGGACTCGCTGACGATGAAACGCTTCAATTTGGCGGCAAGCTAGCCGAACTGCGCCCAACAACTCTTTTGACACCTGCTGATAGGCTGCATCTAGTTCCGAGCCTGTAACTCGAAGTTCTTCTGCTTTCAGGGTTTGTTTGTCAAATTCGGCTGTGTAATGCAATACAGCTTTGTCGCCTTGGCGCTTCACTGCTTGCAAAACTTCCCGCACCGTTGCTTCTTTGTGAAGCACCTGTTCGTCATGGGTGCGATCGCAGATCCGTTGTAGTTCTGCTCTAACGTCTGCCTGCTGAGTAATGATTCGCAGCATGGAGTAAGGACAATGCCAAAATTATAATATTCACACCTGAGATTTAGTATTGCTCTTGACCCACTGGGGTGTGCAAGCTGACTCTAATTCTCTTCTCTAGCTTAACCTGGATTTTTTTGATACTCTCAAGTCTGCCAGCATCTAGTTTGCTTGAGAAGGCCACTTAATTGCTCAGTCCAACCAGCCAAGGCTTGCCTAGCGGCAGGAAGCAGGCGTGCCATTTCCCGCTACTCTTACGCCCTTATCCTCACTCCTTGCGGGGTGCAGGTGGTGTATTTACACATCCAATCCCCCAGATTTACAGGGGGTAGGGTCTGAGTATAATTTTTCTTTTCCTAACTTTTAGTAGTTAACATTTGTACAGAGACGATAATATAGTATCGATTCTATACTTTGAAACCCCTGAAATTTAGCTATTTACAGTTCCTTGCCTTTGACAATACACCTGTTTTCGGGACAGATTGATTATATTGGCAATCACATTGCTTAACCAGGTGATTAGTTAGGGTGACCATTTTACATGTACTTTATTTTAACGCATTTCCTTAATTGACGACACCCCAAATTAAGGACTAAGAATTCGGGAGCGGAGACTAAACACTATTTTCCCCAATCTCCAGTACCAAATTTTCAATTATAGATTTTTTTTTAGGAAATTATAACATTGGCAATTTGGATGCTATATTAGTAAGTCTAGTAGTGTGTGTACATATTAATAGTATTTTTGGAATTGACTGTGGCGAATACAAAGTCTGCTCTCAAGCGTGCCGAAATCGCAGAACGTAACCGACTGCGTAACAAAGCTTACAAATCAGCAGTCAAGACGCTGATGAAGAAATACATTAATGCTGTAGCTGTCTATACAGCTAATCCTACCCCAGAATTAAAACAAGAAGCACAGGCTCGCTTATCCGAGGCTTACGCCAAAATAGATAAAGCGACTAAGCGGGGTGTCCTTCACCCAAACAATGGGGCAAGGAAAAAGTCAAGATTGGCTAATAAACTAAAACCCCTAACTCAAGCAGTTGCTCAATAATCATTGGTGAGTCAGTGCCCTCTTGTGACTGAGGGAGACACTATGTTACAAAGCTTACTAAAGTTTTTGTAAGTGGTGTGAAACGCCAAGGGTAATGGCAAGCCAGTGTAGTATTGAAGGTTTCCACACCACTTACTCTATGTCTCTCAACCCGTCCAACGCAGGGCTGTCCCATGAGGGAATTAAAATGAGTAGCGGGCGTGTCCCTCTTGAAGAGTTTAGCGATCGCAGGAGTAAAGATTCACCCGGAGGGTTATTTGTCTTTAGTCGTGATCAGGGCTAATAATTTATGACCAAGGGCAAAGGGCAAAGAATGCAACTAATAGACACGCACGTTCATCTCAACTTTGATAGTTTCCAGCCGGATTTGGCAACAGTAAGATCGCGGTGGCAAGAAGCAGGAGTAGTACGTTTAGTACATTCCTGTGTTCACCCAGAGGAGTTTTCCAGCATTCAATCCATAGCGCACGAGTTTCCCGAAATCAGCTTTGCCGTAGGATTACATCCTTTAGATGCTGAGAAATGGAATCACGAGACAGGCGAGAAAATCAAAACTTTAGCGAGTTCTGACTCTCATGTGGTAGCAATTGGAGAAATGGGGCTGGATTTTTACAAAGCTGATAACTATGAGCATCAGCTGATGGTGTTTGAGTCGCAGTTAGCGATCGCATCTGAACTTAACTTACCGGTAATTATCCACTGCCGCGATGCTGCTGTGGCAACCAAAGAAGTGTTGCAAAAATGGCGGGAACTCAAAGGAGAAAGAGTGCGGGGAGTCATGCATTGCTGGGGAGGAACGCCAGAAGAAACTCAATGGTTTCTGGATTTAGGCTTTTACATCAGCTTTAGCGGGACGGTAACGTTCAAAAACGCCAAAGCGATCCAATCCTCGGCGGCGATGGTAAGTAGCGATCGCCTACTAATTGAAACAGACTGCCCATTTCTCGCCCCAGTTCCGAAACGAGGCGAGAGGCGCAACGAGCCTGCCTACGTGCAATATGTAGCAAAGGAAGTAGCTAAACTGCGTCAGGAAACGGTAGAGGCGATCGCCCATCAAACCACCCAGAATGCTTGTGAATTATTTGGTCTGTCAATATAAAGTGTGCAATAATTCTCTTTTATTCCGTTGTGCTAAAAAAATAAAACTCTAGAGAGGGAAAATATGGTAATATTATTCCCTCAAAAACATTTTGCTTGCGCCATAATGATAAAGGAAGGAACCTAAAATTTCTGAGCCTAATTTTCCATACTGTTATCGGCTTGGCCATCCTCCAAATCTCTACAAGCGGATGCTCTCCACACATGACTAACTGTGCCAACCCAAGTTGAGCAAGATTGCACAATATCGGCTTGGTGTGTATCGATCCTATTCAAAATCGTTAAACGAAATTGCCTTGTGAGTACAATCCAGCAAAATGAAGTGATTCTGATTCAAAGCCGACAAGGTGCGGATCATTCCCTCAGTCTTAGGATATCTAGGATATCACTGAGAGTATAAATAGCCGGGTGGATTTAAGACACACCGTCTAGAGCTGCGTCAGCAAATTAACGCGCTTTTTGGAGGGGAAATGAAGAAAGTAAGTAAAACTCAGGAATATCTCAACTGTATATTCTTCTTAAATCAAGACTATAGTGGGTTTTTGGCGTCTGAGTCCCCGATTTTGGGCGATTACCCCTTTGTCCAAATTGCTCATTCCAGCTTTAATGGCTGCGTTTGCCCACACCTGTAAATAGCAAGTGTGTAAGAAGGAGTTCCCAAACAGCTAAGGACACTAGCTAGCAGTGGGAAGCGTAAAACAGCAGTGTCCAAGGGAAAATTTTACCAGGTTGACAAAGGAAGAGGCATGACTAAAGAAACATACATGGAACCCGCCTTTTTGTTGCCCGACTTGATTGAAATCCAGCGTTCGAGCTTTCGCTGGTTTTTGGAAGAAGGGCTGATAGAAGAACTTAACTCCTTTAGTC
The DNA here is from genome assembly GCF_964245445.1 of uncultured Nostoc sp. Classification (GTDB taxonomy): domain Bacteria; phylum Cyanobacteriota; class Cyanobacteriia; order Cyanobacteriales; family Nostocaceae; genus Nostoc. The sequence continues at coordinate 34,965 of NZ_CAXTNE010000014.1, forward strand.
CTATTACAGATTATACGGGCAAATTAGAACTGCACTTTTTGGGTCATAACTACAAACTCAAGGAGCCAAAGTACAGCGTTGAAGAAGCAAAACGGCGGGATAGTACTTATGCCGTCCAAATGTATGTTCCCACAAGGTTGATTAATAAGGAAACCGGGGAAATCAAAGAGCAAGAGGTATTCATTGGGGATTTGCCTTTGATGACCGATCGCGGCACGTTTATTATTAACGGAGCCGAGCGGGTAATTGTCAATCAAATCGTGCGATCGCCTGGCGTTTATTACAAATCAGAAATCGACAAAAACGGGCGACGTACTTATTCAGCTAGCTTAATTCCTAACCGGGGAGCATGGCTGAAATTTGAAACAGACCGTAACGATTTGGTCTGGGTACGCATCGACAAAACCCGCAAACTGTCAGCACAGGTACTTTTAAAAGCTTTAGGGTTATCAGACAACGAAATCTTTGACGCCTTACGTCACCCAGAGTATTTCCAAAAAACCATTGAAAAAGAAGGGCAATTCTCTGAAGAAGAAGCCTTGATGGAGTTATATCGGAAACTGCGTCCTGGTGAACCACCCACAGTCTTAGGTGGACAACAACTTCTGGATTCTCGTTTCTTTGACCCGAAACGCTATGACCTTGGTCGCGTTGGACGGTACAAACTCAACAAGAAATTGCGTCTTTCTGTTCCAGACACAATGCGCGTGCTGACTGCTGGCGATATCTTGGCAGCCGTAGATTACCTGATCAACTTAGAATATGACATCGGTAATATCGATGACATTGACCACTTAGGCAACCGTCGGGTGAGAAGCGTTGGGGAATTGCTGCAAAACCAAGTGCGGGTGGGCTTAAACCGCTTAGAGAGAATCATTAGGGAACGGATGACCGTATCTGATGCTGAAGTGCTAACTCCCGCTTCCTTGGTTAACCCCAAACCATTGGTAGCAGCAATTAAAGAATTCTTTGGTTCCAGCCAATTAAGTCAGTTCATGGATCAAACAAATCCCTTAGCAGAACTGACCCACAAACGCCGTCTAAGTGCCCTTGGCCCAGGTGGTTTAACCCGCGAACGCGCTGGTTTTGCCGTGCGGGATATTCACCCTAGCCACTATGGACGTATTTGCCCCATTGAGACACCAGAAGGGCCCAACGCCGGATTGATTGGCTCCTTAGCAACCCATGCGCGGGTTAACCTGTACGGCTTCCTCGAAACACCATTTAGACCTGTAGAAAATGGGCGAGTCAGATTTGATCTGCCTCCAGCCTACATGACAGCCGATGAAGAAGACGATCTACGGGTTGCTCCGGGAGATATTCCTGTAGATGAAACCGGGCACATTATTGGGCCACTAGTGCCAGTCCGGTATCGCCAAGAATTTTCCACCACAACACCAGAACAGGTGGACTACGTAGCAGTATCTCCCGTACAGATTGTGTCGGTAGCAACCAGCATGATTCCCTTCTTGGAGCATGATGATGCTAACCGAGCGCTGATGGGATCGAACATGCAACGGCAAGCAGTACCCTTACTGAAGCCAGAACGCCCTCTGGTGGGTACTGGTTTGGAAGCCCAAGGAGCAAGAGACTCCGGGATGGTGGTTGTATCGCGTACCGATGGCGATGTTACTTATGTGGATGCTACAGAAATTCGCGTCCGTCCTAAACCTAATACCCAAGAAATTAAGTACACCCTTTCCAAATACCAGCGTTCCAACCAAGACACCTGTTTAAATCAGAAACCTCTCGTCCGCATTGGTGAACGGGTTGTTGCTGGTCAGGTATTGGCTGATGGCTCTTCCACCGAAGGCGGTGAATTGGCACTAGGACAAAATATCGTCGTTGCCTATATGCCTTGGGAAGGCTACAACTACGAAGACGCAATTTTAATCTCTGAAAGACTGGTGCAGGATGATGTCTACACCTCAATTCACATTGAAAAATATGAAATTGAAGCTAGACAAACCAAACTGGGGCCAGAAGAAATTACCAGAGAAATTCCCAACGTCGGGGAAGACGCCCTGCGTCAGTTGGATGAACAAGGAATCATTCGCATTGGAGCATGGGTAGAAGCTGGTGATATCTTGGTAGGAAAAGTCACACCAAAAGGTGAATCTGACCAACCGCCAGAAGAAAAACTCTTACGTGCCATCTTTGGTGAGAAAGCACGGGATGTGCGAGACAATTCCCTGCGAGTCCCAAATGGTGAAAAAGGTCGTGTAGTTGATGTGCGCTTGTTTACTCGTGAACAAGGCGATGAACTGCCACCAGGAGCGAATATGGTAGTGCGGGTATATGTTGCCCAAAAACGGAAAATCCAAGTTGGCGACAAAATGGCGGGACGCCACGGTAATAAAGGGATTATTTCTCGGATATTACCGGCGGAAGATATGCCTTATTTGCCCGATGGTTCACCAGTGGACATTGTACTCAACCCCTTGGGCGTACCCAGTCGGATGAACGTCGGACAAGTATTTGAGTGCCTTTTAGGTTGGGCTGGTCAAACCTTGGGAGTGCGATTTAAGATTACTCCCTTTGACGAAATGTACGGTGAAGAGTCATCTCGCCGAATCGTGCATGGCAAATTGCAAGAAGCACGGGATGAAACAGGGAAAGACTGGGTATATAACCCAGATAACCCAGGCAAAATCATGGTGTATGACGGTCGTACAGGCGAACCCTTTGACCGAGCAATTACCATCGGTGTGGCTTACATGCTAAAACTGGTGCATTTAGTGGATGATAAGATTCACGCCCGTTCTACAGGCCCATACTCACTGGTGACTCAGCAACCCTTGGGTGGTAAAGCACAACAAGGTGGTCAACGGTTTGGGGAAATGGAAGTGTGGGCATTGGAAGCCTTTGGTGCAGCTTACACCTTACAGGAATTGCTCACAGTTAAATCTGACGATATGCAAGGACGGAATGAAGCGTTAAATGCGATCGTTAAAGGTAAGGCAATTCCTCGACCTGGAACCCCAGAATCCTTTAAGGTGCTAATGCGCGAGTTGCAATCATTAGGGTTAGACATTGCCGTACACAAGGTAGAAACCCAAATAGACGGCAGTTCCCTAGATGTAGAAGTCGATTTGATGGCAGACCAATCAGCCCGTCGCACACCTCCTCGACCCACTTATGAATCTCTTTCCCGTGAATCGCTGGAAGAAGACGAATAGTCCTTAGTCCTTTGTCCTTAGTCCTTTGTTATTCCCCAACGGCTAATGACAAATGTACAGACGCGATTAATCGCGTCTGTACTGACCAATGACAAATGACCAATGACAAATGACAAATGACCAATGACAAATGACTAATTATGAGACCTGCCCAAACTAATCAGTTTGACTACGTAAAAATCGGCTTGGCTTCCCCTGAACGCATTCGCCAGTGGGGCGAGAGAACATTACCCAATGGTCAAGTAGTCGGTGAAGTTACCAAGCCAGAAACGATTAATTACCGAACTCTCAAGCCAGAAATGGATGGCTTATTTTGTGAGCGCATCTTTGGTCCGGCGAAAGATTGGGAATGCCATTGTGGTAAGTATAAAAGAGTTCGTCACAGAGGGATTGTCTGTGAGCGCTGTGGGGTAGAAGTCACTGAGTCACGGGTGCGTCGTCACCGCATGGGCTATATTAAACTCGCCGCACCAGTAGCTCACGTTTGGTATCTCAAGGGTATTCCTAGCTATATTTCCATCCTGTTGGATATGCCCTTGCGGGATGTCGAGCAGATTGTCTATTTCAACTCTTATGTTGTCCTGAGTCCAGGTAATGCCGAAACTTTAAGTTACAAACAGCTACTGAGTGAAGACCAGTGGTTGGAAATAGAAGACCAAATTTATAGCGAAGATTCTGTGCTGCAAGGCGTAGAGGTAGGTATTGGTGCTGAAGCGCTGTTGCGTTTGCTTGCCGATATCAATTTGGAACAAGAAGCCGAAAGCCTACGCGAAGAAATTGGCAATGCTAAGGGACAAAAGAGAGCCAAGCTAATTAAGCGACTGCGGGTGATTGACAACTTCATCGCTACTGGTTCAAAACCAGAGTGGATGGTAATGGCAGTTATTCCCGTGATTCCCCCCGACTTGCGCCCAATGGTGCAACTAGATGGCGGACGGTTTGCCACGAGCGATTTAAATGATTTGTATCGGCGGGTAATTAACCGCAACAATCGTTTGGCACGCTTGCAAGAAATTTTGGCACCAGAGATTATTGTGCGGAACGAAAAGCGGATGCTGCAAGAAGCAGTGGATGCTTTGATTGACAATGGTCGTCGGGGACGCACTGTGGTAGGGGCAAATAACCGACCCCTAAAATCTTTGTCCGACATTATTGAGGGTAAACAAGGACGTTTCCGACAAAACTTGTTAGGTAAACGAGTTGACTACTCTGGACGTTCTGTAATTGTGGTCGGGCCAAAGCTGAAAATTCACCAGTGCGGTTTGCCTAGAGAAATGGCAATTGAGCTATTTCAACCATTTGTGATTAACCGCCTGATTCGTAGCGGCATGGTAAATAACATCAAAGCTGCGAAAAAGCTGATATCCCGCAACGATCCCAGTGTTTGGGATGTGTTGGAAGAGGTGATTGAAGGACACCCTGTAATGCTAAACCGGGCACCAACATTGCACCGCTTGGGTATTCAGTCTTTTGAACCGATTTTAGTAGAAGGTAGAGCGATTCAACTGCATCCTCTGGTGTGTCCAGCGTTTAACGCCGACTTTGACGGCGACCAAATGGCGGTACATGTGCCTCTATCGTTAGAAAGTCAGGCTGAAGCGCGGTTGTTGATGTTAGCTTCTAACAATATTTTGTCACCAGCCACGGGTAAACCTATCATCACGCCCAGTCAAGATATGGTATTGGGAGCCTATTACTTAACAGCAGAAAATCCCGGTGCGACAAAAGGCGCAGGAAACTACTTTTCTTCGTTAGAGGATGTAATTATGGCTTTCCAGCAAGATCAAATTGACTTGCACGCCTATATCTATGTGCGGTTTGACGGTGAAATAGAATCAGACCAACAGGATACAGAACCCCTGAAAGTGACAGAAAACGAGGATGGTACCCGCACATTATTCTATAAGTTCCGTCGAGTCAGACAAGACGCTAAAGGCAATGTAATTTCACAGTATATATATACAACTCCTGGTCGCGTTATTTACAATAATGCCATTCAGGAAGCACTTGCAAGCTAGTCATTTGTCATTAGCAAAGGACAAATGACTGACGACTAATGACTAATGACTAATGACCAAGGACTAATGACTAATGACTGAAAAAATGATTTTTCGCAATCGCGTAGTTAACAAAAGTCAACTGCAAAAATTAATTTCTTGGGCCTTTACGCATTATGGTACAGCGCGAACCGCAGTGATGGCGGACAAATTGAAAGATTTGGGATTTCGCTACGCTACCAAAGCAGGGGTTTCCATCAGTGTAGATGACTTGATGATACCACCAACTAAGCGATTGCTCTTAGAAGCAGCTGAGGAAGAAATTCGCGCTACTGAAACCCGTTATCAACGGGGAGAAATCACTGAAGTAGAACGCTTCCAAAAGGTAATCGATACTTGGAATGGTACTAGTGAAGCATTGAAAGATGAAGTAGTCGTCCACTTCAAGAAGACTAATCCTCTCAACTCCGTATACATGATGGCATTCTCCGGGGCACGGGGTAACATCTCTCAAGTCCGGCAGTTGGTGGGGATGCGGGGACTGATGGCAGATCCTCAAGGGGAAATTATCGATTTGCCCATCAAAACCAACTTCCGTGAAGGACTTACTGTAACGGAATACATTATTTCGTCTTACGGTGCCAGAAAAGGATTGGTGGATACTGCCTTGCGGACGGCTGACTCTGGTTATCTCACCCGTCGTTTGGTGGACGTATCCCAGGATGTGATTATTCGGGAGTTTGACTGCGGTACCACCAGAGGAATTCCCATTCGACCAATGACAGAAGGTGCCAAAACCTTGATCCCTCTAGGAACCCGCTTGATGGGACGGGTAATTGGCGAAGATGTGCTGCATCCAGTCACAAAAGAAGTAATTGCACCACGCAACACCCCAGTTTCTGAAGACTTGGCGAAGAAAATCGAAAAATCTGGGGTGGCAGAAGTTGTGCTGCGATCGCCCCTAACTTGTGAAGCCGCACGTTCTGTCTGTCAACACTGCTACGGCTGGAGTTTAGCCCACGCCAAGATGGTGGACTTGGGCGAAGCTGTGGGGATTATTGCTGCTCAAAGTATCGGCGAACCTGGTACTCAGCTTACCATGCGGACATTCCACACAGGTGGGGTGTTTACCGGAGAAGTGGCGCAACAAGTTCGTTCTAAAATCGATGGAACTGTCAAACTTCCCCGCAAACTGAAGACCAGAACATATCGTACCCGCCACGGGGAAGATGCCCTCTATGTTGAAGCTAATGGCGTCATGCTTTTAGAACCAAAAAAAGTAGGTGATGTCACCCCAGAGAACCAGGAAGTTCATCTGACTCAAGGTTCAACACTATATGTATTTGATGGAAATCAGGTAAAACAAGGTCAGTTGTTGGCAGAAGTTGCCCTCGGTGGACGCACAACTCGGACTAATACAGAAAAAGCAGTTAAAGATGTTGCCTCTGACTTGGCAGGAGAAGTGCAATTTGCCGAAGTAGTTCCAGAACAAAAAACTGACCGTCAAGGCAATACCACAATCACAGCCGCACGCGGTGGTTTGATTTGGATTTTGTCTGGCGAAGTTTATAACTTGCCGCCTGGTGCAGAATTGGTGGTGAAAAATGGTGATGCGATCGCCTCTAATGGAGTTTTAGCAGAAACCAAGTTAACCAGTTTGCACGGCGGTGTGGTGCGCTTGCCGGAAGCTACCCCAGGTAAGAGTACCAGGGAAATTGAAATTATCACTGCTTCTGTGGTACTAGACCAAGCAACGGTGACAGTTCAAAGTTCCCAAGGGCGTAATAATTACTTAGTCTCTACTGGCAACAACCAAGTATTTAACCTCCGGGCTACACCAAGCACAAAAGTGCAAAATGGTCAAGTGGTAGCTGAGTTAATTGATGACCGCTATCGGACAAACACTGGTGGTTTCCTGAAATTCGCGGGCGTAGAAGTCCAGAAAAAAGGCAAAGCCAAGCTGGGTTATGAAGTCGTGCAGGGCGGTACCCTTTTGTGGATTCCCGAAGAAAGCCACGAAGTTAATAAAGATATCTCCTTGCTGTTGGTAGAAGATGGTCAGTTTGTGGAAGCTGGCACCGAGGTAGTAAAAGATATCTTCTGCCAAAACAGTGGCGTGATAGAAGTTACCCAGAAAAACGACATCCTGCGGGAAGTTGTGGTTAAGCCAGGGGAACTGCTGATGGTGGACGATCCAGAATCAGTCATGGGGCGAGATAACACCTTCATCCAACCAGGTGAGGAATTCCAAGGCAATGTCGCCACGGAATTGCGTTATATCCAGTATGTAGAGACACCAGAAGGGCCTGCCCTGTTGAGTCGTCCAGTAGTTGAGTTTGCCGTACCCGATAATCCAGATGTGCCATCAACTACATCGGTGAGTCAACAAACCGGGCGATCGATCCAGTTACGGGCTGTGCAGCGACTACCCTACAAAGATTCCGAACGCGTCAAATCTGTTGAAGGCGTGGAACTTCTGCGAACCCAGCTAGTGCTGGAAATTGACCAAGAAGGGGAACAAGACCATAATGCTTCACCCCTTGCAGCAGATATTGAATTAGTAGAGGATACTGAAGACCCAGAAGTTCAACGTTTACAACTGGTAATTTTGGAATCCTTGGTAATTCGTCGAGATATTACCGCCGATGCCACCCAAGGAAGTACCCAAACCACACTTGAGGTACATGATGGGCTTACCATCGCCCCTGGATCTGTCGTCGCACGTACCCAAATCTTGTGTAAAGAAGGCGGGGAAGTGCGGGGTGTTCGCAAAGGAACTGAAAACGTGCGTCGCTGCTTAGTGTTGCGTGACGCTGACAGGCTTACCATTAATACTAGTACTCAGCCAAAGGTAAAAGTGGGTGACTTGCTAGTAGAAGGTACAGAAGTTGCTCCTGGAGTTTTTGCTCCAGAATCAGGACAAGTAGTGGATATCAAAAGTGCCGCTGCTGCATCTGATGGGGAATCAGCCCTAAGTACTAAAAACTACGTTGTTACTACTCGTATCGGTCGCCCTTATCGAGTCAGCCCTGGTGCTGTGTTGCAGATAGAAGACGGCGATTTGGTACAACGGGGTGATAATTTGGTGTTGCTGGTGTTTGAACGCGCCAAAACCGGAGATATTATTCAAGGTTTGCCCCGGATTGAGGAACTACTTGAAGCTCGTAAACCCAAAGAAGCGTGCATTTTATGTCGGCGGGGAGGTGAAGTTAAGGTTGTTTACGCTGAAAGTGGTGATGAAGCGATCGCTATCAAGGTCGTAGAATCAAATGGCGTGGTAACAGATTATCCTCTAGGCCCAGGACAAAATTTGATTGTGCCAGATGGATCGACTGTGTTAGCAGGACAACCATTGAGTGATGGGCCATCCAATCCCCACGAAATTTTGGAAATCTTCTTTAGCCTGGGTTCCGAAGATGGAATCTATGCTTGTGCTAGCCATGCTTTGCAGAAGGTACAGTCATTCTTGGTGAATGAAGTGCAAATGGTGTATCAATCTCAAGGGATTGATATTTCCGATAAGCACATTGAAGTCATTGTTCGCCAGATGACCAACAAAGTCAGGATTGATGATGGTGGTGACACCACAATGCTTCCTGGTGAATTGGTAGAATTGCGCCAAGTTGAGCAGGTGAACGAAGCTATGGCAATTACAGGCGGTGCTAGGGCACAGTATACCCCAGTATTGTTGGGTATCACCAAAGCATCGTTGAATACCGACAGCTTTATTTCCGCCGCATCCTTCCAAGAGACAACACGGGTACTTACCGAAGCAGCTATTGAAGGCAAATCCGACTGGCTACGCGGCTTAAAGGAAAACGTGATTATCGGGCGATTGATTCCGGCTGGTACTGGTTACAATACCTATGAAGAACCCGGTGCGATCGATGATTATGCTGCTGAAATTACCAGTAGTGTCTTGGATGAAGTTGATGATCCCCTGGATATGGTCTTAGATGACCGCACAGCTCGCACCTATAATTTAGATTCTCCTACTCTTGGGGAATCTGGTTTTGGTAGCAGACGTGCAGAAAGGTCAGTTCTAGATGACGAAGATGAATTAATCGCCGATGAAGTCGCAGACGACGACGATTACGAGGAAGAAGACGAAGACGACGATGATTTCGACGATGAATAGACACTTGAAATTTCCTGTCTTTATTAAAAGGTAAAAACTAAAAAGGCAAAAGAAAATCTTCTTTTGCCTTTTTCTTTTACTTTCTAAAAATACATTTTTAAATCCTCAATATTCTGATTTCTACCTTTCAATCTAGTAGTCAATATATAGCGCTTCTGGGTCTGCAATACAGACCTAACCCCCAACCCCTTCCCTACTAGCGTTGGGGAGTAATATTCAAAGCCTCTCTCCTTTTAGGAGAAAGGTCAAAGTGTATTGCTTCCATTCGAGAACCGCTATAATTAATAATTATTAATTATTAATTTAAATCATTATGATCTGCTGAACTCTCTACACTCTTTAAGACCACGCTCATTAAAAATGACCGTGGAGGCTTGTACCCATTCTTTAATCATGAATTCTGAATTAATAATTATTTGCTCAGTCAATTATGGGGATTCAAAAGTAACATCCTCATAGAAATCTGCAACAGCACACTGAAAATCTATACTTGCCAGATGAATGATATCTTGTTGTCCATAGGGATAAAGTACCCACTGTCTCTCTGAGTTGCGGCGAAAACACTCAACATTTAACCGAGTTTGACTTACAAGTACATATTCCTGAAGTGACTCCATCTGCCGGTAGTCAGCAAATTTCTCACCTCGGTCAAAGGCTTCTGTTGTCGGAGATAGCACTTCTAGAATTAACGAAGGGTAACGCAGAAAGTTATCAAAAGCTCTATCTCGTTGGTCACAACTTACTATAATATCGGGGTAGTAATAGATATTAATTGACTCAGTATGTGCTTTGGTGTCTGAGATATAAGTCTGACATCCACTCCCACGCAAATGATTTCTCAGCATTGAAGCAATATTAAGAGAAATAATTACATGGGCGTTACTTGCCCCTACCATTACATAAATCTGTCCCTGTCTATATTCATGCTTAATATGACTGGTTTCTTCTCTTTTAAGATAGTCTTCTGGAGAAATATAGCTAGAATTTGGAGTTGCAACCATCTGTAATGACCTTGTGTGATGCCTTGTATCTAGTTTAAAAGAAGCTTAACGGCGTAAATCCGCTAAATGCAGGTCACCATAAATCTAGCAATAGCTAGATGCTGTAATTCTCTTAAGAGCTATAATCTACATCTGTTGCACCGAGAGATTAACTTGTGGATGTCATATTAGAACGATCGCACCAATTAAAACAAGCCTTAGTTGATTTTGTCCTTGATGCTGAAGGCGAACTGGCACAAGCACTGGAAACTTATGCAGCAGAACAGTTGCGCCGTGGAAGTGGGGATAGTACACAGCAGGACTTAATTATCGATAGCTTTCTGACAGCCGGGAAAGTCGGTGATAAATCTCCCTTAGAGTTATTTATCGAAAGCCATCCAGATTTAGAACAGAGCGATCACAACCTGATCAACAGCTGGCATCATAGTTTTATTGGCTTATTTGCCATAACGAATATTCTACCTGATGGCTTTGAATTAACGAACTGGTTGACCGATAAACACTACATCGTCAAGCCAAACAATACTCAAACATTACAGGCAATATCTCGGTTGAAAGTAGGAGAAATTTTACTAACTCGCATTTCTCCTGTTACCGATAGCTACTGGATGTTTTCTGGCCCCTACACAATAATGGGTAAATTAGGTAAACCAAAACTTGCTGTAGCAATTGGTAATTTCAAAGAAAACTATAAAAGTAATCTTTACAGCGATGCTCCAGACTTGCTAGAAGAAGCTTGGCAGTCAGTAGGACAATATCATCAGCAGTTTGTGGACTTTTTTGGCACTGATGAAATCACACTACCTGGATACCAGCTTAATAAAAAAATAGCTGAATTCCAAGAATTAATCACTGAAAAACGCTTTGCAGAAGCAGGAATTGATACTTCTAAATCCTTGGCTGAAGTAGCAGAAGCAGCTGGCATTGGAGACGATGAAATAAAAGCAGCAGCAGAAGAATTTGGTGCTGATTCCAACGTAGTCTCTCAGATGTTTAACAGCAAAAGCGGTAACAGCAAAATGGTTATGCCAAAGGTTGATTTGCCTCCTGAACTCAAGAAAGCAGAACAGGTAACAGCTCTTTCTCATCCCCATTGGGGACAAATGTTTTTACCAACATATAGTAAGGTACAAGCAATTTTATCGGCAGAGGACTGGCAAAGTGTTCAAGGGGCTGAAAAACTAGTTCGCTATTACCTTGAAGATAAAAGTATTAATGCTTTTATTTGGCATCGATTAGCGCAACAGTATCCAAGTAAATTAGAAAATGTGCTGCAAACAGTTCTGCAACGTCCAGAGTTTCGTCTTGAAAGCGACTTGGATGCACTTTTGCAGGAATTCAATAAACCTATTGAGCCAGAGTTACCAGAAATTGCTAGCGTCCCTATACATCTACACAATTTATTTCAAGAAGCTTTAGGAGAAGTTAACAAATCCAAGCCCAAAAGTAAAGGGCAAAAAAAGCCAGCAAAGGGTTTTCAATAAAGTTAACAAATATATTCAACATCTCACCCTACCCGCTTAGGGTTTGGTTTCTAAGGTAAAGTCATTTGTAGGAGCGTACAGCTAGCTGTACCTCCCAGCGCCTATTGGATAAAATTGTGTCAAAAACGAGATAAAGACCGAGTATTTATATTTAAAGATCGGTAGATAGCAGGTGAACAATCTCATCTACGATTTCCTCTGGACTCTCAAGCTTGACTAGAAATCGATTAAAACCAGCATTCAAAGCCTTATGACTTGAGATTTCCCGTGTATAAGAAGTGATAGCGATCGCGGGTAACTCTCTTAAGGATGAGCAAGAATGCACTCGAATTTGCTCAATTAACCAATTTCCATCATGAGCGGGTAATTTCACATTGCACAGCAGAATATCGGGATGAAGCGATTCTACCAAGGCAAGGGCTGCTTCTGCATCGGTTAAAGCCATCACCTCTGCACCCGCTGCTTCCAAAATGAAGATAAGCAAATCTGCAATATCTGGCTCATCCTCTACCAGTAAAATCAAAATTCCAACAAGGGGCTGGAGCGAATCTAACTCAGTTTCTTGGTTGATTTTTTGATCGGTTGTCATACCGTCCTTTTATTGCTTGCTATAGTCTGCTATTTCTATTGCAACGCATAAAGTAAAATAAGTATTCACCCTAAATAGACAAACTTGGGGTGAAAAGCCTTATCAATATGAAGAAGTTAATTCACCGATCAACATTGACCGCCCTGTTAGGTGAGCGATCGCCCCAACTAACTCATCTAGATCCACAGGCTTTAATAACCATTGGTCAAACCTTGCTTCCGACTCTGGAAATCGAGCTTCTAACTCTTGGAGTGCCGTGACTGCGATAACGGGAGTGGATTTGTCGAGCCTATCTTCGATTTGCCGGATCTGACGTAGCAGCGAATAACCATCTTCACCGGGCATGGCAATGTCACTAAGTACTAAATCTGGGCAAAATTCCACAAACGCTGCTAAAGCTTGATTTACCGTGAAACTTGAATGAACTTCGATCCTATACAACTCAAGCAAACAAGTCATCCAGGCACAAGAATCGAGGTCATCATCGACCACTAGTACTCGCAATCCATCCAGTGTAGAAGTGTTGGGAATGGGCATACCAGGAGCCTCACTCTAAGTGAATATCACAGTATCTAACGAGAATTTAATAATTAATGCATTTTTCATAGAAAAATAAGATTTCCATAATGTTACTTAACATTATGCAACGCAATTCTCATAATTTAGCTGCTCGAACAGACGGCGTAGGAATCTAGAGGAATATACGATATGGTTTCCATAAGCAAAGTCCTGTTTTCAGTAATAGTCGAAGTTTAAGGCTTTGCAATCGTAATTATAAGTATTTAGCTAACCCTGATTTATCATTATATCGAATGAAAAAAAACTTAAAATAACTTTGATATATTTAAATTTCTTAATATTTAACTAATGTTTTTAGGTTTTGGCGATGTCTACGACGGTCACTTAGCTTCTTGTACTGACTTGTGCGGAGCAAAGCCGAGGTAGCGCAGTCAAAGTATATCGTTCGCGCAGCGTCTCGTAGAGAAGTGCGGGCTAGGGCTACGCGTTTTTGTACTATTGACATTGACTAATATTTTTTGGTAATAGGTAATTGGAGAAAAGCTATTACCCATTACCCATGACTCATTACCGAGGTTCAGCTTGAGTTGAAACTGTTAATACTTGCGGAGGTGTAGCATCTGGCGGATAGAGAAAGTCTACTTCTACTAAGGAGCGATCGCCTGCTTTCGTATTTAATAAAACTAAGGGTTCTCCTGGTTGACCTCTCTTTTGCACCAAATGCACAAACTGAGTTTGTGGCTGATTTTGCTCATCTATATAACGTACCCGCACTGTCCCTCGAAAGAATACTTGAGGGGCCGGTGTACTAAAAAAGCGTAACCCCGGTTTTTCCAATTGCTCCTCCTTGAGTGGTGTTTGTATCGAGACACTAACAGTTTGAGGACTTTGAGTATTGTTGTATAGCGGCAACTTCAGATTATATTGAATCCCATAGTTCCCATGAGCGCGATATGCAGTGTCAGGATAGCGCACCAGCATATTAGCACTTTGAATTTGACCAGTTCCTAATGTACCGCCATGCAGGCTACTCAAAGCGTAGGAAAACATTTGACCAGGCTGGGGAATAGTCAGATACCTGGATTTAGGATTATCTACTAATAAGGCTCTCCATCGTGAACCACCAGCCACTCCAGCTACACGTCCATAAATTCTTGGTTTGCCAGTTTCCTCTAAAGGAGTGGGCGCTTTATCTCGTGGCCCAGCCAAATCACCATTATCGAGTAAATTTTGCCACTCTTCTAAAGTAGGCGATCGCTCACTGCCATCGGGATTCACCCGTGCAAACATGGCTAGGCTAGCTGCATAGACAGTGCCATTACTTTGCAGTCGGATCAATGTAGACCGACCATTGAGGGGTGGTGTCAATCCCTGCACAGGAATTGGTAAATTTAGTAACATCCGACTTTGCCCTGGTGGAATCTCAATTTGGGCAGGAAAAATTTCTTGTCGCCGTCCCCTTAGTACATCAGACATGACGCGATCGCCTGGGCCAGCAAAAATTGTACCCAAAAGATTTTGCCTAAAAGATGGTAGCTCAATAAATGGTGCATCCGGTTGGCTCAAATAACTCGCCGCCTGCCAAATATTCACCTTCACTGCTTCCGAACTAGGATTGTGCAAAATTATCCCTAAATACAGCGATGTCTCCGACGGGCTACGCCTACGCAAATTCTCTGGTGGTTCAGCCCTAGTAATGTGATGAGCAAAAATATCAAATCGTCCTCGAAAAGGAAAATTCAGATGCGCCGTTGGCACTTTTTTGCCATCTGGTGGAAAGGTAGAAAGTAAAATTCCTTCTTTCAAAACCAATTCTGGACTATTGCTATTAAACGTTGGCACTGTATCCAATTGGCCTGGTAAAGGACGTACTTCTTGTGGTTGTACGACTTCTTCAGGTGGTGGCGTGGCAGGAGTTAATTGAGCAATTGGGAAAATTAGTAACAATGGCAACATACACTTAGATATTTCTTTCACCATACAGACATTAACAACTTGATGAAAGTGCTAGTTTGTTAATAATTAATACGGAATCTGCAAAAATCCCCATCAAATTTTCTTGATTGAGAACCAGAACGTGGGCAAAGATACAACGTACCGTGAGTTGCTTTTAGCTTAAGTACTCTCTGCGAGACACTACGCTAACACAAACAAATTTACCGCAGTCGTAGCTAATCTCAATTGCTGCTGCTCCCGCCAATAATTTTTCTAAATCAACTGCTGTCTACAAAACAATTTCTCCACAGCTAAGTAGAGCGGCTTAAATAATTAAAGGTTTTTGGTCAAGACTAAATTCCTCAAATGAGGGCTGAAGCTCTGACTACAAAATAATCTCAAGAGTTTTTACATTACTTAATCTAATTTGATTTCTTCTCCCCTACTTACTTAGCAACTGCTTCCATACTTAATTATGTAAGGCTTGCAGCCATGCCACAACAGATGATGTAATCAGGTTGAATTGCATTGATTTTTTCCATTACCTGAGTACTGGCAAGTTGCACATCTACGGGTAACTAGGGTAAAAAACTTAAATCATCTGGTATCAGATCAAGTTTGGTAACTTCAAGTAATAAATCATCAGAAGAATTCGACTGTTGATCTTTTAGGCAAATGTCAAAAGAAGTTAATAGAATTCTTCTCTTCATAACAAATATTATTTAGAATAGAAAAACCCTCCATAATAAAAAATTTACAAGGAGCAGGTGAATGCCAGTAATTGCGGTCGTAGACTACGAGATGGGAAATTTGCACTCAGTCTGTAAAGGCTTGGAAAAAGCTGGAGCAACTCCTAATGTTACTTATTCTCCAAAGGAATTAGAACAGGCAGATGCAATAGTTCTGCCGGGAGTGGGAGCATTTGATCCAGCAGTTCAACACCTGCGAACGCGTGGTTTAGAACAACCTATTAAAGAAGCGATCGCATCTGGTAAACCTTTCTTAGGAATTTGTTTAGGATTGCAAATTCTTTTTGAATCAAGTGCAGAAGGTACCCAACCAGGACTAGGAATTATCAAAGGAAAAGTGCGGCGGTTTCGCCCAGAACCTGACATCACTATTCCTCACATGGGTTGGAATCAACTGGAAATGACTCAACCAAAAAGTATTTTGTGGGAGCATTTACCGTCCGATCCTTGGGTGTATTTTGTCCATTCCTACTATGTTGACCCAATAGACCCGCTAATCCGTGCAGCAACCGTCACTCACGGTACTCAAACCGTCACAGCTGCGATCGCCCGCGAAAACCTGATGGCAGTCCAATTTCACCCCGAAAAATCCTCTAATATCGGATTGCAAATCTTATCTAATTTTGTTGCTCAAGTCCGCGAAAAAATTCCTGCCTAATACTATTTTTGTTATTTGTTGTTTGTCCTTTGTCTAAAACTAATGACTAATGACCAATGACTAATGACTAATGATCAATGACTAATAACCAATGAGCCTGAGAATTTACGGGAATCGCCAGCTAAAAACTTTACCAGGAAAAGAAACTAGACCCACCAGTGCGCGAGTAAGGGAGGCAGTGTTTAATATTTGGCAGGGAGAAATTGCAGGTTGTCGCTGGCTAGATTTGTGCGCGGGTACTGGTTCAATGGGCGCAGAGGCTTTGTGTAGAGGAGCCAGCCTTGTAGTGGGAATTGAACAATCGAGCCGAGCCTGTGCCACCATCCAACAAAATTGGCAGCAAGTAGCTAATGCCGAGCAAGAACTTCGGGTATTGCGGGGAGATATTTTCCAACAGTTAAAGATTTTATCAGGCAAGCAATTCGATAGAATTTACTTTGATCCACCTTATGCCAGTGGATTGTACCAGCCAGTTTTAGAAGCGATCGCTCACTATCAACTTTTAGATCCTAGCGGTGAAATTGCAGTTGAACACGCCTCACAAGGTTGGACACCGCCAGAGATTCCCGCTTGGGAAATTTGCCGTGAGAAAGTTTATGGCAACACATCACTTACTTTCTATAGAATTGTCCAATGAGAAAAGAGGGGGCAGACAAAGGAGCAGGAGGAGAAAATTTTACTTTGTCCCCCTCATTCCCCTCATTTTCCCACTCAAAACTTAGCACAGGCTAAACCATAGCTCATCCGCTAACAAAACTCAGCACTGCTTACCCCCCCAACTGATTGGGGCGCTTATATTGCTTATAGGCAGCGTAAAACAGTCCGGCGAGGGTGACGAAAACTAGACCAAGGACAATACCTGATAGTAGGGGTTCAACCACTGTAAATCTCCTCTTTGAAATTATTAAATATTCGTTGCCTGTTTTTGATTTTACCAAATTTAGTATAAATCCTGCGCCCTACAGGCTTTTTGGAAGGCGAGTGCCCACAAGAAAATAGTCTTCTGTGCTTGCAGACACGATCAAGAACTTTTAAGCTATGTGTAGGAAATGAAAACTTTTTAGCACACCTAGACTTCACAGCAAACCTTTTGGATAACCAGATTACCAAACCTGAAATTTTGATTCAGCGGATCGTTTTATTGACGCTGGCTATACTGCTAGCAGTCCCTTTGGGCTTTTTTGGTGTTCAGTTGGTTCAAGCCTCCGATCCATACGTCAAGAGCGTTCTATCCTTAACAGGAAACCCAGTTCAAGGACACGCAATCTTTCAAATTAACTGTGCTGGTTGTCATGGCTTGGAAGCAGACGGACGAGTAGGGCCGAGTTTGCAAGCTGTCTCAAAGCACAAGTCTCGATATGGACTGATTCGCCAGGTGATCAGTGGCGAAACCCCGCCAATGCCAAAATTCCAACCTAGTGCCCAAGAAATGGCGGATCTTTTAAATTACTTAGAGTCGTTGTAAACGTTAGAATTTTTGGTTGCAGGATACATAGTAGGACTTTGGGATAGAGGTATAGTGAGCGTAGGCGCAGCCCTTCGTAGACATCGCTCTACCAAAAATATAATGGGAAAAGTCAGATTAAAATGAGACTTGCTATAGAGTGAGTATTTCTGGTTAACTAAAACACCTTTGTATCGCAATTAACTGCTAACTATTTTGGTAAAATTGCAAAATTGGGATGCTCCCATTTGACCTTTGTCCTTTTTTTCACATCTGGTCGTATTTACGTAGAATCTTTGATAAAAACTCATATAAACTGTATATTTTAAAGTATGTTAAAGCCACTATTTAATTATTACGAAAGTGAAGTTAGCGTACCTAACTTGGTAGATTAAGACAAAGGCTCCCAGAGAGTGGACTACGGTTTAGCTTCTTTGACAGACCAGATATTTTTAAGATGCCCGAAAGCTAATGACTGAAGCGATCCAAATCGGTAATCGTACAATCACAGCTAGTGAACTGATTTCCTTACTGGCAAGTTACCAAATGCTGCCACATTTGCAGCGCGAATTGATTATTGATGAGGCAATAGAGCAAAATTCACGCTCCGCCAAGGTAGCAATATGTACACCTGAGGAAGTAGCCCAAGCTAAACAGCAGTTTTACACTGAAAAACAGTTCAAAAATGAAGAAGACATCCAGGCTTGGATGGCACATCAAGGGCTGACTCCCGAACAACTAGAAGTTATTATCACTCGTAAGCTTAAAATTGAAAAATTCAAGCAAGCTACTTGGGGTAATAAACTGGAATCCTACTTTTTTCAGTCCAAGACAAAACTAGACAAAGTAATTTATTCTCTACTGCGAACCCAGGATGTGGGAATAGCCCAAGAACTTTACTTCCGGATTCAGGCAAAAGAAAACTCTTTTGCCGACTTGGCACGTGAATATTCACTGGGACCAGAAGCCCAAACTGGAGGCTTAGTAGGCCCGATTGAACTGAATGCACTACATCCGGTAATGGTGCAAATGCTATCTAGCAGTCAACCAGGTCAGATATTGCCCCCTACCCGCATTGCCGACTGGTTCGTGATTTTGCGGCTGGAAAAATTTATCCCCGCGCAACTGGATGAATTTATGAAAGTGCGACTGCTGAATGAACTCTTTGAAACCTGGCTACAAGAACAGCAAAAGCAAATCATGTCTGCACCACGATCAGAGGCGGGGACGCTACCACAGGGAGATGGCGATCAGCCTTTAACCTAAGTATGGGAGGTAACTGCCATACTTGGCTTCAAAACTGAAGATAGCGATCGCTCTTTTAGTTTTCCAGGCTGGACGAGCGATCGCTTTTGATGTTTGGTAAAATGTTTGGAGACCGAGGATATATAGTGGTTCTCAATTGCATGAAATACAGACCTAACCCCCAGCCCTTTAAGAGCTAGCGTTGGAGAGTAAGACTCAAAGCTTCTTTCCTTTTAAGAGCTAGCATTGCAAAGAGGTCAAAGTGTATTGCATCCAAACGAGAAGCGCTATATTTCGCTGCACTCCAACCTTGGTGATGTAACTCCCAAACTTGCTGATGGATAGCAACTCGCCTAGCACGGCGTTGTTCTGCTAATTGTAATGCCTGTTGTTCATGGCTGGGTCGTGGTACTCGCACAACTAGAGTATCATCAGTTTGAGTTACTGATGAAAGACTGTACGCTTCATCGACTGCTTTGAGAGCTTGATGATGTGTATTAAGCTAATCAGCATTTACAGCAATTTTCAGGTAAATAGACCACAGTGATTGAACCAACCGAAGGCATCATCTTCGGTAATATAATTGACAGCAAGAGCAATTGCTTGGTTAAGTGATTCCAGAGTGCGTGCTTCACAGGAACGGAGAAATTGCTTTAGTTTTGACCAACACAGTTCTATGGGAAATAAATCTGGAAAGTAGGGGGGCAAAAACTTGACTTTTGCACTAACAGACTCAATTTCAACTCTTACACGTTCGGCATGATGAACCCGGAGATTATCCATGACTACGATCGCTCCTTTCCATAACTGAGGTACTAAGACCTCAGTTACATAAGTGAGGAAGACAACAGTATTTGTACTACCTGGCACAGTCATTGCTGCAACCAGCCCATCAAGGTCTAAAGCTCCAATCAAAGAAACGTTCTTACCTTTACTTCCAGGTATACTACCAACTGCTCTTTCGCCATTGACTGCTCTGGCAAACAAGCCGCGCAGCAATTGATAAATATTTATCCAATACTAAATTCATGATAAACAAAACCCCCAAGCTCTGATATGAGCTTGGGGGTTTTGTTAGTATAAAGAATCCTGGCATCGAGCTATTTTTGCGTAGGGCTACCCCT
>NZ_CAXTNE010000015.1:0-54913 GCF_964245445.1 uncultured Nostoc sp.
TGGTAACTTTCATCTTCTTACTTCTCCCGCCTTTTTTCTAATTCACATTAGGCGTGAGTTATAAGTTAGTAGTAATTCTTTTGTAGGGTGTGTTATGGCTTTAGCCTAACGCACCACCATATAACTAATAACTAACTCCTCACTCTTCACTTCTAACTCCTAAGTATTTTTAATTCAAGAACACTGAACCGTTTTGTTCAATTCTCATAGTACTTCTACCCTGTGCTGCATTCGTGGCTTCGTTAAATCTAACTTCCAAACTTCCTGATTCTGAAGAGGGTTGTGGAGTAACTATCAACTGTCCACCATCTTCTCGTTCAAATGTCACTGTTACTGGTGCGTTTAGAGCTTGCAATATTACATTTGACTTACCAGCTAGCGATCGCGGTGCCGTATCACCAATTACTTGGTAGGTTACCTTAGCCGCAGTGTCATTTACCAACGTGACATTAACTTTACCATTTGCTAGTGCGATCGTAGTGCTGGGGGTTTGCCGTGGTTGTAGTAGTTGTTGATCAGTAGAAACCGTCCCTGTTGCAGGCTGTTGAGTTTGATCGCCAGAAACTGGGCTTTGTGAACTGACACTTGGTACTGGAGCTTCACCACCGACACCCAATTTTGTTTGCTCTTGTGATGGGGTAGCAGGTACGGGAAGAAGCCCTTGAGCAGCTAGTCTTTGTGTTATCGCATTAGGAGGACATCCCTGTGGCACGACAACCTGACTATTGTGTGGTTCTTCATAGAAAATTCTAGGACAAGGGTTAACCTTGGGAGTAGATTGTTGTGTTACTGATTGTTGTGCTAGTGCTTGGGGAATTGCTGGCAGAGTGATTAGTAATCCACCGCATATAGCACCAAATAACTCAGCAGACTTGCGAAAACTTTGAAACTTCATATTCATTCTTAACTCCTGATACAATTCAATTTGTCTTTCTTTAAAAGAAAAGTTTCTCAAACAAAAAGTTGAATTAGCAGTTAATATATGCAATTTGAATGTATAACAGCTTACTAATTACTCAGCTAAAGTATAAATAATATAAATTATGATGTTAGTAAGCAATTCGATTGCTAAATATTACAACTGTCTTCATATAAATTAGTAAATAAATTGACTTGTCTACATCTATCACAGGAAACAAAAATTTATTGTCTAATTAAGACTCAAGATTTATTGGTAAAGTGATAGTGAATGTAGTGCCAATGCCTTGAGTGCTTTCAACTTGAATGTGACCCTGGTGATGTTCAACAATAGCTTGAGCGATCGCTAATCCCAATCCTGAACCAGTAACACTGGCTGTAGCTGTATTCTCAGTTGTATGAGTCCGTGCCGGATCTACCCGATAAAACCGATCAAACAAGCGTGGTAGTGCAACTGATGGAATTCCAACACCAGTATCACTCACTTTAACTTGCAACTGGGCGCTGGTATAACGCAGTCCAGAAACGCGATTTATTCCTTCTATCCGCGCTAATTCTACTTTCACCCGTCCACCTGCTGGAGTGTAATGCAAGGCGTTAGCAATCAAATTTGTGAACAGCCGCACCAGTTGATCCCAATTGCCCACAAGGGTAAACCAATTTTCCAGTAATTCCGGGCTAGTTTCAAAGACGGGAGGATCAACTAAGTCTAGAGAAAGAGCGATTTTTTTTTCAGGGACTAACAATTGTTGTTCTTCAACCACTTCCATCAGCAAGGCATCTAGCGGACAAAGTGAAAAAGTATCTTTGCTAATACCACTATCCTGTCGTGCTAAAAACAGTAAGTCATTAACTAACTTACCCAAACGCTGCGTTAACCGTTCCACCACCTTTAACTGTTGTCGATACTGCAAAGAAGTAGTCGCTTCTGCCTCTGCTAAATCCAAGTCAGCAAGAGCGACTTGCACATTAGTTTGAATCAAAGTAATGGGACTTCTAAGTTCATGAGAAGCATCAGCAGTAAATTGTTTGAGGCGTTGATAGGACTCGCCTACAGGTTCCATCGCTTTACCCGAAAGAAACCAGCCACTTGCGCCGACAGAAAGCACCATTAACCCAATACCTAGCGCCAAATCAAAAATTAACTGGCGACTGGGTTTAGTAACTTCAAACCAGGGATGACTAACACGCAGATATCCTAATACTTGTCGCCCTACTTCCACCCGTTGGGTAACTTGCCGTAATAACAGTGCTGAGTTGGGAGTGGGAAGTGAGGAGTTAGGATTGAGGAGTTTATCATCTTTGCCTTTTTCTTTCTCTGCCTTAACTACGCGCACAGTTTCACCAGTGCGGTTGGCATGAATGGGAATATTTAGGGGTTCGGATAGCGTTGACCAAAGTAATTCACCAGTCGGACTAAACCATTCTAGGTCGATGTGGTCATCTTCTACGGTGTCAGTATTGTCACGAAAACTGGCTTCTACATTAATGCGAAATTTATCTGCATCAGCATTAATTGGCTCAAACATGAGCTTAGATGCACAGGGGCTTGTTGTGAGACAACGCTCCACTATTTCCACTACATGGTTAAGGGTATCATCAATCCGTTCAATTAGTGTACTGCGGACGTATAAATAAACGCCACTGGCAAACAGCAGTAATAATACAGCAGTGACAGTAGTATACCAAAGGGCGAGACGGCGACGAGTAGCTTGAAACATATTGCAATGCCACGAAAAATGCTTTGGGTAAGCGAGTTAGCAAAGAAGAAAACAGATATGGTATTATCGATTATTTTCCTTGAAAATACTCTTAGTTAGGATATAACCGGAAAAATTTTATACTAATACTCTTTAATGAAATAATTTGATTTTTTAACAATCAATATTAAAAAAATAAGTACTTTTACGCAGGCATCATCTTTTACCTAAGAGTTAAATTTTATTTGCAGTGAAGTTTGAAGGATAAATGCAAAAGAACATTAAAATTTTCATAGCAACAGCTAATACATAACTCTTTTGTGGATGAATTTATAAAGTTGTAACAAAATTACAATTGGCTACAAAAAGTTTGAGTAACTTCGTAATGGCAAAAACTTTCCTCATCTAGTACTTATTTTTCGCTGAAATGAACCAAATTGACTGCTAACGAAAGACTAGGAAAATTTAGCAATATGTTTAAAATTTGAACCCTAGACTCAAATCTATGCAGTTATCTATTTACACAGGTGCAACAAATATCATGATTTGAAATATTTCACATCAACTAATTCACATACAGCCGCTTAAATTACGACATAAAAACCATACTTGTGAAAGGGTGCATTATCACGACATAGTTTAACAATTTGCCAGAAGTAACAAAAAATTTGTGGTTGATTAATAGTAAAAAACTTGCGTTAGTTGCAAAGCTATGAGTAATTTGCAGCCAATACAAGTGTTTATTTTATACAAAATAATAGATAATTTATGCCAAGTCCTTATTCAGGATTCCCCGATCCAGGAAGTACAACAGCCACAGCTTTAAATACTACATCTGCATCTTATATTGGTGGCTCTCTCACTAGCACATCCAATATATTTCAAGACTCTCTCAGCAACTCTGATAGAAACGATTACTATAAATTTACTCTTAATAGTTCTAGTATAGTTACCTTAAGCCTCACTGGATTAGCGGCAAATAGTGATGCCAATTTAATCTTAACAGACAGTACTGGTGCAACTATAACTGCTCCTAACTTGTCTGGTAATGCATCAGAAAATATACGTTTTACTCTCAATAACCAACCTTCCAACACTTACTATGCCCGGATTTATTTAGTTACTGGGACAGTTAGCACAACTTATAATCTCACTATGTCAGCCGAAGCCATTCAAGATAGTGGCATCGCTGACGATACAACTACACTAGCAAACACTAACAGAGATATTAGTGCAAGTGTCAATGCCGGCAGCTACAGCGCAACTGATTTTGTTGCAAGCACAGGTAAAGGGAACATTACTGACCCTAGCGACTACTACAAATTTACCTTAAATAACAACGGTACTATTGGTATTAACCTCAATCCTTCAAGTGGTAATGCTGATATACAGTTGTTGAATAGCTCTGGACAGTCTCTTCAACCTGCCGCCACTAGTACTCAAACAGGTACAAACCCAGATTCTATAAATCGTTCTCTCGCCGCAGGTACTTATTATGTCCAAGTCTATGCAAACGCAGACTCGACTAATTATAATTTGCAGGTTAATTTTACCGCAGATGCACCAGACCAAGGAGGAAACACTCTAGCAACTGCTACTACTATCAATCTTCCTGCCACTATCTCAGATTTAGTCAGCACTGTTGATACTCAAGACTATTACAAATTCACTCTTGCCTCAAGTGCCTTAGTTGATATTAAATTCACATCACTCTCAGCAGACGCTAATTTAACACTGCAAAATCAAAACGGTAGTAATATTGTAACTACTAGCCAGTCAGGAACAACGCTAGATCAAATTCGCCGCAGCTTATTAAATCCTGGTACCTACAACATCTTAGTAACTCCTGGTGCTGGTACAACAACAGCTAACTATACTCTGAGTGTAGTTGCCCAAACTATAGGCGCAGACCAAGCTGGTAACAGTCAAGGAGCAGCCCAGAATTTAGGTACTTTAAATGGTTCTATTTCCCGCAGTGAGTTTGTAGGCAATATAGATACTAATGATTACTATAAGTTCAATCTTAATAGCACCAGTTCCTTTAACCTCACCCTTTCTGGTTTGAGTGACAATGCAGATGTGCAACTAATTAGGGGTAGCAATGGCCAAACAATACCATATACTAACCAAACGGGGAGTACTAATGAAACCATCACCAATCTTCCTCTGAGTGCAGGTACATACTACATTCGCATCTACGCCTCTGGTTCAGCCGAAACTTTCTACAACTTGGACATCACGGCGCAGCCACAAGCACAACAACTGGAAATTAATCCAGGCTCTGGCAGTTCTGACCCTAAAAACTTAACTGTTTGGGGCAATACTTTGTACTTCACTGCCAATGATGCTACTACGGGTATTCAACTGTGGAAGAGTGATGGAACTACAAACACTCGCATCACTAATAATAGTGGTTTCAACCCTGATGCTCTAATAGTCTTTAATAACAAGTTATACTTCACTGCTACTGACAGCACCTATGGTACAGAACTTTGGCAATACGATGGCACATCTGTAACTAGGATTAGTGATATTAATTTGAATTCTGGCAGTTCTAACCCCAGTAATCTCACCGTTGTCGGTAACAAACTCTTCTTTACAGCAGTTGATAGCAGCAATACCAGAAAACTTTGGGTTTATAACAGCACAAACGTCAGTTTAGTAGACATTAACCCCGGTTTCAGTAGTTCTCAATCACCCACTTTCACTGCTTTTAACAGCAAGCTATTTTTCACAGCCAAAAATAACACTCAGCTTTGGTCAACTGATGGCACTATAGGCGGTACGCAAGTTATCAGTGTCGGAGGAACTACTCAATCATATCCTGCAAACTTTAGGGTGGTTGATAGTACACTATACTTTACTGCCAGCAATGCTACAAGCGGTTTTGAGGTCTGGAAATACCAAAGTGGTACAACAGCTAGCTTGCTGAAAGATATTACACCTGGGAACAATGGGTTCGCGCCGACATATTTGACAGCCGTTGGTAACACTTTGTACTTTGTGACAGATAGCGATAATGACTTTAACTTGGAACTGTGGAAGAGTGATGGAACATCTAGCGGAACCGTCAACATTAGAACTAATGGACAAGCACCTAATGTTGGTTTAGGGTCTTTCTTTCTAACTGCTGTTGGTAATATTCTCTACTTTGTTGGCAACGACCCAGTAACTGGTCTAGAATTGTGGCGAACTGATGGCACAAACGCCAACACAGTATTAGTAAAAGATATTTGGACTGGCGCAAACGCCAATAACCAGCCCAATAACAGTATTCCCACTAGTCTCGTTAATTTCAATAGCACTCTGGCTTTTGCAGCTTCTGATGGCAGCAACAGGGAGGTGTGGTTCAGTGACGGCACAACTGTCAATACTCGCAAGGTTAGCAACATTAACGCTACAGGAAATGCTAACCCTGACAGGCTGACTGTCGTTGGTACACAGCTGTTCTTCACCGCCAACAACGGGACTAACGGTACAGAATTGTACGTGCTTTAAATAGGAGGTGATTGTTAATAACAAAGTCGATATAAGAATAAGCCAAATTTAACTGGTTGTAGTTTCACTAAAATTTCAGCCATTTGTAGACAAACTATCGAGTCCACGAAATTTACTAACGGTCAACACAAACAATAGAGAGATATTTTCCAATATGAAGAACAAATTTTTAGCTCTTGCTGCTTTTGTTACTGCTGTTTTAGGTGGTGCGATTCTTTCTGCCCCTGCTAGCGCTCAGATTGCTCAAGGT
This sequence comes from uncultured Nostoc sp., assembly GCF_964245445.1. Taxonomy (GTDB): domain Bacteria; phylum Cyanobacteriota; class Cyanobacteriia; order Cyanobacteriales; family Nostocaceae; genus Nostoc. Next base: position 6,367 of record NZ_CAXTNE010000015.1, read on the forward strand.
TCAGGCCCGAATAGCACAATTAATGTTACTGTCAGTGTGCCTGAGATTCTCTACTTGAGAACTATCACAACTGCCAATGTAGCCATTACTCCAGCTGATTTAGTTGGTACATCAGGAGCAGCAGGGTTAACTGCAGTTAGTAGTAGTACTCCCCCCGCTTATCAAGGCAGTGGCACATCTTCTGGTGCTACTGTTGATACTACATCCCCCTTCTCAGTGGGCGCAACACCTGTAACCAAAACGATTACCAGTGCCTACGTTGTTTTTTCTAACAGTCCCACAGGAACTTATGAAGTAGCCATTACACCCGGTACTTTTACCGGACCAAGCAGTAATACTCTTGCCGTTGGTGTTAATGCTAGTGATGTTAGTAGCGCTGCAATAACTGCTGAAGGCTTAAGTAGTGCTACTGCAAAGGATATTATTCTAGATGTCCCGTTAAGCGCTACTGCACCGGCAGGAAGCTACACAGGTACTCTGGCAGTTGAAGCTTTCAGACCTAACTAACCTTTCTTTAGGTGACAGTGGGAGGAGTAATCTGACTCAAACCTGACAAGCAAAAGACAGATTGCTCTCTTACTGCTGATGTAATTCCGTAAACTGGTTAACTTCGTGAATATCTCCCCAATCCCCTAGAATCTTGGGAGATATTCTCCATATTAAATCTATTAGCAACAAAGTTCAGTAAAGATTTGATTTGTATACATGACTTGAATGTGAATAACTTAGCAATATGTCATGGCATCTAACTAAGAGTTACAAACATTACCTACTCAACTCCATAGCTGTCAGTATAGCTATGTTAGCGTGTTCACAAACACCGACTGCGGCACAATTAATCCCCACCATTCAACCCATAGAGATTTACCAGTTAGCTACTCCCCAAAGACTCAAAATTCCTCCCATCACACAGTCAGAAATTTCTGTGGCTACTAAAAGTGAGTCAGTTACTAATTCAGGAGACTTATTAGCACCTCCCCGATTTAATACTTTGATTGTTCGGGAATTTCCTAATATTTGGCAGATGCGTATTCCTACAAACCAAGTGAATTTACTTTATGCCACTTATGAGATGAAAGCCGAAAATGGCAGAAGCGATGCAATTAGCAGTGAACAGCGTTCTAATTCTGCGGTTCAAGTTGTTATAGAGCCGTTGCCCATCATAGAAATTTCTCGTGATTCCAATACTAATACAGCTTTGGTACAAGGGGGATTCCGATTAAAAATGGACGTTTCTGGTACTCAAGTTGCAGGTCAATATACCGGGGAATTGTCAGTAGTAGTAAATAGCCGTTAATTGCTGTAATTAGATGGAGAAAATAATTGCTTTATGGTGTGTTTTAAAATGAAAAATTTAATCCCCATGTTGCCAAAATCAATAAATATTGCCTTGGGTGTAATGGGAGCATTAGCTCTAAGTATGCCTTCTGCAATGGCAGTTAATATTGGTGTGAGTCCACCCAGATTTCACATAGATATGAACAGCAACAAAACACGCTCTCAAGCTATTCGTGTTTTCAACCTTGATTCTCAACCAGTTGAGCTTAAGGTTTATGTGCAATCGTGGGCAATGAACGAGGAAAATAAAGTACAAATACTTCCTCCTAAAGAGCAATCTTTAGAGCAGTGGATTATTTTTACTCCTTCTAGATTTATAATTCCACCTGGTGGCTCACAGACTGTTCGTTTTGCCATTCGTCCTAGAGTTAAGCCCCAATCAGGTGAACATAGGGCAGTACTTTATTTTGAAGAAATACCCCGGACAGCTACACGAAATAAAGGTATAACTTTAATTGGCAAATTAGGAGTTGCAATATATGGTTATGTAGGAGATATCAAGAGAATTGGTGTATTAAATTCTGTGAGTGTCAAGCCTAAATCTAATGCTCTCAATGCCGTCTTTGATATTTCTAGCCAAGGTAATGCATCTGTTAATATGCAAGGTCAATATGCTATTTGGCCGGCTGCTAAATATCCAGGTGCTGAGGTGACAAAACCCATAGCTCATTTAGAAAAACCAGAGGTAAAAATTTCTGAGCCTTTAGTGGATGCAGGATTTTTACCTACAACACTAATTTTGCCTGATAGCCGTCGTCAAGTTTTACTACCAATCACTAAAAAGTTACCCCCTGGTAGCTACGTTTTGGATATCAATGGGGAATTAAATGGTGTAGCAATTAAAAAAGGTATACCTTTTACAGTGCCAATTAATGCTCCACTGGCTAACAATATCAACACTCAAACTCAGTCAACTTCTCAAAAACTGAAAAATTCTCTCAAAAATCCTCAACGTAGCAGATAAACTATTCCACATTTAAATTACGTTAATCGGGCTGAGTAAGATGCCTAATCCACTAGATTGATGTAATTTATATGTGCAAGTCAAATGCATTTAAGCTTTTGTGAATCCAAAAGCTTAAATTTTGCTAACCAATTTTCTCAATCTTCCCAGTAATTATTTGTAGCCGGAAACTTTCTTCGGCTACCCATACAAATTTGTGTACTTCAGTCTATGCTTTACCAACCTTCAGCATCTCCCCCAGCAATAACAATTATACAGTCAGAGAATGGTTCTTGTAAAACGCAGTTAGATACCCGCGTTAGTCAAGAACATAAAGCATTTGCCGGAGCAATTGCAACTCCTTCACCACCAGAAACATTACCACCTGAGTTTTCCACGGATAAATCACAGGATTCTTGCAAGATAGATAATGAAAAGATTACAGCTAGTAATAGACCTACTGAAAATGCTCTAGATTATGACACCAAGCAACTTAGTCAACAGGTTGTGGCTCAAAGTATCAAACCCTCAGCAGCCTCCCAGTATTCAGGTGTTAGTGACATCAAAAGTACTCTAAAAAATATCAGGAATGCTGCTCATAATAATTATGCAAAAAATCTGCTTTATCCTGACAAGGAACAAAAGGTTAACAATGTAGTTACTCCAGATTCTACTAGCACCGATACTTTAAAAACTTCAACAGGTAAGAATAATCCTACTCCAAATCCTCCTATTAATAATATCTTGGCTGAGGGCAAAAATTTATTAGTGGGAGTATTCATTAATGGACAGGAAGTTGGTAGTTTAGAAGTTATTCCAGAGGGAAAAAATTTATTAATTCCACTGTCTGATTTTGCCCAAATAGCTGGATTTACGGTGGAAAATCTTGATACCGACAAAACTTACCTGAAAACACCTTTAGGTGAGGTAACTATTACAGACTCAGACTTGAAAAAAATTAATGGTATTACTTATATTAGTGATACTTTCTTAAAAGAAAAATTACTTACTGAGATAGAGCTAAAAACTTCAGATTTAGCTTTGAATGTTGATTTACCTTGGCGCAGAGGTAGTGGAGAATCTAGCAATCGGGCAATTGACCTCAAACCTGAAGTTAGACCTCCTAGCAATGGTTTATCTAATTTCCGGCAAGAGTTAAATTATTACAGTAATTCTGGTAATACAAACTGGCGTACTTCTTCTCTTTTGGGTGGGCGTTTAGGAGGTGGTGCGTGGCGGTTACGTTTAGAGAATGATTTTGTTAACTCGCCCCAACTAAGTGAATATTTTTACTTTAAACGTTCAGGGCGAATGCTTTATCAAATAGGTCGCCAACAAATTGGGTTAAATCCTTTAGCTACTAATCTCAATTTGACGGGAGTGCAGATTGGTTATACTAATTTACCTGCCGACAGGTTTAATCCAAGTTATAGTGCTAATGAGCTTCTACCAAGACGTTCCCAACCTATACAAACATTTCGTGGTGTAGTTCCCCCAGCCAGTTTTGTTCAGTTAAGAGTTAGTGGCGTAGTGGTTGCCCAACAGCAGGTAGGACTAGGTGGAGAATACGAATTTGCAGGTGTCAATTTGCCTACTGGTCAAAGTAATGATATTGAACTGTTTGTATTTGACCGCAATAATTTCAGCGTACCTACAGAAATTCGTTCTTTAAGACTCAATGCTTCAGATTTATTGTTACCATCTGGCGGTAATGTGCAGTTAGCCGGTATAGGATTAACTGGTAACTATATCCAAAATAATTTATTGGATGATTTTCCTTCGACTCAATCAGGCAAATTGGCTGGATTTTATCAAATACGTCAAGGTATTTCTGATAATTTAACGTTGGAAAGCTCTGCACAATTATTAGCTGATGGTACACAAGCGCAGGCAGGTTTTGCTTGGCGTTTGGCAAATCCTGTAATTTTATCAGCGAATGCTGGTACTTCTAACGGTGAGTTAGGTTATGCGGCTAATTTAGATATTCAGTTGAATCGGTTGCAAATTTTGGGAGTTTCTGAATTATATCCAACAGGCTATTTTAGCAGCAATGATCAGTCACGCGATCGCAAGAACAATGCTCTAGATGTCAGATATAAATTCAGTAATAGCTTTAGTTTAGGCTTGATTGCCCGCAGTTACCAAAACCAAAGTGATTCGAGTACTTACATTCTGCCGACTTTTTCATTCCGCGCATTGTCTAACTTGTCTTTGAGAGGTACACCAGATTATTTTGGCAACTATTCATTCAACGCCTTCTATCAACCAACAAGAAACAGCAGGCTATCTTTTAATTCTTTTGCTAATGTTTATACAACAGATTTTGGCTATAACCTAAGCCGTGATTATCTAGTATCCTTCGGGACTGAATCGGGTGGTGATTTAGCGACTCGTTACACTTTGGGACTGAATTATACCTCTCCTAGTATTTCAGGTCTGAGTTGGCGCTTAGGACTAGGATATAGAGATGGAGAAGTTGGGCCAGTTGTAGGCGCTAGTATGCGAATAGTACCAGGATTATTCGCCTCAATTGATTATCAAGGCATCCCCTCTAGAAATAGAAATATTCTTGGTGGCATTGGGGACGATCGCCTAACCATATCCTTAGTATCAGATTTATCATTTGCTGGCGGTAGAGTGTCGCCGGCTGAATATAGCTCAGTTACCAAAGACAGAGGAGCGATCGCTGGACGAATGGTTATTGAAGGTGGTAGGAAGGGTGTAGACCTTGGTGGCGGTACTATCAATGTTTACGATAACCGTAGTCGCAGTGTCGGTACAGCTAAAATAGACGCTCAAGGTAATTTCTTTGTCGGTAACTTGCGAGAAGGTGTCTATGTAATTGCACTAGACCCAGACGAGTTACCAATTGAAGTTGCTGTGCGGAAAACTTCTATAGTTGCAGAAGTAGCAGGTGCAGCTGTGACTCAGTTAGATTTCCCCGTTAGATTAGAATATGGTATAGCAGGCAAAATTACTGATGTGTCAGGTCAGCCAATACCAAATGTGGAAGTAGAACTAGTTGATGCTCAAGGCAAACGAGTAGTATCATCTGTGACTGATCAATTTGGTCTTTACCGTTTAGATGCTGTTCCCGTTGGTAACTATACATTGCGCGTTCCAGTTCAAGATGGCATCGCCAGCAGCAATACTTTACCAAAATTAGAAGTAGCAATTAATAAAGAGTTTATCTACGACCAAAATCTGCAATTGCCAATAGCCGCAGCAGCTAAGGAAACTCAAGAGAAAAAAGAAACTCAAGAAAAATAAGTTTTTAAGATTTTTCTAAAAGCGACAATTAGGGACAAACCGCTTCACTTGGATGCCCGATTTAATTTATTATGTGTATTATTCTCCAACTGTATGGGCTATATCTGGCTACCCTAAGATCGTTATGGCAAAATCGAAGAAAAGCGCCAATCCCATCAATTTGAACGATCCACAATATTATCTTAACCGAGAGTTAAGCTGGCTAGAATTTAATGCCAGGGTATTACATGAAGCCTGCGACGATCGCACGCCCCTTCTGGAACGCCTGAAGTTTTTGGGAATTTTCAACTCTAATTTGGATGAGTTTTTCATGGTGCGCGTTGCTGGTTTAAAGCAACAAGTAGAAGCGAAAGTTAGTCTGTTGACTCCTGATGGTCGGACACCACAACAACAGTTAGACGATATTAGGTCTACCCTCATTCCTCATGTAAAGAAACAGCATCAACATTTTGAGCAAGTACTTCGTCCTCTACTAGTAAATAATGGCATCCATATTCTGGATTACATAGATTTGAATCAAAAACAACGGACTCATCTCAACAGTTATTTTGAGGAACAAGTTTTTCCAGTTTTGACTCCTCTGGCTGTTGATCCTAGTCATCCCTTTCCTTTTATTTCTAATCTCAGTCTGAATCTGGCTGTTGTGGTCAAAAACCCAGACACCGAAGAAGAATTCTTTGCCAGAGTTAAAGTCCCCAGTGTTCTCCCCCGATTTTTACCAATACCGCCGGAGTTAGGAGATCAGAAAAACGACAAACCTGCCCACTGGACTGGTGTACCTTTAGAACAAGCGATCGCTCATAACTTGGAATCTCTATTTCCAGGGATGAACATTCAAGAATATCATCCATTCCGCATTACCCGTGATGCCGATTTGGTCTTAGAAGAAGATGAAGCAGATGACCTATTGTTAGCGATCGAACAGGAATTACGAAAACGGCGTTTGGGTGGAAGTCCAGTCCGGTTAGAACTTCAATCCCAGACTCCTGAAATAGTGCGATCGCGATTATTGCATGATTTGGAATTAACAGAAAGCGATCTCTACGAAGTAGACGGTCTTTTGGGACTGCGGGATTTGATGTATTTTATGTCCTTGCCATTACCAGAACTCAAAGATCCACCACGCCAATCTGTTGTACCATTACGCCTGCAAAGGTTGAGGGAACCGAGTTTAGACCCAGATACCGTGGAGACGGACGAAGGAAAAGACTTTTTTGCTGTGATTCGGGAAAAGGATTTGCTAGTACACCATCCCTATCAATCCTTTTCGGCTACAGTGGTGCGCTTTATTACCCATGCTGCCTACGATCCGAATGTGTTAGCTATCAAGATGACCCTTTACCGGACTTCTGGTGACTCGCCCATCGTCAACGCCTTAATTGCCGCCGCCGAAAATGGCAAACAGATATCCGTACTGGTGGAATTAAAGGCGCGATTTGATGAGGAGAATAATATTTACTGGGCAAAAAGACTAGAGAGAGTCGGGGTTCATGTCGTCTATGGTTTAGTCGGGCTAAAAACCCACAGTAAAACCGTCATGGTGGTACGGCGAGAAAAAGACCGGATACGGCGGTATGTGCATATTGGCACTGGTAACTATAACCAGAAAACGGCACGGCTGTATACAGATTTGGGATTGTTCAGTTGCCGTGAAGAATTAGGTGCTGACATCACAGATTTATTTAATTTCTTGACAGGATACTCCCTGCAAAAGTCTTATCGAGAGTTGCTGGTTGCGCCTGTGAATATGCGCGATCGCTTTTTAGCACTAATTCGCCGCGAAATCGAAAATGTTCAAAATGGATTTTCTGGACGCATTGTTGCCAAAATGAATGCCATAGTCGATCCAGAAATCATCGCCACTTTATATGAAGCTTCCCGCGCCGGAGTGGAAATCGACTTAATTATTAGGGGCGTTTGTTGTTTGCGCCCAGGACTCAAAGACATTAGTGAAAATATTCGCATAATCAGCATTGTCGGTCGCTTTTTAGAACACTCTCGGATTTATTATTTTCACAACAATACACAGGAAGAAATCTATATCGGCAGCGCCGACTGGATGCGCCGCAATTTAGATCGCCGAGTGGAAGTAATTACCCCAGTCAAAGACCCAGATATTGCCAAAGATTTGCAAGAAATTATGGGAATTATGCTCGCAGATAATCGCCAAGCTTGGGAATTACAAGCCGATGGCACTTACGTTCAACGGCGTCCATACGATGATTCTCCAGAAGCTAATTCACAAAAAATTCTCATGAATATGGCATTACGCTCAACTGGTGTAGCCTCAAACCTGATTGATTAAAAATAAGTTACTTCTATCTTGACAACTAGCTCAACTTAATTTTTTTAGAAAACTTGATTTTTCTGAGAAGTTATCTAAGTTGTTTGTTATGGGTTAACACAAGTTATTCAACCATAGGATAGAGTCAGTACTGGCATTTGTTCTCATAAACTAGAGAGGTTGTTCTGAAATAATTTCTTCTTTCCCCTTAATGTTAATGTTATCCTGTGAGCTTTCTACCTTGCGTGTTCTAGTAGTTGATGACCACGAACTGACTCGTTTAACCTTACAATTAGTTTTTTCTTGCCAGGAAAATATTCAAGTAGTAGGTTTAGCCAGTAATGGTGAAGAAGCTATAGAAATGGTTAAACGTTGCCATCCTGACGTAATTGTTCTAGATTTACAGATGCCAGTCATGGATGGCTGGAGTGCGTCTAGTCACATTAAAGCTATATCTCCGAACACCCAGATCCTTGCTTACTCCTCAGTAGAAGACGTAAATTTTCAGGGGACAAAGGCAATGTCTAGCTTTGATGATGTTTGCAAGAAAGATGTACCTACAAAAGAACTTATTGCTTTAGTTAGGCAGTTAGGTCAGCGTGCAGGAGATGGTTCAGGTGTAGGATAAATGATACAGCTATGTTGCTTCGTCAACTAACACTTAGTTCACTTCTGGGGATTTGAGGACATGATAATACTGAAGAGCGTCGGTTTAACCTGAAGTTGACAGTTAAACCGACGCAATTTTTGATAATTTCTACTCTACCGGAATGGTGCGTCTAAATTCATCAATTAATTCATCCAGTTCTTCCAAGGCCTGATTTACGTCAACTCTCAAAGTTCCCAAATTTGGTTGCTCCAGTAGACCTAACAGGTACTCGCGTTTGCCTTGAACTACAGCAATTCGTTCTTTTATAGTCTGTAAATCCATTATTTTTTTCCTATCTTTAACTACCTTTAAATTTAAAGTTAACTCAAAATCTAACATTCTGGGGCAATAATACGGCCTTACTAGTTACTACACGAACTTTGTGCCTTAGAAATCCGTGTTCTTGCGTCTACGCAAATTCTTATATAAAGAAGGCAGAACCCCTTGATTTCTTACCGTGTCAGTCTTAACCTACCAATTTGGAGTTGGTTGAATATTACTGTCTAGGAACGATGTTCTTCCCTAATTAGTTATTCATAGCCGATGATAATAAAACTGAGGTATTCAGATTTTATACTAATTTAAGCTCATGCTACGCCAAATCTCTTTGGGAACACTCGGTTTAACTATCGGCAGTATATTAACCATCATGGGTTTCGTTGCCTATGGTGTTAATAATGCCACATTAAATCTTGTCGGATTTTTTTACGGAATTCCTCTATTATTGGGAGGGTTGGCGCTGAAAGCTAATGAACTCAAGCCAGTGCCCTTTACTCAAACTACGTCACCGTCAGCATTGATATTGCGGGAACAGCAAGCAACTGACACCCAAAATAAAATTCGCAAAGACATTACCCGATATTGTTACGGTCAAGATGCTCATCTAGATACAACACTTTCTTTTCTGGGTTTGAGTCCCTCAGACCAGGAACGACCAACAGTAACAGGCTTGCGAGAAATAGAAGTCAATGGCAGCTATGCCCTAGTTTTAGAATTTGATTCACCCCTAATACCAATTGATGTCTGGCAACAAAAGCAGGAAAAAATGACCAACTATTTTGGCCCTGGATTGGAGGTTCAAATAACGCAGCCATCTGAAAACAAAATTGAGCTAGCACTGATCAATACTCAAAAAGAGTCATTAGTTAGTAGTCAATAGTCAAGAACAAAAATTATCGTTACCCAAACTCAATTCTTTTATGTACCAATCCTGAATCAAACGCGCAGATCCCCGACTTATCAAAGAAGTTGGCGATCTGCCAATACGGTTCGGATAAGCGGGGCAGAAAAGAGGGTATTTTTGAGTAATTCTTCTCTCACCCTGCTTACAAGACTGCGTAGGTTAAGCCTAGAAAATAACTCCAATGTAGGTTGGGTTGAGGAACAAAACCTAACATTTTCAAGGCTTTATTGGGTAACACTTAAGTTCAACCCAATCTACAAATCTACTGTCTGTTATGCTACTTCTTAATTGACTTTTTTCTTCTTAATAGCTAACCAAAAAGTTACTTTTCTAAACGAACTGCATACCACTGCAAATATTGCCCAGGAGCAATATCTAATTCGCAGGTGGTGTCTAATAAATGTTGTGCTTGAGCTTCCGCAGTATCAAACTTTTGCAAGTCAGGCGGCAAATCTTGAATTACAAGTTGTTGGAGAGTTGTTTTGAGCTTTTCTAATAACTCTGATTGTGTCAGAAATTGTTCTGGTTGATTTGTTTCTAGAACAACAAAATGATCTTGCTGATACATTAATGAGTCTGGCATTTTGAATATTTAGTGAATGTAAATAGGTTTTGATTTTTGGTCAAAGAAAAATAGCAGTTTTATATGCTAATTCTGAATTAATTGTGAGATTCATCTATTCAATAACTCTTAATTTAGCATATCTAAATTTGTAAGGATTCAGGTCTGAGGGTATTGACAAATGTGACACCCAAGGCAGAGTATCAAAATTATGGATAAAGAACACTCTGCTTACCTAAATCATGAAAGCCTGCTCCAATTGTCAAATGAATAATTGGTAAATGTCATAGTGGAGCAGGTGTTTGGGTACAACAGACACAGCCAAACATACACTCAGATGAGACTCTTTAGCTAGTTAAAGGTGTAAAAGAGCGGTTGTGGATTTTTGCTCATACAGAGTTTGCTTTGTTTCACGTAGCAGATACTCGTTCGCGTGCAGAATTAGAAAAGATTCTGAGGTTAAACTATATTGGTGTGTTAAGTTCCGATGATTACAGCGTTTACAATGGCTATGATATCAAAGCCCAACAGAAATGCTTGGTACATTTACGTCGCCATTTTAAAAAACTAATTAAAGCCGGGGTTAAATCAATACGATTCGGATAAGCTCTTGAGGCTCTTGAGGAAAGAGAGTTATTATTAAGCAATTTCTCTTCCCCTGCTTCTCTTCTCCCTCTGCACAAGAACTGCTCGCCTCAACGATAACTTTGTTAACCGAACCGTATTGGGGGTTAAATAACCAAGAAATAGGAGACAATTTCGTCAACTTAATTGACGAAGCATTTAAAAATTACGCCATTTTCCAACAAACCCAAAATCTTTCAGTGTCCTTTAATTGGGCTTACGAGTTGAAAGTAAAAGTTGAGTCTTCGATTAATGAGTGGATAAATATTGCTCAGGGGGAAGCTGGTAAGCTTTTATGATTGCTAAGAGACAAAACAGATCAATGGTGGTATTTTTTAGACCATCCAGAGGTACCCCCAAACAATAACCTCGCACAGCGATCGCTTAGGCTAGCAGTAACCAAGAGAAAGGTTAGTGGAGGTTCCCGTTCAATGGAGCGGTTTAAACATACTGCCAATTTACTGACGGTAGTACAAACTTGAGGCAGTGCCGTGGGCGGGTTTCCCGACTTGAGGCGACTGCCATGTCGTCATCCTTGACGTTCCGTAATTGATTTTTTTGAGCAAGCTATAAAAGCGATGGTTAATCCAAATATGCAAGAACCATCTTTAATTCTTCAAGTTTAGACCTGAATTCTTACATTTCTGCCTTGCTCGTCCCTAGAATGATACCGTTGATAAATTACTATTTTTCATCCAGTTAATTCTTGGTGAGAGCCTATTCCTTCTCAAGTTTATTTACGATTTGTTATTTTCAATGGAATTCTTGCTGTTTCTTGCTGATTGAAAGTCTGACCTAAGTTAGCAGCAGCTGGCGCTGGCGATGTTAAATTCTTGAACAATAGCTTTAGAGTTCGAGTAATAGTTTTAATAATTTTCATTTTGCTGGCACTCGGCTTTTCGTCATATCTCAAAACCATTGGAATTTCTACAATTTTTGGTTTGAGCGGTTTGGCTTTCAGCAATAAATCTATCATGCAAGCAAATCCACTTTCAGTGAATAAACTCTCGCCATAATAAATATCTAGTTTGCTGACAAAAGTACGGTTATATAATCTGTAACCACAAGTGTAGTCTCTTACACCTGGTACATGGGCGGCAATTCTAAAAAGCCAGCTTGCTCCGTAGCTCATCACCTCTCTAAATTTTGATAAGCCTATGACTTTGGAGCCTTTTCGATATCTAGATGCGATCGCAATATCATAGCTACCAGCTATCATCGTCTCATACATCTTGATTAATAGTTCTGGTGGTTGAGTGTTATCGCAATCCATCGCGGCTAAAAAATCACCTTCTTTAGAAATTTCTAAGAAAGTTGTGAAACCTGTTTTAATTGCTTGACCTAAACCAGCATTTTTGGGATGCTGGACTAATTTCAGTGATACCCCCAGCGATTGAGATTCATCTAAAGCAGTCTGAGCAGTTGCATCCTTGCTACCATCATCAACAAGAATCAGCCGGATATCCATATTAGATATTTGCTGCAATACCTGAAACTTTTTGAACAAGGGGCGAATTGATTCTTGCTCATTGTATGCGGGTAAAAGAACAAAAAGACTCATAAGTACCTCGTGTAATTTTCAAAATATTATTCTCTAAGCTTAAGAATTAAGTAATGTTGATTTATTGAGAAATTCATCAACCTGTCGGACGACTGCGTTGTTATTGACGCTATCATTGACCAACTGTGAGGTATTGACAACGAAAAAATCATCGTTTTCAGTACTCACTTTTGGAACAAGGCTTGAATAATTTAAAACTTGTAGTGGCTGTACTTTAATAGCTCGATTAATGTGTGCCGCAACAATATCATCTGCTTTGAGTTCTGGGAACATCAAACGTATACCCTGGAAAAATACTTGGCGCAATTCATCATCTGGCTGTTTTAATAACGGGTCAGTGGAAAGGATATATTTTGGTAGGAATGTGATGTGATATCCTGCTGTCTCTTGCAAAGAAACTAGGTTACTCATACCGATGACTCCAGTAAAGGGAACATTTCTATCGGCAATATTTACTACGTAATAAGGAATTAAAGCCTTGCGAGTAATAAGTACCATGCAGATTACGCCCAGGTATTCTACTGTTTCACCTGTCTCTGAAACTTTCACCAGTTCTTTGGCAGCAACCTGTTGCAGAATATTAACTGGGCCAGTAAAGATGACTTTATCAAAATGTTCCTTTTTGCTCTGATATTCTACCCACATTCCACCCTCTGGATGAGGTGCAATATATTCCACCGCAACGCCTGTGTGGATATGACCCCCAGCCGCGTAAACTAATTTTTCTATATGGTCAAAAACAGTTTTGTAACCGCCTGAAACATAACCAAGTTGTTCTTTGTTTAATGAAGAATCCCGCGCTGAAAATAACCGTTTGATATAAGCCCAGATAAAAACTGCTGATATTCGCTTATAATTCTCTCCTAATTTGGATAGAAGCAAAGGTTTCCAGAGCTTTTCGTATGTGCTTTTACCACCAAGTTTTAATAGCCAATCTTCAACTAAAATCTTCTCTAAGCGCCGCCAGTTATTAAGGCGTGAACCATACAATAAAGTAAAAGCTAATCTTATTTTACCTAGAATTCCAAATAAAGGAAAGCGCAAAAATTCTATAGAGTTACTGATAGAATAAAATTTTTGATTGTCGTAGAAGCCTGTTAAACTTCGATGCCAACGCAGCTTATCTCCAAGACCAATATCTCTGAGAAAATTTATTAAATGAGTATCAGAAGGGAGGATAACGTGATAAAACCGATCCCAGGTAAATAACCCATAATCATGATAAGTGGTAAGTCCACCAAGCTGTTTATTACTGTCGAATACAGTTACTTTATGTCCTTGATTTGAAAGACGTTGGGCTAATACTAGCCCAGTAATACCCCCGCCAATGATGCCTATATTCATAAATTTAATTAAGATTTATGTAAGGATACTTTTGATATTTATCTTCAAAAATTGTAATATTAATAGTCTTGTTGTCTACCCCTTTGGCTATTAATTTACAACCAGAATTACACCAGTTATAATAATGGAAATTCCTAACCACTGGCTAAATACAACCTGCTCTTTCAGAAGATAGTGAGAAGCAATTGGTACAAATGCATACATTAATCCTAAAACTGGAAATGCTTGGCTCAAAGGAATTGTCCGCAATACATAAAGCCACAATATAGTCATAAATGTATAGCAAACAAACCAAATCCAAAAATAACGAGACAATAACAGATTTTGGATAGATGCGCTTGCTCCCTTAGTATGGGTAGAAATGTGAAGTCCATACTTTAGTGATAGGTTTGCTGTTGTTCCGAATAAAACCACAAGCATTAAGACTAGCCAAGTAATAATGTTCATTTTTCAATCTTCTTGATGAGATTTGCTATACATTGATGTAGATTTTTTCAGGGGAATAACTACTAAAAGAACACCCACAAAAATAGTGATCACTCCTGCTATTCTAGTTAATGTAATTTCTTCATTAAAAAAGTAGTATGAGCCGAAAAATATACCTACATAATTTAAACTAGTCAATGGATAAGCAATACTCAGTTTTACATATCGCAGAGCTAATATCCAATTTACTACTCCCAAGCAATAAACACTAATAGCTAATACTAATTTTTGAATAAATACCCAATTAAATAGTCCATCATTTGTATGGCTCATGGTATGCTTCATCAGCAATTGACCAGAAATACTAAATAAAATACTGACAAACAATATAATATAAGGAATTATTTTAACGTTTGAAGTTTGCGAGATAGATTTCATAATACATTTGCCTCAATCGAGATATTAGGTACGAACCGGACAGTAAACAATTTATCGTTTTAAAAGTTTCAGATTTAGGTCATACCTTATTTGCAATTCAATTTCCACTTCAGTAAATAGACAACAAAATTAGGAAGGTTATGTTGAAGGGACTGATATCAAAATGATCATATAAGCTCATGTCCAAGAGTTAGCAACTAGATACTATGCAGCTTGGAGGACGGTTACTGTATTTTGGCAAAACCCGATATTATCGGAGTAGAGTATGCTAAATTTGCTTACTGAGTTACACTCGCAGATATAACAGTTTAATCGCTTGACAATTGGCACAAACAATTTAGCCTTTGCCCAATTGTGAATTGCAGATGTCTTCCGTATCAGCCAATTATGTTTCCAGACTAGTTTGAGTGCGATCGCAATATCTATATCGTAGTGAATGCATATATAGGGAACATTGAGTGCTTTGCCACAAATGTGTGGACAAAGTTTAGCAGTGAGATATCGCTTATGCTGAACTCGGATTCGGTCCGCATGTTCAACAGATGGAGTTAAACAAATAAAAATGGATTCCTGGAATTTTTTATTAATCCACTCATTAACTTTCATCAGTTGTATCCTGCTATAGAAACCTTGTTGAAGGACACTACTCAACTTCTAAAGCCGTTCACTTATATATCAAAACCAAGCTGGATTGATAAATGTTCTTAATTTTCTCCAGGAAGTGTTTATTAGTTCTCCGACATGCCATAGAATTTATCCAGGCTTACAGACATATCTGCAACCTAGGCTGGAAACTAAGCCGATTCATAAAAATTTGTATTCAAAAATAGTGTGTATACGTACTCTTTTTGGACATAGGAACACAATAGTTAAGAAAGATCTGCATGAGAGGGAAAACCATCTATAGATAACTATACAGTAATGCGCCTTACGGGTTTTTGGGGAATTTTATTGCATGTCAAAATAAATGGAGCTTTTGATGACACTAAGGGGTAATGTAAACTAGCGTTTGGCGAGCAACTCGCAGCTTACTTATGTTGAGTTAAGTGGATTTGAGATGTTTTTACATTATCTTAGTACTAGTGTTGTCTAATTGTTTTTAACTATATGTAATTTTAACTAGAGCTTTATCTCAAAATTTCTTTTTACATATAATTACTTACTAGAATACCATGAGAAAACAATGTTGCAAATTTATCGCCACACTTCATCAAAAATTCATTTTAGGAAAATATACTTAAACAGAAACTTTATAAAATATACATTTTTCTCTTGATGAATCTTTACTTTTAAGAATTTGTACATTTATGTACCACTTTCTGACTAATAAAGTTGCAGAAATAGCGATTTAGTATCAGACTCTAAAAGTGCAAAGCTAAGAGTTTTAGTAAGCAGAATTGAAACTTGAACACTAGTGCAATTAAATAATTTTTAGTATAAACAAACACTTACTATTAAAAGCATAGATGCTAACCAATAGTTTGAATCATTTTTTATTTATGAAAATCTTCAAATTCAGATATTTTAGACAAAACTTATTTTAAGGTTAACTTAGACACCAAATAAGGCGTAAGTTCCTATTACTGAATTCTCTTAGGAAGGCGGATTTAATAAAGTACAAAATCTTACCCCCAACCTCTCTCTTTACTACTACTGTGTATACCCAAGTCGAGTCAGGAATCCAATGGACAGAAAAGAACAAAAAATTATTTTTAAAATCCTTGATTTTCTGTTATATCTATATCAATAATCTGGCACTATTAAATCAGTAAACAGTCAACATTTATCAGTTATCACGGTAACAGTGCGGGGATTTGACCCCGACTGAAACACACTACTTGTCAGTTGTGGGGAACTGTGACTCTCAATTGACTTACAATTTTTCACTAATAACTGATGATAATCAGCTAGATTTAACTTAAAACCTTGCCCAACAAGGCTTGTATCTCACCAGGAAAGGATTTTAGGACTTGTGTATACACCGTAGCTCCTTACTAAGGGACTGACAAATAAAAAAATATCCAACTATTTATTGTGGGGTCGGCGACACGAGCGTTCCACAAGTAGTAGTAATTTATTTGTTGGAAGTCTCTAAGGAGAGGGGAGACTTTGACTTTCATCAAAGGCGGGTAAGGTTAAAAATCACATGTGGATGTTATTTAATTCACATTCCTATCAAACTTTATATTTGATACTTAGTGGTAGTTGGTATTATTTAGTTTCCCTAAATTGCTTTTCTTTGCTTTGAGTCTGTTTTGACTCATTTTCCTGCAAAAGTCTATTGGTAATAATTAAGACAATGATTAACAATCCAAACTGAATCTGCCAGGGTGCTAATACTAAACTGAAAATCAAGCTAATAGCTGCAAATACACCTGCAATATATGCAAGTTCATCACTACTCTTTTTAAAGAAGTAGCCAGTGGCTAAAGCCGTACACAGTGGTATCAAAAAAAACAAAGCCATTTTCCTAACTTCTGAACTATAAGTTGTTGTGCTTATAAAACAAACTGAAATTGTTTTTTGGAATTGTGGTTAATTTTACATCCAATGAGGTTTTAGCCACAACAGCCCATTGAAATAAATATTATAAAAAATCAAGATTACGCAACCTCGTATCTTACACAAATTGGAATAATTCTTGCGACAGAAGCAGCGTCCAAAAGCTTGGCCAATCACTCCTTCTTCTGTGGTCGAGGGTGAGCCAAGCTCGCTTTAATAGTAGCTTACCAGACGCTAGACGTAGCTTGGTGAGGAGTGCAAAAGCTCTTCTGGTGACACTATCCCAACTCAGTATAGCTGCGCTATGCTATCCAAACTCTTGTTTACCCACGCAGATTGTAAGGCTTTAAAACTTGCGTAGGTGGGTTTTGTCTATTTAGCCAATTGCACTCTTGTGAGTAATCATCTGGTAAATTAGCTTAAAACTTTGGCCTTGCGCCAAGATCAGAATTTAATACAGCGCGGCGTAAATCAAGCTACCATTTTAAACAAGCAAAAGCCTTGATATACAAAACTTTTGACTTTTGAATGCGTGACTTTTGACTTCCGCCTTGCGGTACTAGCATATTACCTTTAGAAGTAGCATTTTCATTTTTTCCTTTTAGACACTCAATGCTGAACATTCCTCAATTACTGGCAAGTGAAATAAACCTCAAACCTCATCAGGTGCAAAACGCGCTGGAACTTTTGGCGGAGGGTGCAACAATTCCTTTTATTGCACGTTACCGCAAAGAGCGCACCGATGAGATGAATGAAGTACAACTACGTGAACTGGCTGATCGATATACTTATTTAACAGAACTAGAAGAACGAAAATCTGTGATTTTAAGTGCGATCGCCCAACAAGGTAAACTCACAGATGAACTCAAAGCCAAAATCTCATCCTGCTTACAAAAAACCGAACTTGAGGATTTATACTTACCCTATCGCCCAAAACGACGCACCCGTGCCACTATTGCCAGAGAAAAAGGACTCGAACCACTGGCGGAATTCATCAAGTCATTAAATGTAAAAAATGCTGCAACTGTTTCCCTGGAAGAAGAAGCGGCTAAGTATATTTCTGAAGCCAAGGGAGTAAAAACAGCAGAAGAAGCGCTTAAAGGTGCTGCTGATATTTTAGCGGAAGAAGTTGCTGAAAAAGCGGAATTACGCGCATATATCCGTGATTATCTTCTTGAAGAAGGGGTATTTGTCTCCCGCATCAAAGATGATTATCCCGAAGGTACAACCAAATTTGAGATGTACCGTAACTATCAAATTAGGGTAAAAAATATTGCACCTCACAATATGCTGGCGTTGTGTCGGGGTGAAACGGAGAAAGTATTAAGTTTTGAAATTGCTTTTGATGAAGATACAGTACTTTACTATCTTGAGTCGAAAGAACTTAAAACCAAAGTTCGGACAATTCGGGATTTTTATCAGGCGATGTTGAAGGATGCATTCAATCGTTTGATAAAAGTCTCTCTAATGGGAGAGGTAATTTCTGAGAAGAAAGTCTATGCAGACATGGAATCAATCAAGACATTTGAAACTAATCTGCGAGAGTTGCTGCTATCTGCACCAGCAGGAATGAAACCAACCTTGGCGATAGACCCTGGATTTAGAACTGGGTGTAAAGTTGCCGTCCTCGACCAAACCGGGAAATTTTTGGAATACCAAGCGGTTTTTCCTCACCAAGCTGCTGAACAACGCGCTAAAGCGACACAAACTGTCAAAAATTTAATTGAAAAATACAAGATTGAGTTAATCGCCATTGGTAACGGTACAGCGTCCCGCGAGACAGAAGAGTTTGTCACACAAGTATTGCAAACCATAGATCGCAAACCAGTTAAGGTGATGGTGAATGAATCTGGTGCATCTATATATTCTGCTAGTATTGTGGCGCTAGAAGAGTTTCCCGATTTAGATATTACCGTGCGCGGTGCAATTAGCATCGGCCGCCGTTTGCAAGATCCTCTAGCGGAACTTGTGAAAATCGATCCCAAATCTATTGGTGTGGGACAATATCAGCACGATGTCGATCAGAAATTGCTGAAAAAGAAATTGGATGAGACTGTGGAAAGCTGCGTTAACTACGTCGGCGTAGACTTGAACACCGCCTCGAAAGAACTTCTAACTTCCGTCTCTGGAATTACGGCAACAGTTGCCAATAATATTGTCGCCTATCGCAACCAGAATGGAGCCTTTAAAAATCGCCGACAACTTTTGAAAGTTCCGAAGCTAGGGCCAAAAGCCTTTGAACAAGCGGCGGGTTTTCTGCGAATTCGCGGCAGTGATAACCCATTGGATAATACAGCAGTGCATCCAGAGAGTTATTCTGTAGTAGAAGTGATCGCATCTGATCTAAATGTGCCATTAGATCAGGTAACACAAATTGCCGAAAAACTAAAAAAGACCAACCTGAAAAAATATGTTACCGATAGCGTCGGCGAACCCACATTGCGCGACATCCTCAGCGAACTAGAAAAACCAGGTAGAGATCCCCGTGCAGAATTTAAGTATGCCACCTTTAAAGAAGGAATTAAGGAAATCAGCGACTTAAAGGTGGGAATGGAACTAGAGGGAATGATCACAAATGTCGCCAACTTCGGTGCTTTCGTTGATATCGGCGTACATCAAGATGGCTTGGTGCATATATCCCAACTTGCTGATAGATTTGTAGACGATCCCAAAAAAGTTGTCAAAGTTGGACAAGTAGTTAAAGTACAGGTGCTAGAAATTAACGAGAAACTCAAGCGGATTAGTTTGTCGATGAAAGCAGTTAAACAATAATTACAAACAGCAGATGACAATTTATCAAGTTCAATTCATCAATCCTACACTTGGATTAGATTGCACTATTTCAGTACCAGACGATCAATATATTCTAGATATGGCAGAAGAAGCAGGTATCCGTTTACCATCTGGGTGCAAACAAGGCGAATGTTCTGCTTGTGTCGCCAAACTCATTAGCGGTGAAGTCGATCAAAGTGAGCAAAAATTTCTGCGTCCAAATGAAGTACAGGCTGGTTATATTGTTACTTGTGTAACTTACGCCTTATCTAATTGCACTTTAGAAACCCATCAAGAACAAATCTTGTATAAATCAGCGCTTTATTATCAGCCTGAGTCTGAAAAATCTAAGTGATTGCAATACTAATCAGTTAAGAATATTTGTAGGTTGGGTTAAAGGTAGTGAAACCCGACAAAACCGTGAAAATGTTGGGTTTTATTCCTCAACCCAACCTACCTCTGAGTGCTTTTTTAAGCAAAACCTACGCAGTATTGAAATCGCTATATTTTTCTCAATGATCGGCCTAACGGTAGAAGGAAATTCTATCTTGCAAGAGAGGTTAAAACTTAGTAGATAGTTGAATATAAGATAAGAAGTTACAAAAAATCTTTAGTGATTAGGTAAGAAAAATGTTAACACCATTATTAACCGCCCTAGCTACAGCTTTGAGCCTGTTGATTGTTGATTTAGTTGTTCCAGGCGTTAATATTGCTAACTTTCCCGCAGCTATAATTGCTGCTTTAATAATTGGTCTAATTAACGGTTCAGTTAAACCAGTTTTGTCTACTCTTTCTCTACCACTTAACTTTCTATCATTTGGAGCATTTTCGCTCGTCGTCAACGGTTTGTGTTTTTGGTTAGCAGCAGTGCTAGTTCCTGGATTCGCAGTTCGCGGACTTATTGGTTTCCTTCTTGGGCCAGTTATTCTAACTTTTGCTAACACCTTCATTAACAACTACTTTGTTGAAAGAAATCTTTTAACCAGCAGTGGAGATGTAAAAAGCCAAGGTGAATTACCTTCTAGATAACGATTATTTGGAGTAGAAACACAATTTTTATTATGTCTCTACTCCAAATAAATATCCGAAGGTGGATTTCCTGATTCGGTATCTTCACGAAAATGTAATTAAAGAAAATCACAAAAATACAGCAAAATCATGAAATTAGTTCGTTTTCTTCTAGGTTTGTTAGTGCCTCCTTTAGGCGTTTTCCTGACTGTTGGAATTGGTCCAACTCTGTTTATTAACATCTTGCTCACAGTTCTAGGTTGGCTACCCGGTAGTATTCATGCAATTTGGGTTATTGCCAAGCATGATGAACAACTGAATAGAGAAGGAAATATTTACTAATACGCAAGATGAATTTTAGGGAATTTTAAGTAGAGTGCGTTATGGCTAAAGCTGTAACGCACCATTTTAGTTTTTACCAGAATTAGAAGTTATAAGACCTAACCCCCTAACCCCCTTCCCGAAGCGGGAAGGGGGGAAAATTCCATTCCTCTCTCCTTTTAGTAGAGAGGAATGGAAGTGAGGTCAAAATTGTACATCACTAGGTCGATAACTGATATAACGATAGTTCTACGATTATACAATTTAAATATTTTTCAGCTTATCAAGCAGTGGGTTATACAAAAGCTAATGCACTCTACGAAAAGTGAATCTTTAATAATTATACAAATACGTTATTAAGGACACGGCAATGCCGTGTCCCTACTAAAATTCTATATGTATCAGGGTTTTTATCAAAAGCAGTCTAGTCTATTTATGAATAGTCTCCCGCTCTTTATTAGCAGCTTCCTTATCTTTGAATAAGTCAGCCGCCGTTAAGAGTAACTCTCTTAACGTTTGTTTGATTTGGCGCTCTTTTCTTGCTAGAGATGTACCAGCTTCACCCAGTTTATCTTCAAGCTGCGATCGCTTTTCTTCTACCTGCACAGCCATAGATTCTGCTTGAGGACGAGCTTTATCGTACCAGTGTTTAGCCTCGTCTAGATAATCCTGAACTTCCATATTACGTCCGCCATAGCGTGCAGCTAAGTTAGCTCGAACAATGGCTAGCTGTGCTTGCAGTTGTGCGTAACGTTTCTTTAACAATCCGACTTCGTCACTATCTTTAATAGCATTGACAGCAGAATCAATGGCGGTTTTGGTACTAGCAGGTTTTTCCTTACCCGTCTCCTCAATTTCTGCCAAAATTACATCAACCTCTTGCTGGAGTTGTTCTTCTTCACCATCAAGTTGCGCCTGTAGCCGCTTGATATCTGTCTGAGTTCTAACAATGTTTTGGTGTCTTTGGCTATTAATTCCTTCCAACGCTCCTTCAATGGAAGCTGTCACTTCATCTTTGAGTTCACTACCTTTTTCTTGGAAGTTGTCAATTACAGCAGAAACAGCATCTTTGACAATGCTACGAACTTCACTAGAACCTTGTTTAAACTCAGAAGCTACTTGAGAAACTGCGGATTTCACAATTTCCCGAATCCGCTCAGTTCTTAATTGTCCAGTTTCTTTAGCTTGTTGCAGGTCTGCTTGAATTTGTTGTTTGATATTGTTAGGCATTTTCAACTCTTAGGGTTTAACTATTTTGGATAATATTTTCTAGACATGTTCCCATACCTACATTATGGCGTAGTCTGATAAGGCTCGGCACTTCCTTTAGATAGAAAATAATAACCTTGAAAAGGTGATGTATAGCATGTTGCCGATTCGTGAGATGATTAATATTTGTTGCTAGTAATTGAGATGAAAATATGTGGCAAGTAAATATTACTTGTTCGGGTGATGCATGGAAGCTTTATGGTACTGAATTTAAAGCGATCACAGAAAAATATCAAGGTGAATTGATTGGTTCCAAAAAAATGCCAGATGGTACGCGCATCATGTCTTATAAAATTGAGGATGTTAGCGATGCCGAAGCCTTTCAAGAAGATTGTGCAAATTTTGCTGGATTTACAACTGACTTTGAATCCTTATAGTATTGGTTCTGACACAAATCTCTGCAACCAATATGTCCAAATCAGGAGAAGTTAATTGAAAAGACTACTTACATTAGTATTAGTAATGTTTTTGTTATTGATAAGCACTTTTACTTTACCTGCTAGTGCAGCAGACACAGTTAACGGTGAACAAACATTTAGTGTTCATTGTGCTGGTTGTCATATTAACGGCAGCAACATCATTAGGCGAGGTAAAAATCTCAAAAAGCAAGCATTGAAAAAGTATGGTATGGATTCAATAGAGGCAGTTACATCTATAGTTACCAATGGTAAAAATAATATGTCAGCCTACAAAGAACGCCTCACTGAACAGCAAATTCAAGATGTTGCTGCTTACGTTCTCGAACAAGCTGAAAAAGACTGGCGTTAGAAAGTTAGGAGTTAGGAGTTCAAAATTAGGAGTTAAGAGTTAAGATTTAAGAGTTATTGATTATTGCTGTTATAAATGGTTCTTAAGAAAGTATAAAGCCTAAGAATGTTGTAAGAGGTTGTTTGAAAAGTTGTAAAGTATACTCAAAACCCCGTTTCCATTCCTCTCCCCTAAAGGTCGTGAGGCTTTGAAACCCCGATTCTTTTGTAGGGAAGAAGACGCGGGGGTTTAGCTTTCCGAGAGCTTAAATGTTACCAAAAATACTTTTCAAACATCCTCTAATAAGATGCTTACGAATTTGCTAATTCTTCATTCTTCTCACTCCTGTACAGACGCGATTAATCGCATCTCTTCTCACTCCTAAACTTGAAAATGAACTTACCCGCAGCTAGCCGTCTCCAATTCACTCCTGATTTGAACATTTGCCGGATCTTAAATGGGATGTGGCAAGTCTCCGGCGGACACGGACGGATCAATCCCCAAGCCGCTATTGAGACTATGTTCAAATATGTAGATGCAGGCTTTACTACTTGGGATTTAGCAGATCATTATGGCCCCGCAGAAGACTTTATTGGTGAGTTTCGCTGTCAACTAATTGACAATCGTGGTAAAGATGCTTTATCTCAGGTACAAGCTTTTACAAAATGGGTGCCTCGTCCTGGCAAAATGACGAAAAAACTCGTCGAGGAAAATATTGATATTTCCTTGAGAAGGATGAATGTGGAATCGTTAGATTTGATGCAATTTCACTGGTGGGAATATCAGGATAAAAATTACCTGGATGCCCTCAAATATATGACAGAACTTCAGACTGAGGGTAAAATTAAGCATCTAGGTTTAACTAATTTTGACACAGAAAACTTGAAGCTGATTACCGAAGCAGGGATCAAAATTGTTTCTAACCAAGTGCAATTTTCCCTTGTTGACCGCCGTCCCGAAGTTAATATGGTGCAGTTTTGTCAACAGCATGACATAAAGCTTTTTACTTACGGTACACTATGCGGCGGTTTGTTATCAGAAAACTATTTGGGAAAACCGGAACCGCGAGGATTTGATTTATCTACTGCTAGTTTGAAAAAATATAAAAATATGATCGATGCTTGGGGTGGTTGGCGATTATTTCAAGAGTTGCTGGCTATCCTGAAGGAAATTGCTAATAAGCATGGAGTAAGCATTTCTAACGTAGCAGTGCGTTACATTTTAGATCAGCCAACTGTGGGCGGTGTGATAGTTGGTGCAAAACTTGGTGTATCTGAACATATAGAAGATAACGCCAAAGTATTTAGTTTTAGTTTAGATGAAGACGATCGCGATCGCATCAATGCAGTATCTCGCCAATCACGGGATTTGTACCAGCTAATCGGCGATTGTGGCGACGAATATCGGCGATAACCGTTAAGGCTTGAAAAATTGGTTGATAATACGGTGAAGGTTATTGTGCAATCTACCCCTGCAAACCATGCCTTTAAACTTCACCTTCGCCCTCAGTCACCTGTAGTCCCCCCGATGCTTTGGGGGGACGGCATAGCCGGGGGGTAAATATATGCAGCTTCACAAAGAAACGGTATAAGCTACAGCTATTGTTGCACAGTATGATTTTTGTCGCTTTGGTGAAGGGAAAATGCGATCGCGTTACTCTTAAATTAATTAGCCACAACGTGAGTGACAACATTCTGCAATTAGTCCCCAAGATTCATTCACGAAGCTCAGAGGTTCATTCACGAAGCTCAAAGGTTCATCGACGAAGCTCAGAGGTTCATTCACGTAATACACTCTCCGAAAGCCGCTCAATTGAAAGTTAATAGTGTTTTACTCTAGCTCATACATCTGCTTATGTTTGGCTAAAAGCTTTTGATATTTCTCATTTGTCTTTGCTTGTACCCACTTGGCTTTAAATATTGCTGCTGATTCCGCTTTAACTGGGTCAACTTCATAGGGAAGAATTTCTTTTTTAGAATCTGAAGTTTCGGAATTTTGTTTATACTTCCTACCACTTTTATGATTAGCATAACGGCGAGAGCGAGTATAGCCCATTTGGATAAACTTTCGTGCCATATCTGCGCCGACAAAATCATCTTTATCTAAATAATTAAGAAATATCTCGTATATTTTTTCACTTGACTCTCTAGCAATATCAGGAGTTTTGAACCGCCAGTAAGGAAGAATTTCTGATTTGTATGGTTCAACCAAAAGTACACCCTGCTCACCCTTCCCAACACGATAGAGTTCAGGATGTTGGCGAAAATCAATATTTTTAAAGTCTAAAGAATAATCAAAAGCCATGATAGATTTTTATTAGGAATAATAAACTTTAAAACAAAGTTCAACTTCTATCTAAGTATTGAGATTTTGTTCTACTATGCTATCTAGCACCCAATCCGTGAACAGTGTCCTTGCGCCAGGAAATCTGCGTAAAGTGCATCACATTGCCCTCAACGTCCAGGATATGCAAGCCTCGCGCTACTTTTATGGCACTATCTTGGGTTTGCATGAACTCACAGGCGACGAGATACCTGCAACCCTGGTGGAACTTGTAGCATCTGGAAAAGTAGCCAACTTCATCACCCCGGATGGTACAATTCTGGATTTATTTGGAGAACCCGATTTAACACCACCAAATCCAGACCCAGAAAAGACCTTCACCAGAGCATACCATCTAGCCTTTGACATCGATCCGCAGTTATTTGATCGCGCGGTGACAGTGATCAGAGAAAATAAAATAGCGATCGCACATGGCCCAGTCACTCGTCCTACTGGTAGAGGTGTGTATTTTTACGATCCAGATGGTTTTATGATTGAAATTCGTTGCGATCCAGAAGCTAGTTAACTTGAGGGTAATAATAAAAGTATCTACTATGACCGCGAAAATCACGCAAATATTTAAACTAATTGAAGACACAATCACAAAACCGCCAATTCCACACGAACCATACAAGCAATCATTGAAAGCCTGGGCGATGTATTGTTTACGAGACAAAGGTTTTATAGTCGTTTATGCTCAAAATGCCGACTTTGCTATTGAAACAAAAGGTACAGAAAAGCTATATTTTAAAGTTTCAAATAGCCCCGATGATTTAGATAATTCTATTAGCTGGATTGTTTGGGATAGTGCAACAAAAAGCGCCAGTCTCATTCCCAAAAAAATAGAGTGATACCAAAATATTCATCAAATGTTTTCCTGATTCTTTAACTATTCTGGCTCCTGAATTCTGACTTCTGAATTCTGACTAACTATCTTCCTTCCCCAGTCAATTGCTGCACAAATATTTGATGCTCTGGCGAATTTAATCCCAAGGTTAACCATGATTTTCTGCTCTGGCAAGGAGTCTTACTTTATTATGGCTTGATGCATATTTTTCTTATGATGCCGCCCAAGCCTCATCTTGTCAAAAAAGCGTTATATAGCGCTTCTGGGTTGAGTTCAATAGAGACCTAACCCCCTTCCCGCTTTGGGAAGGGGATTAGTTCTATTTGTATACCTGTACCTCACCGGATTGAAAATGACTATAGTCCATAGTCATTAGTTTTTCCGCCCACTTTCTTTTACCAATGACTAATTTTTTCCATTCGGACGTTGAATAATCGTCTCCACCACCCGGCGCTTGGCTTTTGGATCAATACCTACCAAGCGCACGTACTCACCGCTATATTCTGTCAGAGTTGATTCCAAATTTGAGATTGCATCAGACTCTGCATCAATGTGGCTATGAACACAACTTTGCCAAGAACCTGTGCGGAAGCGGCGCTCATCTACGTGTTCAATACTAATTATGTAGCCTTGAGACAATAATTGCCTAATTTGTGCTTGTGTATCCAAGCTCAAATGTGGACTCGATACTTCCTGTTTCTGGAATCCATTAGTTTTTACTTCTTGAGTTGCACCATTGCTTGACGGCTGATTAATTGGTGTTACAACAGCAGGTTGTGCAGATTGAGAATTTCTACCTCGATTGAGTCGATTGTAATCATCAACCAAATGGGAATTTTCCACTCGTTTTTGTTCACCAACCAGGAAGTTACCAGACTCAATTAAGTGAGACAGCCTGAAATCTGGCTTTTTAAATTCTGGTGGGCCTTTAACGCTGTTAACCACACTTAAGGATACCTGCTCAAAACCTACTTGATGGATGTAGTTGCGGATTTGTTCGTCATAAATGCGCGATCGCAAAGCACTAAAAAAGTCAATGGACTGATTGACAAAAGTATCAACTAGCTGTTCAACTTCCTTCTGCGATAGTCCATCCGATTCAAAAATCCCCTTGACAATTCCCACCTTGTCGTCTCTGTCTGGTTCCCAGTAAAATTTCTCCATCCGTCCATCCCGAATTAACGGTGCATAGAGAGTGGAAAAATCATTACCTGTGACAATAATCGGTACACGATGTAAAGGCGTGGAATCATAGCTTCCAGGCAACTGCACATCTGTGGGATTATCAGCAATATTCATCAGTGTGGCATTCACCAACTGCGTATTTACAGTATATTGAGTGCCTTCATCAAAGCGTCCAGCACCGGCATCTAAATCGTTAATCATCAGTACACACATTTTGCCGCGTACTTTAATCAGTTCTGCTGTTTCCCGATAGCGCAGCCGAATCAACCGCGCTGGATCTCCTGCATCTGGACTTTCTAATTCGCCGCCAGATATGTTAGTCACTTCGATACCCATTTTCTCGAAGACTAATTGACATTGAAATGTTTTGCCTTCCCCTTTGCGTCCGTGAATACCTAAAATCACGGGAACTCGCACGCCAGGAAGCTTTAGAAAGTTTTTGGTGATGTGGACAGCCAATTTGTCCAGAAACCGAGGAGCGATGTAGTAACCCATAAAATTATCTTTGCCTAGCACTGCTTAAAGTAATGTTAAGTTTTTTTGGTGATAACTGTTTATTTATCTTTTGGTAGAAAAGCAATGCTACCTACCACACACGTCTTATTGGATATGCATCAAAAATTTTATCAGCACTCAGTATAGGTATATTTTCTGCAAGTACTTGTGCAATTAAAAGTCGGTCGAATGGATCACGGTGATGTAAAGGTAGTGTAGCAACAACAGTAACATGGCTAATTTTGATATCGAGTAAACTAAAATCGTTCAGACTGAGTTGCTGTGTAATAAATATTTCAAATGGCTGATTGAAATTAAGCTTTCCTAAATTCTGCTTAATAGCTATTTCCCATAGACTAGCGATACTTAGCAAAATCTCATTATTCTCATCATTGATAAACTCTAGTACTTGATTACTAAGTCTTGAATTGTCAGTCACATACCAAATAAAAGTATGTGTATCCAACAGTAATATCATTCCATATATTCCTTAAAATCTTCCAGTGGTTCATCAAAGTCATCAGATATTGTAATTAAACCCTTTGCACTTCCAGGTTGACGGCGGCGTTTAAATTGCGGCACAGGAGTCAACTTCACCAACGGTTGATTATCTTTGATTATAATAATTTCCTCACCACTGAGTGCTGCTTCAATTAAGTCGGGTAAGTTTTGAGATGCTTCAGCTAGAGTAATTTGTTGCATAATAACTACCTTTACATATAAAAATAAGCTGCTACCACCATCCTAACTTTGAATGTTAGATTAAGTGAGAGGAAACCAATTTAACCAAGCGTCCCAATTTTCTACAATTTGGGCAAATTCTGTATAACCTCCTGCTCTTGGATGAGCGCCATCATTAGCTCTTGCTTCATCTATCCAGATATTTGATTTTTCTAATATAGTAAAAACATCTAAATAAGGCACATCTAGTTTTTTGCAAACTAAAGCTAAATGTTGGGCTAAATCGGTGTTCCTCTGCCTTCTTTGAAAGTCTTTTTGTTCTGCGTGTGGTGCAGGTCCAATCATTAAAACAGGATATAACTTTTGAGCTTCACTTAAAATTTCATGGGTATTTTTGAGCGAATCTGCCAAATCCACGCGAGTTTTACCATTTTCTAATGTTGTGTCATTCAATCCAAAAGAAAACACAACTCTGCCATCATATTCTTTGGGTAATCGTAGTGATACTTCCTGTAACCAACGCTTTGCTATATCAGTACTCGTATCACGCCTAATTCCTAAATTATAGTAAGTAATGTCATAACCTTTTTTATTAGTATTAGCACATACTCTCCCTGTCCAACCAAGACATTCTGAATCGCCAGTACCATTAACAAAAGAGTCACCAACAAAGCAAATTCTTACTTTCGGCAGATGCTGTAATTCCATTTATTGTATTTTAAAAAAAGCAGAGGTTTACCCAAAGAAACGCCGAGTTATTCTCTGCGTTGCTCTGCGTTTTCCTTTGCGTCCCTCTGCGTTTAAAAACAAGCCTAGTAAATAGGAGAGGCAGATAATTCCACCTCTCCTATGGAGATAAACTAATTACTTAGAGCAACGCTTGCTTTAGTATCTGTTGGCTTTGTTGGGTTTGTGAACAATAAAGCTGAGAATTTGGCACTGCTTGATGTTGTCAAAACCCACAACACGGATATAGCTGGTGTTGAATTGAGAACGGCATCCTTGAACTTCGCTCAATACTTCTTGAGTAGATTTAGCACCGAACAAAGGCAGCTTCCACAGTGTCCAATATAATTCTGTTGGCTCAGAAGTTTCGTTAAACTCGATCGCTGGAATGTAACCTTGATTCAAAATGTACTGAATCTGCTTGGCAATTTGAGCGTCAGACAGAGGTGGCAGATAAGAAAGGGTTTCGTAACGACGCTCTTTTGGTAAAGTTTGCATAGCTTTTTGATAATGGGTTGCAATTTTTGACTACTAGGTTGACCGAACTAATTAGATAAATTATCCAAATTCGGATCTGAAGTTGCTTGCTGTTCTGGTTGCAGACTGGGGCTAGATGTGTCTATTCGTGTGATGCGTTCTAAATGCTGGCGACGCTGTTCCATGTTGGCTTGCTGAATGCCAGTGCGAACCATTTCCGGTAAAAATTCGATGATTTCTTCCGCAATGTGTTCTCTGACAGTCATGATTCGCAAAGCCAAATCTGGTTTTTCTCGCAACAGTTGCTCAATGTATGATTCACCATTCTGAATTTTGCCAGACGAAAAGTTATGCAACCAAAGTTCTAATGGAGGATTCGTTTCGCCTAGCTGTGCCAGTACTGTCCTTAGAGCCTGATAAGTCAGGTAGCTTTGGAGAGTCTTGGCTGTGTCCTTCGCAATTTGCTTAAGATTCATGCTTGACCCCAGCCCTGAAGAGTTATGAGTTATGAGTTATGAGTTATGAATTAATGCAAATCCTAACTCTTGTTGTACAGACGCGATTAATCGCGTCTCTACTAACTCTTAACTCTTAACCGTTAACTCAGATCAGACGGTATCCATTGCTTCAAACTCGAACTTGATTTCTTTCCACAGTTCGCAAGCAACAGCTAGTTCAGGAGACCACTTGGCAGCTTCGCGGATGATATCGTTACCTTCACGAGCCAAGTTGCGGCCTTCGTTACGAGCTTGAACAACGGCTTCCAAGGCGACGCGGTTAGCGGTTGCACCAGGAGCGTTACCCCAAGGGTGACCCAGAGTACCACCACCGAATTGTAGTACAGAGTCATCACCGAAGATTTCTACCAGCGCGGGCATGTGCCATACGTGGATACCACCAGAAGCAACTGCAAATACTCCAGGTAGAGAAGCCCAGTCTTGGGTAAAGTAAATACCACGAGACTTGTCTTGTTCAATGTAGTTTTCACGCAATAGGTCAACGAAGCCCATTGTGATGCCGCGCTCACCTTCCAACTTACCAACTACGGTACCGGTGTGGATGTGATCACCACCAGACAAACGTAGGGCTTTAGCCAATACACGGAAGTGGATACCGTGATTCTTTTGACGGTCGATTACAGCGTGCATAGCCCGGTGAATGTGCAGCAGGATACCATTATCGCGGCACCAACGAGCCAATGTGGTGTTAGCGGTGAAACCTGCGGTCAGGTAATCGTGCATGATGATGGGCTGTTTGAGTTCTTTAGCGTACTCAGCCCGTTTCAGCATTTCTTCACAGGTGGGGGCGGTGACGTTGAGGTAGTGACCTTTGATTTCACCGGTTTCAGCTTGGGCTTTGCTGATAGCTTCAGAAACGAACAAGAAGCGATCGCGCCATCTTTGGAATGGTGCGGAGTTGATGTTTTCGTCGTCTTTGGTGAAGTCCAAACCACCGCGCAAACACTCGTATACAGCGCGTCCGTAGTTTTTAGCAGAAAGACCCAATTTGGGCTTAATGGTACAACCCAGCAAAGGACGACCGTATTTGTTTAACTTGTCGCGCTCAACTTGGATACCGTGAGGAGGTCCTTGGAAGGTCTTGATGTAAGCTACTGGAAAGCGAATATCTTCTAGACGCAGTGCTCGTAGAGCTTTGAAACCAAATACGTTACCTACAATTGAGGTCAATACGTTGGTTACAGAGCCTTCTTCAAACAAGTCCAAAGGATAGGCAACGTAGGCAATATATTGGTTGTCTTCACCGGGAACTGGTTCGATATCGTAGCAACGACCTTTGTAGCGATCGAGGTCGGTTAGCAAGTCTGTCCATACAGTTGTCCAAGTACCTGTGGAAGACTCAGCCGCTACAGCCGCACCTGCTTCTTCGGGAGGAACACCAGGCTGAGGTGTCATACGGAACGCAGCTAGAAGATCGGTATCTTTTGGTGTGTAATCGGGTGTGTAATAAGTTAGTCTGTAATCTTGAACCCCGGCTTTATACCCAGATTTGCTCTGAGTCTTCGTTTGAGCGTAAGACATATTTTATCCTTCCCTGAAATCACTCTTGTTAATTATCAAATCACGTTTTGTGCAACTTCCCCTCACCTGATTTTTCCCCCCTTCATCGGGGAGGAGATCAGGAAAAATTTTTGTTAGGGGTTGTTTTTGGCAAAGGGTAGCAGTTTTTTTTGCGGCTGACACTTTGGTAGCGGTGGTAGCCCTCCTCACCAGTGTTATCCCCTTCTAGGGGTAAACGACCTAGCGCTTCTACTGTTTCCTCTTCCTACGAATCAAAATTCTTTTTTACCTCTTTTTCGCACCCAACTAAACCTTCTCAATTTCGCCAAAACTTCCGCTTTTCGCGGCTTGATTTAGATAATTTCCCTACAAATCGGGGTATTCAGGGGATTGGGCTGGCTGGCACACATTCCCGCCTCTACACTCCTTATATCTTCTCCGTTTATGGAAAAAATACCAGAAAAGAATTTACTTGACAGAGATTTAGCAGAGTCGTGAGCGTAAAGATAAAAAATTGCACACCACGTAATTTGTAACTTATTCCACAATATATCAAGAATTCGATAAGTTATTCTTTGAAAGTTTTTAACTTATATATTTAATTTTGTTATTACATAAAGATTTAACATTTTGTTACAGATGCTTTACAAGGTGTCATCAGTAGTGTGTGGGGACTGGGTATTGGGTATTGGGTAATGAGAAAGTATTCCTAAATATTTATTTCCTATTCCCCAATCCCTATTTCCCAGTCCCCAATCCCCAATGTTTAAAAAATCCTGACTAGGGGAACACTGGAACTAACCCAAAGCCAGTTTAGGTAACGGGTATGGGTATTGTCTCCAAAGGAAATGTCACCGTGGTATTGTTTTGCAAGCGTACTAGTTTATTGACTACTTCTATCTTGCTGGGGTTGATAGCTTTGCCAAGTATAGGATGGGCACAAAAAACCCCTGATATTAATTCATCTGATGTAACCCCTGTTTACCCATCTTCTGCACCGCCACCGCGAGTAGAACCTTTGCCCGAGGAGCGAGGAGTGCAAGAAAATTTGCCAAAAACTGATTATCGTGTCGGTAACTTACTGGGAGATATTACTGGCAATCTTTGGGTAGGTTCTTGGCGGGGACTAGCGCGGATTGATCCTAAAACCGGCAAGATTATTTCTCGTGTTAGTTTACCGAATGTTGCCATTGGTGCTTTAGCCCAAGACAAAGTAGGACGTTTGTGGGTAGGAAGTTATGATGGACTGTTCCGAGTAGACCCCCGTACTAGCGAAATCACCGCGCAGAATTTATTTTTGCCTTCTAAACGGGTATTGTCATTGTTAATTGACAAACGGGGTTATTTGTGGACTGGAACCGATAGCGGTTTAGCCCTAATTAGTCCCGACCAAGGCTTGATTATGACAACATTAAAAAATCTGCCTGGTGTCAGCGCCAACACCCTGACTTTAGATGCTGAAGGTCAACTGTGGGTTGGCACTCTTGATGGATTGGTGCGGATAAATACTGCTAGTGCTGCGATTATGAAACGGATAGCCGATTTACCAGGGACGACTGTCCAAGCTTTAGCTATCAGTCCAGAAGGATTAATTTGGGCAGGAATGCCAAATAATTTACTAGTTATTAACCCAAAAACTGGTGCAGTAGTGCGGTCTGTAACTCGCCTGCGTGGGCGTGACGTGACGGCGGTACGTTTTGCTAAAGATGGTAGTGTCTGGGTTGGGACTAACAATGGTTTGTTACGATTAAATCCAAATACAGGAGCTGTGTTAGATGCAGAAGTTGCTGGACTTCCTTCTAGTCGGGTTCTTGCCCTTGCACCTGACATCGCCAATAAATTATGGATCGGCACTAGTGAAGGTCTAGCTTGGTTAATGCCTAAAACCGACAGTGCAAAACCCCATATTGCTTTCAGTCGCGCCGTGAAGTAACAAGTTAGGAGTTAAGAGTTAGGAATTAGAAGTTATGAATTAAATTAAACCCTAAACTATTTACTCCTAACTCTTCGCTCTTCACTCCTAACTCAGCACTCAGCACTCAGCACTCAGCACTAAAAAAATGGCAATCACTACCCAGCAATTAATTCAATGGAAACAACAGGGACGTTCAATTGTAGCGTTGACGGCCTGGGATTATGCGATCGCTCAACTCATCGATGCAGCTGGTGTAGACTTAATCCTTGTGGGCGACTCTATGGCAGTAGTTCTAGGGTATGAAACAACACTGCCGATAACTTTGGATGAGATGATATACCACGCCAAATCTGTGCGCCGTGGGGTTAAACGCGCATTAGTTGTTGTAGATTTACCATTTTTGACGTATCAAGAAAGTCTCCAGCAAGCAATGCATTCAGCTGGGCGGGTACTGAAGGAAACAGGCGCTCAAGCGGTAAAATTGGAAGGTGGCTATCCAGCGATCGCAGAAACTATCGCTCGTTTGGTTCAAGCTGGAATTCCGGTAATGGGTCATGTCGGTTTGACACCGCAATCAGTACATCAACTCGGTTTGCGACAACAAGGAAAAACGCAAGAAGCGAGTGAGAGGATTTTACTTGAAGCGATCGCTCTGGAACAAGCTGGTGTATTTTCTTTAGTTTTAGAGCATATCCCCGCAGATTTGGCAATGCAGATTACACAAAAACTGAGTATTCCGACAATTGGTATCGGTGCAGGAACTCACTGCGATGGACAAGTTTTAGTTACCTCTGATGTCCTCGGACTTACCGAGAAGCATCCACCATTCGCCAAAGTTTACACAAACTTGCGGGAGACGATTACCAAGGCTGTGCAAGATTATGCTGTGGAAGTGCGCGATCGGAAATTTCCATAATAGTAGAATCTGAGTTGAGTCAAAATTTCTATGACTACTAAAATCCATACTTGGAGGTGCAGCAATGGTACAACAAGTTACACCAGAAACCACCATCGAAGTCATCTACCCAGAAAGCGACGGACAGCCAATGGCGGATAATACAGAACAATTTGCATGGATTGTCAAAATTAAAGAAAATTTAGAAATCCTATTTGCATCACAATCTGATGTATTTATCGCCGGAGATTTGTTTTGGTATCCAGTTAAAGGAAGCCCGAATATTAAACAAGCGCCGGATACGATGGTAGTTTTTGGTAGAGCAAAAGGAAAACGGGGTTCCTATTTACAATGGGATGAAGATAATATACCTCCACAAGTAGTATTTGAAATTCTATCGCCAGGTAACACACTCAAAGAAATGACCAAAAAATTGCAGTTTTACCAGCGTTACGGCGTGGAAGAATATTATATTTATGATCCGGCTAAGAACGATTTAAATGGCTTGCTCCGTTCTGAGGATAGTTTTGAAGTTATCGAAGAGATGAATGGCTGGGTAAGTCCGCGTTTGAGAATCCGTTTTACACTAACATCGGATACTCTGGAAATTGTTTCTCCCACCGGACAAAAGTTTTTGTCACCCGTAGAAATTGACCAGTTGCGGGAACAAGAACGCCAACGTTCAGAACGGGAATGTCAAGCAAAGGAAGCGGCTTTACAAGAATTAGAAAAAGAGCGCGCTCGCTATCAAGAATTGTTAGCTAAACTCAAAGAAAAAGGAATTGATACAGATAATTTATAATTGTTGACTCTAAATCAGTTCTTTTTTGCAGGTTATAGAAAATATAGGCATAGCAGAGATTATCTAGTGTTGTTGCTCCAGCATGTTTTACGCTGATTATATAGTAAGCATGACTTTTTATTTAATTTTACGTCTGTGATGTTGATGGATACTTATGATATAGGAATTAAAAATTTAACTATGGAACAACAACCGATACAAGTAATTGGAGGTGGACTAGCTGGGACAGAAGCAGCTTGGCAAATAGCCCAAGCTGGAGTGCCAGTAATTCTGCATGAAATGCGTCCAAAACGCTTCAGCCCTGCTCATCATACAGAACATTTGGCAGAATTAGTGTGTAGTAATTCCTTTGGAGCAATGGCAAGCGATCGCGCAGCTGGATTATTGCACGAAGAATTACGCCAACTGGGTTCTATCGTCATTTCTAAAGCTGATGAACACGCCGTACCTGCGGGTGGGGCGCTAGCGGTAGATAGGGGACAATTTGGGCAAGACTTGACTCAAACTTTAGCCAGCCATCCTTTAATTGAATTTCGCCGGGGTGAAGTGTCTGCAATTCCTGAAGGAATTGTGGTTTTGGCAACTGGGCCTTTAACGAGTCCCGACTTGGCGGAGGATTTGCGCCGTTTTACCGGGATGGAATACCTGAGCTTTTTTGATGCGGCTAGTCCAATTATTGTAGGAGAATCGATTAACCGTGACATTGCTTTTATGGCATCACGTTATGACAAAGGTGAAGCCGCTTATCTCAACTGCCCAATGAATAAAGAGCAGTATTTGAGGTTTCGAGAAGAACTTTGTAAAGCTGAACAAACAGAACTTAAAGGTTTTGAACGGGAAACGGCGAAATTTTTTGAAGCTTGTTTACCCATTGAAGAACTAGCACAGCGTGGGGAAGATACCATGCGCTACGGCCCCCTAAAGCCAGTAGGATTGTCAGATACTCGCACAGGGGAACGTTCTTATGCTGTGGTGCAGTTACGACAAGAAGATAAAGCCGGTCAACTGTGGAATATGGTAGGATTTCAAACTAATCTGCGTTGGGGTGAGCAAAAGCGTATATTTCAGCTAATTCCCAGTTTGGAAAAGGCGGAGTTTGTGCGATTGGGAGTTATGCACCGCAACACTTTTATTAATGCTCCTCAGCTAATGCATCCGACTCTGCAATTTAAAGAGCGTCCAACATTGTTAGCTGCTGGACAGTTGATTGGTACTGAAGGTTACACTGCTGCGGCTGCGGGTGGCTGCTTGGCGGGAATTAATGCAGCGCGGCTAGCCTTGGGTAAAGAAGCTTTAGTTTTACCACCAACAACAATGATGGGTGCGTTATTGGAATTTATTAGTTCCGCTTCGCCGAAGCATTTCCAACCAATGCCGCCCAACTTTGGGATTTTTCCTGAACTGGGTGCGAAAATCAAAAGTAAGCAAGAGCGTTATGGACGTTACCGCGATCGCTCTTTAACTGATTTAGCAAACTGGAAAGTTAATCATAATTAATGGGCATTGGGCATTAAGCATTGGTTACGAATTATTCTCCTCTGCCCCTGTGCCCCTAATTTATCCCTATTTCCCAACTTGCTATCTATAAAAGGCTTCACGAGTTTTAACGCTAACATCGGATATTTGTTCTACCAGGAATTTCCTTAGAAACATCATAAGGTGATGTCTGAGAAGAATCCCCAGTGGCTATTCCCTGATTTTGAAGTTATCTCTCTTTTGCAGAAAGCCTTGAAGGTCTTTTATACTCACCTTGACTTCCTTAAATTCATTTTCGGTTCGCTCCCACTTGTGATCTATTGCTACTTGGGCGATCGCTTCTGAGGCATCGCCTGAAAAATTTGCCTACTGGATTGGCGATAACGTCCAAACA
This sequence comes from uncultured Nostoc sp., assembly GCF_964245445.1. Lineage (GTDB taxonomy): Bacteria > Cyanobacteriota > Cyanobacteriia > Cyanobacteriales > Nostocaceae > Nostoc. The sequence continues at coordinate 43,841 of NZ_CAXTNE010000015.1, forward strand.
GTTTTGAGATACTACTGCCACCCAGATGTCACTAAAGCAGAGTGCCCAGATTTTTGAGTGCTACTCATCTGCGACTCAAAAACAGTCTGAAAATGCTTGTAATCTAGTCAGGAGGCAATTCTAAACTCATTTCACCTAACAAACCTTTGCGAAAATCCGTTAAAAGTTGCCTTGCAGCTCGCTCTATATCACCTTTGTAACGATGCTCTGCCAAGGCGTACAAATAGGTATCTCCGGTGTCTGATGTCGAATCGAGTTGGTAACGGGACTGTAATGGTTTCTTTGGTAATAAATCTGCGGCTACAGCTTCCAAATAGTTGAGTAAATCCACTAGGGCTGCTGCTACTAGCTGGTTATCGTAAGATGCTTCACCGATATCATCACAAATGGCTAATTTCAATGCTGCATCTTGGTCTTCCAATCTTAAAGGGATGACACCAGGAGCATCTAGCAATTCCAAATGTTCTGAAATTCGCACCCAGCGCAGTTGGCGAGTCACCCCAGGACGGGCTGCACTTTCTACTACTCGCCGTCCTAACAAGCGGTTAATCAAAGCTGATTTACCGACATTGGGAAAACCAATCACCACAGCCCGCACTGGACGGGGTAACATGCCGCGATCACTTCTTCTTTTATTAAGTTCTACTCCAGCAGCTTGTGCTGCCCGCGCCACTTCTGCTATACCTTTACCATGTTGAGCGTTGGTAAAATAAGGGACTTCTCCTTGACGTTTAAACCAATCTATCCACAGCGATCGCATTTGCGGCGTAATCATATCTACTCGGTTAAGTATTAACACCCGTGTCTTACCCTCCACCCACTCACCTATTTGCGGATGGTGAGTCGCTAAGGGAATCCGTGCGTCTCGTACCTCAAACACCACATCTACGCGCTTCAGCTGTTCTTTGAGCTTCCTTTCAGCTTTCGCAATGTGACCTGGATACCATTGAATCAGGTTTAATCTATAGTTTTGAGTTATAGCCATAGTCAATTACCAAATAAATTATTATCACTTATTAATTATCATTCACTGGGGCTTGATGTAAAATTATCCGATTGCCATCAGGATCATAGGCATAAATTTCTCTGCCGTGAGAAGCAATGGAAATCTCTCCTGGCGGGGGATAGCCTAAAGCTGTTAGGTGAGCGATCGCATCTTCTAAGTTACTCACCTCTAAGCACAAACTTATTTTACTTTTGGCAATAGCTTCAAATTCCGATTCGTTTGTGTTCTTTGGTTTAAAAATACCTAAACGCATACTAACCAAATTAAACTCAGCATAGACATTCGCAATTAAAATAACTGGCTTTTGCTCCAGCAATTTAGTATAGAAATTCACTAACTTCTCGTAATTAACCGATGCTATGGTGACAAATGCGTTAGTGTACTGGAAAACCATATTTGCCTTTCGCCTTTTGAACTTTTAAGTTACACAGCATAGACAGGCAAAATGTCAAGCTTAGAGGATGTTTTAAAAGTAATTGGCTGTAATTTTAGGTACTTATATCTCACTTATACCTATCCCCTTTTATATCCCATCAGCAATAATCAAATCCATAATCTCATTCTTATTCTTCCGATAAACCCGAAAATCACTATCTAGCGTCAAGACACAACTCCCCACAATTAACTCACTCATTCTTACCAAACACGCATCAGCTAACGACATTGGCACATTCTGATATCGCTTCAGCAACTCTCTAACCATTCCTATTTCATCACTGAGACGAAAAGAGATTTGAATTAAGCCAGTATCTAGTAAAGACATAACTGTATCCTCTCCGTTATAAAAATCTCGCAATATAAAACACGCTTCCCTAATTACTGCTTCACAAGTCAAGAAAGGGTAAGCTAGATTAGCAACTTCTTTTGTAGCCCAACTATGATATTGTTCCCGATTATTAATTAAAGCAACTAGAGGACCAGTATCAATAATGATATTTTGCTTCACTACCTACCGTATCCTTCTATATGCTTTTTATTAGTCGCCAAATCTCCAGTCCCTCCATCAACACATCCAATATACTCCTTGGCAGCTTCTAAAAATGAAACTTTTTTTTCCTTCTCTTTATCCTCAAGTGTCTTCTGGTGTTGCATCTCCTTAAACTGCAAAAATTCAATAAAATTTAATACCTCCTGCTGCTTCTCAGGAGATAACTTTTTAAATTCATCAATTATCGTTTGTTCCTTATCAATTGCTTGAGTCATTAATCCTATCCTCCTGAAAAAATAAATACCAAAATCTAAAATTTAAAATTAGCAAGCACCTCAGCTAAATCTTTACCCGCCCATTTCTTCTCTTGTCTGGCTACCGCCAAATCTGTCAAAATATCCGTGAGCGATCGCACAATGCACAACTTTATTGCTAACATCTACAAACTGCGAAGGGCTAAGATTATAATCCGCTTGCCTCAACTCTTCTATTTTTCATAAGCATCTGCGCCGTAGTTATCCTGATTCCACATCGGATTAGCAACCACATAATCAAAGCGCATCACCTTCTTGTCAACCGTAAATTTAAGTTGCCTGGATGTATCGCCAATCTCAATTTGAAGTTTAGTATAAATTATATTAAAAACCTATTTTGTAATAAGTTATTAGGGATTATCATAGACAGGATTTGTCAATAACTTATAATCCCAAATTATATTACTAAGTCTAAATAATTTTTTATATTCCAGCTACCCGTTGCCATTTTCTCTCATAGGAGAAATTGGGTTTATCCCATGAGAGAAAATGATCTGTTGATTTTATGGTTAGTCTTGTAAAAGTAACGAGCGCGGAGGGATTTGAACCCCCGACCCACAGAACCGGAATCTGTTGCTCTATCCACTGAGCTACGCGCCCTTAGTCTTACATATTATAGCATGTCTGTGATAAAATTTGCAGCCAAGAGAAACTTGGTTTATAAGTTCAAAGATAATTAGCTGGGTCTACCGGTGTACCATTCCGGCGGACTTCAAAGTGGAGGTGAGGGCCAGTTGAGAAACCTGTGGAACCGACAGCAGCGATCGCTTGTCCGCGTTCAACTACTTGTCCTTCGGAAACATACAACTCGCTGGTATGTCCGTACAGTGTAGTAAGGCCATTGCCGTGGTCGATAATTACTGCTCTGCCATAACCACCATACCACCCAGCAAAAATTACTCTGCCCGAATCGGCTGCCCGAATTTTACTACCATAGCTAGCGGCAAAATCCAATCCGGCATGAAAGCGACGATAGCCAAGGATTGGGTGCATCCGCCAGCCGAAGGGACTGCTAGTAGCAGCATCGCTAGGATATGCCATTACACCAGTTCCCCGAATGATCACACTTGTCCGGCTGTTGGTTTTTGCTTGGGCTTCTTCTGTTGCTCTAGCTTCTGCTACCTTTTGTTGAATCAAGACTTCCAGATTTTTGGATTCCCTCTCTAACTGGTTTTGTGCCGCTTCCAAAGCCAAGCGATCGCTATTAAGACGTTGAATCAATTCCGATTGTGACTCCGCCTGGTTTTGATAATCGGATTTTTGTGCTAACAATTGCTCACGAATCAAGGCAATTTCGTTTTTTTGCTGTTCTACGTCCGTTTTTTGTTTATTTATCAGCTTTGCTTGCTGGTTCAGTTTTACCAAAATTTGTTCGTCTGCCTGATACACTAACTTCAACTGATGACGACGGCTGAAAAAGTCGCTGATATTTTCACTTTCGAGCAAAACTGCCCATCCGACAGATGCAGGCGATCGCTGGAGATAACGCAATCGTGCTACTGTTGCTATTTGCCGCTCCTCATAAGAACGTTCCGCCACAGCTAAATCAGTTTCCAAGTGCTGGAGGCGTTGGGTGGTGAGTTGTAATCGTGATTCGCTCTCTTGAATGTAGCTATCTGTAGTTTGCAGATTTTGCTTTAAACCAGTGAGGTGTTTTTGGGCTTCTTGTTGGAGATTTGTTAAGCGATTGCGATCGTTAACCACACTCTGACGCTGCTGGTTCATTTGTTGCTGCTGTTGGCGCAAATTATCAATAGAACCTGTAGAGGTTGCGTGAACTGGAATTAATACCAAACAAATCCACAAAATGCAGCAAAATCCAATAGATAAACAGCCAAAAATCTGCTTTTTTCCTATAAATCGCGCTCTCATAGCGTGAAGCCTAACCAAAACGATGCTTTCATACACTATGAGGATTATTCCCAAAATCTGATTCACCCACTCCAACGCATGATTAAATTGTCTGCCAAGTTGTAACACAAAGATTCCAGCTATGTCAGCATTAAGCAGATATATCAGCCGATGAGATGTATGAATACACGTATAGCAATTCTCTTAATTACCTTCAGTAGACCGAAAAGTTCTGCGATGCCAACTCTTGCAGAGGCTGACGCTCGTTCGCCTTTGGCGTCTCCCCTTGGGAGAGGACTCGCTACCGCTTCTCTACGAGACGCTGCACGAACGCTAATGCTAACAGCGGGCGTAGCCATCGCTCTATCATCGTACCTACATTTATCGCATCAATGTATTTGCCGTAATTTAGAATAAAATAAGAAAAATTAAAAACCCACAGTTATTAAATGCGGGTTTTTACTTGTGTGCTTTAGCTCCAATTGGGAACTTACATTGTCATTCTCTAAAAATCTAAAAGGTTGTTTTAAAAGTCCTAGAAGGTATAATTTTCTAGTTTTAATTTAGCTCAATGACAACGGAAAAACAAGGTTTCAGTCATGTACTGAGATGCTTTGTCGTGTTCACCATGAGAGTAAAAGAGCCTTTTAAAACATCCTCTTGGACAACCATATTAGTGCTGTCTGCTATTTTGGTCATCACCGAAGATGCTATACGAACTTAATCATTCCTATGATCCACTATCACTACTTAGGAACACCCTTTGTTCCGTCACCATTAACGTCCTGTCCTATACATGATCCAGTCCAACATCCAAAAAGATCTACTCCTCCCTTGTACACAACAACACCGCCATTATAAGTAACTACAGTGTTAATTTTAGCACTTTCGGGAATGTATTCATCAAGTGCCTTGAATATTTCGTCAGCAGCAGGTTGAGCAGAAGCTCCTATGATAGGAATAGATCCCGCTAAAATTGTAGCTATTTTTTCAAAAATAGTCTGTGCTGTAATTGCAGAGGTGTTGAAGTTGCCCTTATACACAGCAAACTTTGTCAAGCCCTCTGGTCCATCAGTTGCTGTTGTAAGACAACTAGTCTCACTAAAGTTACAACACTCCTTGTTCTTTGGTCCAATAACCTTTTTAAAAGAGTCTGGTTTAACTGGTAGTTGGAGCGCTGTAATATCTTGATCTGAGTCGTTGTATACACAATAAGCAGCTGCTGGTTTCAGTGGAGATAACACGAAACCCACAGGAAAAAGTCCAAGCAAAATTAGAGAAAGTAGTTTTTTCATGATTGTTACCAAAGTTTCTTGAAAGTTGATAATCTTGATATTCGCAAATGATAACTAACCACGTAAAGGTACTTTTATGACAACATATTTGCCGACTTGTGACAACATATTTGCTAACTCGTGCAAACTGTACCAAGTTTTCTCAGAAATGTTCACTACACATATTGACATAGGCCATAAGGCATAAATAACCTCAATTTATTAGCGTTATAAAGGGTTTTTAAATCTGCTAAAGTTTCAGGGTACTGAAACTCATAACTCAGCACTAGCTAAACCATAGCTATCCGCTAACAGGACTTAGGACTGATGCAGAACAGACAAGAAAAAATTTCGCAAGTGGTAGTGACTGCTGTGCAGATGCGCGATATTGAAGATCGGATCTTTGCAGTAGGAATGCCTGTAGTCGCTTTAATGGAAAAGGTGGCGGGATTAATTGCCCGTCGCATTCAAGAGATCCCCCCAACCCCCCTTAAAAAAGGGGGCTACATCCTTTCAAACACCGTGTTCTTAAGAAAGTCGCCGCAGGCAAGGGGATCTCGTGTCGGAATTCTTGTCGGCCCGGGTCATAATGGCGGAGATGCTTTAGTAGTAGCCCGTGAATTACACTTTCGCGGCTATGAGGTTTGGATTTATTCTCCTTTCTCTAAGCTTAAGGAATTAACTTCGCAGCACTTACAGTATGCTCAGAGTTTAGGCATTCCAATTTATCAAACAATTGAGCAACTGCCAGATTCTGATTTGTTGATTGATGGCTTGTTTGGGTATGGTTTAGAAAAAAATCTCACTGATCCCATTGCCTCTGCAATTAATCAGCTAAATGAATTGCCTGTGCCGATTTATAGCATCGATTTACCTTCAGGTTTACACACCGACACAGGCGAAGTATTAGGAACTGCCATTCGTGCTACTCACACTTTCTGCTTGGGTTTATGGAAGCTAGCTTTCTTCCAAGATCAGGCGCTGGAATATCTCGGCAAAGCTGAGTTAATCGATTTCGATATTCCTTTAACTGATGTGGAAGCTGTTCTAAAAGATGCACCCAGCATTAAACGTATTACACTAGCAACGGCACTTGCTAATTTACCTCTACCCCGTCCACCAGTCACCCATAAATATAAAGAAGGACATTTACTACTGATTTGCGGTTCGCGGCGCTATGCAGGCGGGGCAATTTTAACTGGTTTGGGTGCTAGGGCTAGTGGTGTAGGTATGCTTTCCATTGCTGTACCCGAATCGCTGAAATCTCTTTTGGTGTCACATTTGCCAGAAGCGCTAATTGTCGGTTGTCCAGAGACGGAAACTGGAGCCATTGCTCAATTACAATTGCCAGAAAAAACTGATCTGAGTTCCTTTAATGCGATCGCTTGTGGCCCCGGTTTAACACGAGATGCCACTCCCATTGTCCAAGAAGCGATCAACAGCGATCGCCCTTTACTTCTTGATGCCGATGGTTTAAATATCTTGGCACAAATGGGAGCGATCGCCACATTAAAAAAACGTCTTGCTGTAACCGTACTCACACCCCACACTGGCGAATTTGAGCGATTGTTTCCTGATGTCCCCAATGCCAAACATGACAGGGTACAAGCAGTAAGAGAAGCAGCCGTGCAAAGTGAGGCGATAGTGTTGTTGAAAGGGGCGAGAACTGCGATCGCAAACCCTGAAGGTGCTGTTTGGATTGTTTCTGAAAGTACACCCGCCTTAGCACGTGGCGGTAGCGGCGACGTGTTAACTGGGCTACTGGGTGGATTATTGGCGCAAGCAGCAACTAAACAGATTCCCACAGAAGATATTGTGGCAACTGCCGCTTGGTGGCATTCACAAGCGGGTATTTTAGCAGCCCAAGAGCGTAGTGAATTGGGTGTAGATGCGTTTACATTGACACAATATTTGATAAAAATTCTAAATAATTAAATGCCTTCTAACTATGACTCTAAAACTCCAGACCCAAAAAGAAAAATTACAGGCAACCATTAGTAGTCTGCCAAGGTAACAATGCTTGGTCATATAGTCGGATATAAGCGCTCCCTTTCTTTGTCCATCTGTGCTTTGAAATGGCATTTTTTGACTCCGTAATCATATAACTAGGACTTCCGCATTGTACAAATTAGCCATAATATGTTTAACGGTATTTGTTCGTTTCGGGCGCTTCGCATAACCCTTATTTATTCGCTTATTTGCGTAGGCGTAGCCCATCGTAGACATCGCTAGATGCTAAACATAGCTGAAACACTTAGACCTCTTGCAAAAGTCCCAAAATCAGGTATGTCATTCTGAGCAAAACGCAGGGGAGAGAAGAATCTCGCTAAATGTATCACTCCGCTCAATATGACAATTTAAGCATTTATGCAAGAGGTCTCTTAAATTGCGTATAGTACTTATGTACGATGCCTAAGTCCTAATAATACGGCTTGTTGGGTGATAAGGGTAACACTTTTATCTCACTACCGTCTTCAGTAACGACTTTTAATGGAAGTGAATCCTGATGCTCTCGTCTAGATAATTGAATATATTGACGACCTTTCTTTGTTGGCTTAACTACCATAAGATAGTGATTGCCTACCCACTTAATACTTATTGCTCTGTATAGCAAAACCCAGACTTCAGCTATCTCTCCAGTGTTAATTTTATTCCTTGATGATTTATCACATTGCCATACAAGATTATCGCTGGGTGTCCATAAACCTGCAAGATAATGATAATCAAAAAACGAACTACCACCAAAAGTTGTAAACGAATAAATATTATAGCTCAACCATCTTTCATAAAGCTCAGGGTTCTTAGTCAGATCATTATATCTTGCGCTCATAGACGACCGTAGAAACTTCATTTGTTCTGCTTCAGTAGGGCGCACCCATGTTTCGGATGAGTTGCAAATTTTAAATGGTACTTCAATCGCTTTACTGCGATTAGTGGACTGTGAGTCAGCAGGCTGTGAAAAAGTTATGCTGATAATAGTCTGAGCGCTTACAAATGCTCCTGTTAACAGGAACATGTTTACTAATTTAAGAAGTTTCATGATTTTGCTTGTTTATTGCTATAAACAGTATTTGTAAGGAAACCCCGTTCAAGGATAGCGGGGTATATGCGTGCCATCATTGTTTAGTTAGGAATGAGTGAAGTTAGCTTATGCATTAGACTCAGCCGCAACCCAGAAGCAAGAATGGACCAATTCTACTGCAATCAGCCGCCATGTGACCTTGAAATAGTTCACACTATGGAGGTTGAGGAAATAACCCTAGATTTTTTTATCAAGTTGAATTTCATTTTCTAGTTGGCCTAGAGGCACTAATGTTAGCTGTGACACAGCGCGTTGCTGAGTTATATTTTGGCGGCGGCGATCAAGAAAGTGTAGCGTGATATACCCGTAGCGCTTACCTCGGTAAAAACTGGGTCTGGGAGTGTTATCGTTTCTCTTATATATCAGGGTGGAAGAAGCAAAATCTTGAGCGATCGCAGAATCGTACACTTGTTGAATCAGATTAATTCCGGCGGAATTGTTTGGATCGAAATTGAAAGACGTATCACTAGACTGATAATCGATCATTTCTCGGATCACCAAGCCATTAGGTGCCCAAACGGCAAAACTTAACTCCTTGCCAAGGCACTTAGATGTAGAAGACAAATCGGGTTCTCCCGCTTGTAACTTGATGCTAGGCATGAGGAAAGCAATCAACTGATGATCATCTGACCATCGCATTACTGTCTCAGCGTCTTGCCCTGGTAAAGCTGCTGCTGGTAGATTAACACAAGCGCTAAGGGCGCTGATTAAGCCTACTAAAAAACTAAACTGAAGCTTAGACACGTTAATGTAGATCAGTTGAATAGGGGGCATTATTGACTTATGCTTAGAAATTTCAACGCTATAACGTTGCTTACAATTAGCAATATATAAAATTTAGTAAGATATGGATAAAGACATTGTGTCAGTACCTGAATATAACTATTAAATAGTGGGTAGTGCATAGCTTATCAGTTTTATTTAAAAGTAATCTGAAGCGTTGTTGTACATAAACTTATTCTTTAAGACGTAAGTATCGAGTTTCATCATTTTGAGTATGACAATTCTCCAATTGGACTAGTTAGTGCGAATTATTTGAACAACATCATTACTTAAACTAGAAAAATTCATATCTCTAAAAATGTCGGAAAATGGAAGTTTTCCATCGCCCAAAATATGACAATCGAATGGCACGCTTGTAAAAGCGAAACACGGTAGAGTTTATTGATGTGTGAGCAGAGGCAGAACCTTTAGGATGGCATTCCCAGTACGAGACTGGGAACGAGGAACGAGGAATTTGTATCAGCCATTGACTAAATACCAACGCTGTAGTGCCAACCGTTGAATTTCGCGCCAAGGAATATTATGTTTTCGGGCTAAGTCTGCACAATCTTCATATTCTGGCTGCACATTTGCAATAACTTTTTCTGGTGATTGCCCTTTCCATGCTATCTTGACGCGCACTTGACCATATTCAATTTCCACTTGTTGAATTTCCCGTTGTAAAATGGCGCGTTGCTGAGTTGTTCGCCGAATACCCAAAGTTGTAGTTTCGCGGAATATAACTGCTTCACAACTGAGTAAATTTTCTAGATGACAAATCACAGTCAGCAAAATCCCTGGACGGGACTTTTTCATTGCGATCGCTTGGGTAAATACATCTAGCGCACCAGCAGCAAACAACGCCTCAAACACATAGCCGATCGCTTGCGGATTTAAATCATCAATTTGAGTTTCTAGTACTGATATCGTTTCTAAATTTGAGCTACTACCTTCAGAATCGCTGAAATTTGACTGTAAACTTGCGCTTTCACCCACCCAAAGGCGTAAAATATTGGGAATGGGTAAATTTATGGTTCCTGCTCCCAATCCTATCTGCTTGATAGCGATCGCAGGTGGTGAACCAAAATCTCTTGCCAAAGTAGTAGCGATCGCAGCTCCTGTTGGTGTCACCAGTTCTCTGTCAATCCCATTGCTATAAACTGGACAACCCCGCATTTCCCACAGCTTTAATACTGCTGGTACTGGTACTGCCATCTGACCATGTGCAGCCCGAACAGTGCCGCCACCAGTCGGGAACGCCGAGCAATAAAGTAGGGGCAATCCTTCGTCATTGCTCTCAATCCCCAACCAATCTAATCCCAGACAAGTACCCACAATATCTACGATCGCATCTACAGCACCCACCTCATGAAAATGAACTTTTTCAGGAGAAATGCCATGCACCGCCCCTTCTGCGACTGCTAGCTGTCGGAATACCGCCAAACTCCAAGCTTCTGCCCGTGATGGCAACCCCGCTTTGAGAATCATCCGCTCTATTTCTGGCAGGTGGCGTGTGTGATCATGACTGTGTTCGTGGTCGTGGTGATGGTGGTGGTGGCGATCGTGTACTAAATCCACATGAACTTTAGTCCCCTGCTGACCATTACGTTGGACAAATTCTGCCCTTAGCTGATATTCCTGTTCAATACCCAACCCATTGAGTTTTTCAATTAAATACTCCACAGGAACACCCAAACTCACCAAAGCACCCAGGCACATATCACCAGAAATTCCTGTCGGACATTGAAGATAAGCAATTTTATTCATAATAAATTAGTCATTAGTCATTAGTCATTAGTCATTAGTCATTAGTCATTAGTCATTAGTCATTGGGCATTGGTTATTTATTTTTATCC
>NZ_CAXTNE010000016.1:0-10477 GCF_964245445.1 uncultured Nostoc sp.
GCCTCCCCTGCTTCCCCTGCTCCTTCAATTGGGTTATCCAACACATCATCTAGGCGAATTAAATTGCCCTCCATTTCCTGGAGGGTACTACCGAAGTTGACGAGATTGTTAACAGGCAGCAGAAAGCTCTGCATCAGTCCTTGAAAGGCTATAAGCATTCCGATGCTAAGATGTCCATCCATGACTCGTAAACCACCTACAACCAATAAAGCCATTGATGAGAGTGAAGACAAAAGTGTAGGTAATATTGAGAAAGTTTGGTTTGTCACCCCTAGTTCTTGCTGGGAATTGATCGCCTTGGTGTAGTACCCTGACCACCTCGAAAAGAAATCTGATTCCAACCCTGATGCTTTGAGAGTTTCTATACTTTGGAGAGCGGCAATCGATGCGCCCGCAGCTTTACCATACTCTTGAATTAATCGCTGATTAGCATCGACCCGCTGACGAGAGATCCACTGCAAGGTTAAGACATTTACAGCAGCAAAACTAGCTACAAGTAAAGTCAGTACCCAGTCATATTGGAGCATGACTATGGCATAAAAAATTACCATCACCGCATCAATGACTGTAGTCGCCAATCGTCCCGAAAGCACATCAGCAACTTGGTCGTTGAGACTGGTGCGGTTACTAATTTCACCTGCAAACCGTTGGGCGTAGAAGCTAACGGGTAAGCGCAGGATATGCCACAGAAAGCGGCTGGACATTCCTACAGACAGCTTGACTTTCAAGCGGCGTAGATACCGCAATCGCAGCAGGGTTAATACTCCTTGGAGGACTGCTGCGATCGCCATTGCCAGTAACAACGGACGCAGCCAGTGCTGTCGTCCTTGCACCAGGATTTCGTCTACAAACACTTGACTAAATACTGGTACTGCCAGTCCCACTAGTGTTAACAAAAATCCTGCGACTAGACAGTAAATTAAGACACCAGTAGCATCCTTTAGCCGTGACCACAGCGATAAAATCAGGCTAGGTTTACGTCCCCCTTTTTCAAACTCTGGCCCTGGTTCTACAACCAACACTACTCCGGTATACCCCTCGTCAAATTCCTGTTGAGACACCTTTCGTGGCCCAGTGGCTGGGTCGTTAAGATAAACCCAAGCAGAGCTAAATCCCTCTACTACTAAGAAGTGGTTGAAGTTCCAGAACACAATATAGGGAGGGCTGAGGTCTGGAAGTTGATCCAGTTCCTTCTTAAAGCCTTTTGCAAGGAGTCCATAGCTTCTGGCAGCTTTGAGGACGTTAGAAGCTTTGCTGCCATCGCGGGAGACTCCACACTCTCGACGCAGTTCTGGCAGAGGCACAATCCGACCATAGTAACCCAAAATAATTCCCAAAGCTGCGGCACCACATTCTACTGCCTCCATTTGCAAAAGCGTGGGTGTCTTTACCCGCTTACCTGGATTTTTCAACAGGTTTTGCAGGTACTGCAAAGGATTAATCGGTGCCACTAATGAAGGATTAGTAGATACCACTGACAGACCTCAAAATAGGTAAAACAAACGTAATCGGCGATCGCTCTTCCACCTTGACTCGCACAGATGTAGTCGTTCCAGAAGAGATTTTCAGCTGCGGGCCATCAGAAGAAGACCACTTGTAGCCGCTAAAAGTGGTAGAATCTGGCTGCAAGTCAGCAAATACTTGAATAACAGCCTCTTGCTTCTCACCCATGAGACCTGTCACCACTTCGGGATTGCCCACTACACTAGCGGCTGCTTCTCTGGTAATGGGAAATGGTGAGACAGTGGTAATCTTACCAACAATACCGCCAAAGCGTTCCCGTTTCACGGTTTGCGGTGTAATTTGAATCGTCATACCCCGTTGAATTTTCTTGCCCTCTCCAACCGGAAAATAGGTGATGCCAACCATTTTGTTAGATGAATTTTCTGCATCTATACTTCCTAAACGGGTTCCAGCATCAATCACCTGCCCCGTTGTAACAGTGATTTCTAAAATACGTCCTGAGTGTTGAGAGATAATCTGGCTGTTATTGCCTAGTTGTTGTTCTAGTTTGGCAATCTCTCGCTTGACTTCTTGAATCTCGTTTTTGCGGGTAGTTGCAGTTTGCAGGTCTTCTTGAGCTAGAGTAGCTGCTTTACTATTCTGTTCTTGCAATTGAGCTTGAATGTTTTTGATTTCGTTGAGATTTGAGAGATATTGCTGTTGTGCATCTGCTTCCTTAAGGTCTAGTTGCTTCAACTGAGATTCAGCTTCATCGATGCTTGCACGCGCATCGTCGTATTGTTGCCGCGCTTCTAAGACTACATCATCAGGAATTGCTCCCTCTGTCAATAGTTTCTGACGATTATCTAATCTCTTTTTATGAGTAGGAAGCAGCCCTTGGAGTGTTTCTAAGCGTCGCTGTAAATTTAGGCGATCGCGCCCGATTGATACCAGCCCTTTCTCCCTCAATACAGGTGTCAAATCCTGGACAATTTTTAGTCTTTGCTCAAGAGTTAGGCGTTGTTCTTGGATTGCTTTTGTATCGAGTTGCTGACGCTGCCCTTGTAATAAACTGGCGTTGCGATCCTGCTCCTCTAGTTGGGCTAGTTTAGCCCGCGCTAATTGTAATTGCTTACGCAGGTCAACTTGGTCAACCGTTGCTAATACATCTCCCTTTTTAACGACATCCCCAACATTCACATTCAAAGCAAGTAACTGCCCTGCACTTTTTGATTGCAGTGGCATAACGTTGCGTGGATAAATCAGTACCCCTTGACCCTCCACGGTAATTGGGATGCGTCCATAAACACTCCAAACCACGGCGACTGCTACCAAGGAACCTAAAGCCGTTAAAGGTAGCCAGCTTTTAGGGCTGACCACTTGCATTAATTGGTCTAGCCTTTCAGGTGAAGATAAACGCTCTAGTGACTCTTTTCGGAATAAATTTTGCTTGTGTTCAACCATTAATCCTCACTTTATTATTACGAAAATTGGGAAAACCCTTACTTCCGAAACAAAGCGATCAATTCCATTAAAACTGCAAATATTGCACCGCCCACAGAGGCATTTAGTAATGCTCTAATCAATGGCATTCCTTGAAATTTTAATACAATAACAAGAACTACTGTAAAAATTAAAAATCTCAAGGCAGCTTGAGTAATTTTTTTTGTTTTGAATTGTTTGAGCATCTCAAATTATCATCAATTTAGAGTTTATATTGAGAAAAAAAGCTGTAAAGTAAATAGATTCAAATCATTTCTATAGCAGTCAGATTTGATTCATGAACTGACGAGTGCAATTCAACTAATAGGAAATAGGCAACAATCAAAAAGGTTCTTTAAGCAATACTGAGTTTGTAAAACCCCACCCCCAAACCTTCTACCATCTGGTGGAAGGATACCGGAGGCGGGGAATGGTGCTTTGATTATCAGCAAAAAGAGAGCCGTAAAATATTACGGCTCAGGTACAAAACCTCCAACTGCAATACCACCAGCAGCACCAGCTTTAGCACCCTCTAGATTCCCAGTTGTAATATAGCCAACAGCACCACCAACAACACCACCTATGGCTGCACCAATAAGACCTCCTCCGGCAACTGCTTCTGCTTCTTCAGCATTTAGCTCATCTTCAGATTTGGCTTCGGCTTGCTCTTGGGATATTGGTAGTTTTGATTCTTGTGCTTCAGACAGTGGTAGTTTTGATTCTTCTAGATTAGACATTGTTCTTTCTCCATATTTTAACAATCTACAAGCATTTGCTGATAAATTTTTGTTGTTATTTATTAGTAACTGCTTGTTATAATCCAATACTAAAGAAAATTAATTAACTAAACAATCCACTATTTTTTGATCAGACTAACGTTTTTTTTGATAAAAAGTAGTTTTACAAATGCAATTTTTAATCAAGACAAAAGGTTTAATGAGTCTAAATTATAAAAAAATCCAGATTCTTTAAACCTGATTGAATTAAATATATATAAAAAAATGTGTTAAGCCAAAACCTAACACTATACATATTATCGAGATAAATCTAATTTCTTTTTAAACGGCTCAACATCCAATCAAATCTTGTTCCAGCCAGTGCCATGTTATCTAAAATATTGGCATCCAGTTCATCTTCATATTCAAGATTTTCATCTAATGATTGACCTTTGCTATAAATGCGTCTGCCATAACCAAGTCGGCTGAACATTTCCTGTAGGCGATTGGCAAGTAGGGTAGCAATCAGCCGATAAAATCGAGAAGCAAAACCTATATCCTGCTGTAGTTTTGCTGCTAATTGTTGTCGAGGAATTGACAACACAAGTGAGTCTTTAGTAGTTTTGACAGTTGCAAAAGGTAAGCGAGTATCAATGAAAGCTGTTTCTCCTACGATTTCGCCTTTTGATAATCTCGCTATCTCTCTGCTTCTGATTTCCTCACCCTCTAAAACCGCAAAGGCGCGAGTTAAAGGATTACGTTCATCCT
This sequence comes from uncultured Nostoc sp., assembly GCF_964245445.1. Lineage (GTDB taxonomy): Bacteria > Cyanobacteriota > Cyanobacteriia > Cyanobacteriales > Nostocaceae > Nostoc. Next base: position 4,410 of record NZ_CAXTNE010000016.1, read on the forward strand.
CAGAAACAGAAACTGTCATTGTTCCATCCAGTAGGATATACAGTGCATCTACAGGCCCTCCTTCACGGATGAGTACTGTATTAGGGGCAATTTTTTGGCTACTTCCTGTAGCAATCAGCCAATCGATGTCACTATCATGCAATTGTTCCAAAACAAACAGCATATCTCTAAGCGTCTTGTTCTTAACAAGTTTGCTATGACCAAGTTGAGTAATTCTGTTTGCAAGTAGAATAGCGATCGCTCGATAAAATCGAGATGCAAAACCAACATCCTGCTGCAATTTTACCCTCAATTGCTGTTGAGAAATAGATATTACCACCGACTTTTGGGCAGCTTCAACAGTAGTAACAGCTGGGCGAACATTAAGAAACGGGATTTCTCCTACTATCTCACCGCTTGATAACCTACCAATCTCTCGTCCTAATGTTTCGCTATCCTCCATAGCTGCAAAAGCTTGATCTAGAGGATTGTTTGTAGCTTGTGACACAGTGATTGTGAATGTTCCATCTAGTATGATGTGTAGGGTATCGAGGACTTTTCCTTGCTGTACAAGGATAGTGCCAGCAGGTATCTCCTTTTTCTGACCCGTAGCGATCATCCAATTGATGTCGCTATTACTCAACTCTTTAAGTAGAACTTCTGTCATAACTCATATCAATTGTGGTTTAGATTTTGGATGCCCCTCTGCTCCTTTGCTCCCCTGCCTCTCTGCCTCTTTCAGACTTGTCCGCAATTGGTCTAGAATTTTTTGGATATATGAGTGTGCCTCAGAAGAAGCCAATTCCTCTAATGTTAAATAAGTCAAAGCTATTAACATAATCGGTTGATTATTGAGAGTTCTTAACTCCTGCCCATATTGAGCGTCAAAGCGCTCCAAATTCTCAGCAGCAGACTTCACCAATGCTTGTAGAATCTTAAATGCCCTTTCTGAAAGCGGCGGTTGACCTCGGTAATTTTGCAATCTGCCTCCTTCTCGGTAATCTGGAAACGACTCCAGCCCCAGAAAACGTAAAAACCAATCAGCCTGATAATGTCCGATAGCTGCCACAATACCTCTGTAGTCGGCAATCAGTTCATCAAGCAGATTATTCCGCATGGAGCCGAATAAGCGGTGTGTGAAGTAGTGAGTACATTCATGTTCTAGCCGAATAGTTAGGGAAATATGCCGCCATTCTGGTTCCGAAAGTCCGATGTCGCTGGCTGAAACATTGCTATAAAAACCGTCACTCAAAATAATCAACCGATCTTGATAGAGCTGCTTTTGTGGGATTAGTCGCCCAAATTCTTCTAACCAACTACTTTCGGAGCAGTTACCAAAATTTTTAGCTGACCATTGTTGGCGATACTGGCGAACCCGATCCCAGTTGTTGAAACCAGTAACTATGCAGGCTCCCATAGAAGCAGGGACTGGTAGTGGTTCATTCCGCATCGTTAACGCCTGTACCAAAGAAACAAAGTCCTCTCGGTTCCTGGTGAGCAAAACCGGGATAACTCCAGCCAAGCTTTGATGTAGGATCAAGTGGAGTTGTTCGGGTTGCTGCAAAATCAGACCAGTCGCCTCGACCATACCATCTACTGTCACACCCTTACGGGTAGCAGAGCGGTATACTTGGGTTTGGCTGATGCCTTCGAGTATAGGGAACTGTAACTGTACCAACTTGGTTGATAAAGCTTGAAAGACTCCTACCTCTTTAGCAAAAGTGGCGTATTCTTCCCAGACGGGTACATGAGGTTCGGGTGCAAGCGGAAACTTGGCACTTAGTGTTAAAAAGCTGTGATCAAAGGTGTTTTGATTGTAGGCAAGTAATTCTTCTATCTCCCTTGCAGTAGCACCATAAGAGGCAAGTACATTAGCACGAAGTTGGTGTTGATTGCTCAAAAGTGATTGCCTCCCACCAATACTTTATTTAACTCAACCCGATCCACAATCTGCCGAGCAATTTCTTGCACCGTCTGGCTAAACGGATGGTCAGCGTAACGCAGGCAAAATAAACCACTACTGGCTAGCTGAATTATCTCTTCAGAAAGAGGCACAATGCCAGCCACTGGGGTATCATAAGTCGTCTCCATCTGTTCTCGTAAAGTTTTGAAATCCATTGCGGGTAGCACCTTATTAACTACCAGCAGCATTTTGTCCACGTTTAATTTTTTCGCCACCTCCACCGTTACCGCAGTACCTTGGAAGTCTTGGCGGTCTGGACGCAGGATAACGACTAAGATATCCGAAATAGCGATCGCCAGTAAGGTTTCTTCATTCAAACCAGGGTGAGTATCAATCAATAGGTAATCCAGATTGAGATCGCGCATCAGATCCTCAAAGCCCTCGTTAAGTTTGCCTACGTCATAACCCTCGCGCAAGATTCGGGAAATTTCACCTGCCTTAATACTGGAAGGAATCAGGTAGAGAGTGCCATTTGCTTTAGATGTCTCCCCTTCTGCATTTAACGTATTACTGACATCGTATGCAGCATCCTTAATTACACAGCGTCCCCATAAGTAATCATTGAGGGAGCGGTTCATTTTTGACTCGTCTAGACCGAAAATAATATGAATCCCTGGTGATTGAATGTCGGTGTCAATAATACCTACACGTTTTCCAAGACGCGCAATAGTAGCGGCTAAGTTAGCAGTTAAATTTGATTTGCCCGTACCACCACGAAACGAGTGAATAGATACAATTTTGGACATTATGTCATACCCCAGTTATGTGAAAACTTCGATATAGTTGCTATCTGCGGATTTCTTCAATCAGCTACTTTTACAACGCGACCTTTAAGATTTTGTGCTTTTTGATGTAACTGCTGGAAATAGTCCGTTTCTGTTTCATCATTTTTGGCCATTCGCCCCTTGATTTTTTGCGCTTTTTGTTGCAGTTCCTGGAAATAATCTGTCTGTGTGATGTCAGCTACCTGACGTGCCTTTTTCGCTTCGTCAATTTCAACGTTTAATTCCAGTACTTGTTGTTTGAGCTTCTGCTCTCGCGCTTTCACCTCTTGAGCCATTTGTAGGAAAACACGTACTAATTGACCGATGTCGTCAGTTGTGTAAGACACTTTAGCTAACTGATGATCATCAAAATCATCCTGCTCTACCAGAGCTTGCGCTGCTTTTGTTAAGGCACGAATCGGTTTGGCAATGCTTTGCGCCAAGAGTAGGGCTATGATTGCTGCGATCGCTCCTACTGCCAGTAAGCTGCGGCTGTTCTGCCAAATGAGTTCATTTAAGGGAGCATCAAACTGGGCGTGGGCTTTGTTCACCCCTAACACCCAAGGTTGCTGTTGTAAGGGGGTAAAACCGAGCATTTGGTGCGTCTGCTCAAGGGGGGAATAATAGTTGGTGTGACCTGTCTGTTTAGCTCCGACGATTACTGCTGCTAACTCTGGAATGTTCAAGCTTTTGATCTGATTCACACCATAAAGCCTGTCAGTTTCACCCTGCTTTTGTTTCTCAGGTGGCAAGCGGGCTAGACTATGATAAAGCAGCGATTTATCAGGATGGCTAATGATCACCCCACGCTCGTCAATCAAGAAGGCATAGCTTTGAGAGCCAGCCTGCAATGCATTTACGATCTTCCAGATGTCCTCTCCCTTGATTTTTAAAACCGCCACTCCTACAATCTTGCCGCCCTCAGAGCGCACAGGGTTGGAGAAGTAGATGCCTGGTCGTCCACTCGTTGTACCTATTACAATGCTAGAGACATAAAGGCGTCCCTGGATGCTAAAGCGGAAGTATTCACGCAAAGCGTAGTTTTGACCAATGAATGTGGGATCGGTGGCGGCGAGGCAGCGCCCCTTTGTATCCATGACGTAGACAACATCATAGTCGGGGTTGGAGCGAAAGACGTTATCTAGTGTTCGTTGCATCGAGGAGTGAAAGGCTGTTTGCTTCTGGGGAGTGGTAGCAGCCAGAAAACCCACCACATCTTTATCAGTACTGACTTGGACGGCAACACGTTGGATGTCGAGAATTAGCTGGTCGAGGCGACTAGCGTTACTGGTGGCTAAGAGTTCCAGTTTGCGGTATTCGCTGTCCTCTGCACTCTTTAGGCTCTCTTGGAGGTTGTGATAGGTGGTGAAGCTCATCGGTATGAGCGCAACACAGAGCAGTGCTACCGAGAGTTTTGTCCTAATAGACCAGGCAGAGGGGTTAAACAACCGATGCATTTTATCAAAGCTGATTTGTTCTAAACCCGACCATACTCTGCTGGGTGGCTGGTAAGGGACAGCACTTACTCCGCCTGCGATCGCATCTAGCTCTGCATCACTGATATTATTATTTGCCAGGGCATCCCATTCTTGTGGTGTAAAACTATAGCCAGCAGCTAGTATAATCTTTGAGCGTTGATCATCGCTGGCAGCTTTTTGGAGTTGCTTTTGCAACACTTCATCCGTGGCTATCCGCTCGTAAAAGGCTCGTGCGCTTTCAACAGACATATATTTTAAGAGGCTATGATAATGAATTGCCTCAATCCCAGAGAGTAGCAGTAATTTCTGCCATGTCCAAGGACTGCTTCGCCTTAACAAGAACCTTTAAAAAGGCTCGCCGGTTTTGCCAACCAGAACGCGGTAGGATAGGATATTGAGCATCCGAAATACTATTCAAAGACTTAAAATTGTCGGTTCCTTCGTTGGGAAGTAATTCTTTCTCCCAAGCACCGGAATTACTTGTTTGGCTCATATTACACCTCTTGCTAGGGCGTAAGCAGATTTGGGTTCATCCTGCCAGCTATCTGACCACTGAATGCGATCGCTAGTAAAATGAAGTGGGTCTTTCTCTGGCCAAGGAGCGTCAATTGGCTCCTCAATCAGGGCAAACTCCCCATTATCGAAAGGAAGTCCCTGCGCCTGCACCTTCGGATAAACCCGCTCCCGCATCCCCTGCTTTGCCTGCTCTAAGGCGCGGTGGTGACAATAAGGATTGTTCCCTCTGCGATCAAAGAATACGTGCGCCGTCCAAGTGCAACCTCCCCGGCAAAGTTCAGCATACTCGCAGGTTTTACAAAATCCCCATAGGTGTTCTGTTCCTTTGGGAGTATCGGCATCGAGGTTAAATCGCAGTTCTTCTGTTTGCTCAACAATTTCCCTGAGAGAACGGTCTCGGATGTTACCACCAGTATAAGCTGCTGTGGGTAGTGAAGGGCAGCCTTTAATCGCACCATCTGCCTCAAGACCCAGTGTGGACAGCCCTGCACCGCAGCCTTGCCAAAATCCCCATTCATTCCCGCCTCCGCGCATCAGCCGCTCATACGGGCCGTAGTAGCCGATGTTATTACCAGGTTGCATCCTGACTCCTTCACGGCTAGCCCGCTTGCTCACACGGGCAAGCATTGGGTAAAGGTCTAGCAGTTCATACGGTTGGAGGAGAATATCTGCGTTATCTGCCGCATTGCCCATAGGAACTGTAAGTTGGATCTGCCAAGCCCTAGCACCCGCGTCACGGATCTGCTCGTAAATCAGAGGAAATTCTGGAGCAGACAAACGGTTGATTTGGGTGTTGCAGCCAAAATAGATGCCAACTTCTCGGAAGTGGCTCATGGTTTTGAATGCAGACTGCCATGAACCTTTTTTACCACGCAGGCGATCGTGGGTTTCTGCTGTGCCACCATCTATAGAAACAGAGACATTGACAATTCCTGCTTGCTTCATTCGGCGGGCGGTTTCTAGGGAAATGCCAAAACCGCCTGTAGTCATCTGACAGAGCATCCCCGCTTGGGTGATGGCTTGAGCAATCTCCAACCAGTCGGGACGCATAAAGGCTTCGCCGCCAATCAGCGTCACCTCTGTAATTCCCACCTCAGCCAACTGCCTGACTAAATCCAAAGCTTCTTCTGTAGAAAGTTCCTGAGTGCGGGCTTGCCCTGCCCTAGAACCACAATGGTTACAAGCAAGGTTGCACTTTAGGGTAATCTCCCAAACAGCATAACTGATTCTGCGATATTTCTCGGACATAATTTTTCCCTCCCTTAAGGGAATAAATTAAGTTATGTGTATGCTGTGTTCTATGATGTTTCAAAAGAGAAAATACACTAACGCCTGATCCGTGCTAATTCTGGAATAGAATGCCTTTGC
>NZ_CAXTNE010000016.1:10577-54648 GCF_964245445.1 uncultured Nostoc sp.
AGAGAAAATACACTAACGCCTGATCCGTGCTAATTCTGGAATAGAATGCCTTTGCGCTTTCAATAGACATAATTTCCTCAGTTGTAATGTAGATGGTAAAAGTCAATATTTGTATCCCAACTGCTGGCTAGGTAAGTTGGACTAAAATGAAGCGATCGCCTGATTTTGGAGTTTACTTTAATGTTTGTAATTCAACTGCTGCTTAGTCGGGCTAAAACGGGGCGATCGCAAATTGCCAAAAATTACTGCTTCTAATCCACTTGTCAACAGGCTCTAGAAGAGGTTATCAGGAATGTTGAAGAGTGCTGGCGTACCATAAACTGGTACCAGCCCCGGTAATCCACCGCTAACTGCTTGCAATTCCGAGTTACTCAGTTCGCTGCTATCGTTTGACGCTTGAAATTGAGCTTTGGCGGCTTCCCATTCTTGGGAAGTAAATTCATAATCAGCAGCTTGCAGTATTTGCTGGCGTTCTTCTTTAGAAGCCGCCTGCTCTAATTGCGTTCTGAACGTTTCATCTGTGGTCATCCTAAAATAGAATGCCTTTGCACTTTCAATAGACATAGATTTCTCCCATTTTTTCGGTTTTGCTTAGTCTGTAGCGGGATGCGATCGCTACATTTAATAGAAGATAAGTTGGAATTACGAGTTACCATTAACTCAACTTGAGTTTGGTAAAAAATTTCCTCAAAATCAAGATGTCTGAAAGTTATTTTGCCTTATTTCACAGTCAGGTTTGTGAAAATTCAGACATTGAGTTTTAAGGCATTTAAGTAGATATATTTAAAAATGTTTATCAAGTTTTTCCCCAATATCAGAAACTAAACCTTTGCCCTCTTTGTAAACGTCAGTAACAAAGTCTTTAGTAACATCTACTAATTTGCCTAATTCTATACCACCGGAAACCGAAGTAATCTCTTCATCAGATAACTCATTAGATTGCTGTTGGGAATCGATTTTATTTTGGGGATCAATTGGATTGTTTGTCATGGTATGTTTCTCCTTTGGCTTTTCTGGTTTACTTCATAGAGCTACTACAGGTGACTAAAGCTTATTAATCACTTTTGCTCTCATTAAATTCATCAACCTTTCCGGGAATAAAACTGAAACTTTAAATACTTTGCGACAAGCTGCTCAGAAGAAGTCTACATGTCCTTTGTATTCTACCCTTGCAGCAAGCCCTGACCTTTGTGACACTCGCAGGCTCGCTACCGCTGACGCTCCAAGTCTCACTAACGCTAAGGCTAGCCCGTTCTGGGTTTGTTTCTTCTGTTACAGTACTTAGTTTAGAGAATGCTACTTCCGCTGACAATGCACAATCTTTCAGTCAGACTAACCAATTTTTCGCTCCTGTAAGATGCGTTATGGAATGCGATCGCTGATTAGCTCAAATAGAGCAACACTACGTCAATACGGAACTTTTTAATCAGGTTTTAGCAGATTTTGCCCGTGAATTCAACGTCGGCGCGAAGAAACACATTCTCTTAGCTGTTGACCAAGCTGGGTGGCATACCAGCAAAGATTTAAAGCTACGTTTTGGGCTACATTTGGCACTTTTAACCTCCCATTCACCTGAATTGCAACCTGCGGAAAGATTGTGGACTTTGGTTAACGAACCAATTGCTTTCTCGTTGATTTGAAACACTCAATGATTTGGAGGAAATTTTATTCCATCGCTGTCAATCTTTACTTCAACAGCAAGATTTGATTCAAGGGTTAACTGGTTTTCATTGGTGGATTCAAATCGGAGCTTAATTGTAAGCAATTATCCGAACATAATATGAGGCATCTATACGAAGCAGAAGCCAAAGAATTGTTAGTCTTACCGAAAGTTTGTGCATTGTAGCTAAAAATTGCTTTCCTTAATCTAGAAGTATCAAGAGAAAGGAAATGTCCCTCGAAAGCGCAAGAGCATTTTACGAAAGATTAACGAAACGATGTTTCTATACTTTTCGTAACTTCAAAACCTGCTTTCTGAGACGGGAAAATATTCCACTTATTAGGGACACTCCTATTTTGGTACAAACTTAAATCTTTAAAGAAAGATAATCATGACTAGCAGTATGCAGCGACCAACATCGCAATCATTGCCTGTACTTAAACTTCCACCTGTTCCTCCAGCGACGGATGCAGATATTCTTGCTTACCTGCGTCGTTCTTTTAAAATGGCAAGAATAGCAGCTTTAGCCGAACGTGATGCAACGCTGTTAAAGTTCGGTGAGCGGCTTGGTATTACTGTTTCTGATGAAGAACTGCAAGCAGCAGGAGATGTATTTCGGCGCAGATATAAGTTATTAAGTGCTGCCGAAACTCTCTCTTGGCTCTCCAATCACAAAATAACTGCACATGATTGGTCTGAAGGTCTCAAAATTGAGTTGCTTACAAAGAAGTTGGAAGAGTATCTCTTCGGAGCGCAGGTTGATAGCCATTATTTGGAAAACCGAGATACTTACAAACGCGCTGCTTTCTCTCAGATTCTGGTATCTAGTGAAGTGGAGGCTCAACGATTAGCACGTGCTATCCGGGAAGAGAACGCTTCCTTCAATGCATTGGCCCTAGAACATTCACGGGGTCTAATTTCTAGAGCTAACGCAGGCTTTGTTGGCGTTCGCTTTTTTGGCGAATTACGACCAGAGCTTGCACAAGCGATGTCAGAAGCGAAAGAAGGCGAAATAGTTGGACCAATTCAGACAAAGCTAGGCTACCACATTATCCGAATTGAGAAGTGGTTCCCCACTGAACTCACCACCCCCCAAAGAAAGCGTATGCTGGCAGCTATGCTCAAGCTGGCTGTGACTAGTATTGAAATCACCGCTACCTCGGATGGGACTGAACTGTTAGCAGACAATGAAAGCTATATGAGTGAGCTATCTGAAGATGAGCTTAGTCTAGTTGCTGGTGGTAGCACTCCTCTCTCCGCTTTATATGTTTCTGGCGCTGCTCTTATGGGGGGTATCGCAGCAATAACCGCTGCTAAGCAACTCGTCGATGAGGTACAGGGCGACGACTGATAAGTTTCGGTAAAAACTTCAAAGGAAAAGTAAGAAAACTAAATTGGAGATTTTCTATCATGGCAGATGTTCGTATTGATGACTTACAACCCAGTGAAAATGAACTGTTGGCAGACGATGAAAGCTATATGGATGAGCTATCTGAAGATGAGCTTGGCCTAGTTGCTGGCGGTAGCAGTCCTATTTGTGCAGCTAGTGTAGCCGCTGCTGCTTCAAGCGGGCCGTGTGCTGCTGGTGCTGGTGTAGCTTCCGGGGTTGTTGGCGCAGTTGCTGGTGTTGTCTGGGGTTTCACAGATGATTAGAACTAATCGTAAACTTCAGTAAAGACTTCAACGAAAAGCCAGTTGAAGAATTGACATAGTTACAACTGAGTAGGTAGACGTAGAGTTTAATCTACCTACTTAGTGATAACAATAATGGACTGCGGTGCTGTTGCCGAAGATTTTAAGAAGTCTTAAAATCTGTAATAAACTCAGTTGGTATGCAAATGGAAACTAACAACCGAAATAAACTGTTTTATTCATTCATCATTGCAGGCCAATTTTTCTTTCTGCTCATGGGACTGTTTCTTCTCTACATAAGGGAATATGGAACAGCAGCTTCGGTTCTGCTCCTCACTACTGGGATACCATGCCTAGCGATTAGAGGTAATCGTTTTATCTTATTCCTTAGCTGGGCTGCTATAGGCATAGCCTTGATCGCTTTAGGAACGTGGTTCTTCAAAAGATAGCACATAGGTACTACGAAGCTTTTTATGTACTGTTGCAAGGAATTCATTCAGGGAGAGATAACTAATGCCGTTTTTACTGAACTCTGAAAATGTTTCTCGGTATTTATTAAAATCGAATCTTTGTGCTGAACAAGAATTAGAATTTCTTCAAGTAGAAGCAGGGGCATTTGGAAAAAATTTTAATTTGTTAGTTACTTTATCAAGTAACTGCAAGCTACTTGTTAAACAGGAACGTCACTGGCGTAACGGTAAAACGGCTAACGAGTTTTTCAAAGAATGGCAGTTCCATAAATTACTACACCATATTCCAGAACTGAGTCAACTTTCTTCAAAAGTTTCAGAATTACTTCATTTTGATGAAAGCAACTCAATTATCGTATATAAATACCTGCTCAACTACCTGGATTTAGATAAATTTTATCGTAAGGAGCAGACTTTTCCAGCCATTATTGCTACTTCGATTGGTAGGACTTTGGCAGTGCTACATGGCGCGACAATAAATCAACAGAAGTGCAGCAATTTTATCTCTCAAGTTCAAGAAGAAAAATCTCCAGATCATTTTTATAATCCTGCCCAACGGCTGGAGCGAATTGGACCCGAGGTTTTCGGCTCAATTCCAGATGATTGTCTTAAGTTTTTGGTTCTTTACCAACGCTATGAAAGCCTGGGAGCAGCAGTAGCAGAACTGACAGCTAGTTTGCATCCTTGCTGCGTAATTCACAATGACCTCAAGCTAGATAACATTTTGCTTTATGATGGCTGGGAGCAATCTGCTTTGCAGGGGAACCAGTTGCAAGGAAACCTGATTAGACTAATTGACTGGGAGCGCTGTACATGGGGAGATCCAGCTTTTGACTTGGGGACAATACTAGCCAGCTATTTGCGGATATGGCTTGACAGCTTGGTTGCAGCTCCTTCTATTGAGATAGAAGAATCTTTACGTCTAGCTATGACGCCTTTGAAGGTTCTCCGCCCATCAATAGTTGCCCTCATGAAAGCTTATCTTGAGAATTTTCCGGAAATTCTGAAGCATTATTCTGACTTTCTTCAGCGAGTCGTTCAGTTTGCTGGACTCGCTCTAATTGAAACCACCAGGGCGTTCATTGATTATCACAAGTATTTTGGTAATAGGAGTATCTGCATGTTGCAGGTTGCCAAGAGCTTACTGTGCCGTCCAGAACAATCAATGATAACGATTTTCGGCATATCAGAATCTGAATTAGCTTGCCTCAATAGCTCTCCTGCTTAAATTTTTCTCACGCTTAACTACCTTCAGTGAAGACTGAACGCTTATGCAACAGCTAAATTACCTGCAAGACCAACTTCCAAGTTCTTCTCCAAACAGATTATTAGAGGCTCTGCAAGACATTGTCCGGAACGTTCGGATTGAGTCTAATTTCCGGATTAATCATCCAGATTACAAACCCTCAGAACTCCCAACGGAGATGCTGACCCGCTTTCAGCAAGTGCCTCAAAACTTACAGAAAAAGTATCTGAGTCTACACCTGCGAAATTTTCTCTACGGTATCCACTACAGCGGTTCCCTGCGCTCCACCCTGGCACTGGATACAGACTTAGATAGTTTAGCACTTCGCAAAAAGTTAGAGAACAATACCTTTATGGGGATAGATATAGAATTCTTCGCACGATTGCACGAAAGCAATTGTGGAAAAGGCTACTTTGATCCTGGATGGCGTGTGCTAAGGCAGGAAAATGATGGCAGTCTGGCAGTGAAAAAAGGCAGTCTGACCTTACACATTGAACGAAACCGACATCTACAGTTAACAGAGCAATCGTCAACTGTAGGAGATTTAGTCGCAATCTGGACACCTCGTAATCGAGTTCAGAACGGATTCTATGTGGCAGTTGGCAACGCTGGTCAGGAGAATCACAGCAATTTAGATAGTCATTCTGAAACTGTGCGAATTTACTTTAACTTAAGCTTTGAAGGTGCAGCTGCCGTTATGAGATGCATAACGCAGCAGCTGAACGAAATACAACTTCCCTTTACCTTCAAAGTTTTATACAATCCTTCTGACTATGGGCGCTTTGACTCAGGCGTTCTCTACTTTAATAAAAGTAACTACGGAGGTGTACGACGAGTCATTCAGACTGTTTATAAACAAAATAAAAGGTATTTTCAAATAGAAGTGCCTCTATTTACAAAGTTTATTGCACCAGGTCTTGCTCTAGCAGAAGAACCCAATCATAAATTTTCCACACAAGAGAGTTTTGGTATGAACCGTTGCCAAATTGTTGCCAATGGTTTATTGGAAGCTTGGCAAAAAGGTGATAACTCTCCAGAGGCGCGCATGACAGCTATTATTCAATATTTCGCGCTCATAGGAATTGATTTGCAACGTTCCTATCTCAATGCTAATTCTGAAGACATTTACACTCAGTTGAGTTTATAAATATGCCGCAGTCTGTAGTCACACTAGGCAAAGACAACTCTACAAACGCTAATTTTCCAGATTTAGATCTGCCTTTTTACCGCAAGCTTGGGCGAACTGATCTGACTGTCAGCTGTTTAGGGCTGGGAGGCGGAGGCGGGATTTCAAGTGAGGATAGCCTTTACGCCTTTGAGCAAGGAATCAATTATTTTTTCTTTTCTAGCGATTTACACCACTTTTTATACAGAGAGATGTCTGGGGCACTTCGTCAATTGTGCAAAAGAGGCTCCTCAGTCAGAGAAAAGGTTATTCTCGCAACCGTGACTTACAACAAAAGTCCAGAGATGGCCTTTGCTGCCCTATACGATCAGTTTAGTGAGCTAGGGCTTGACTACATTGATGTGTTTTTTTGGGGCTGGATTGGAGCGAATGATGGTTCAGCTCTCAGTAATTGCTTGCAACTTTCTCCTGATCTTAGAGGCCCAAACTGCGTTTATAAAAGAACGGTCGAAAGAATCTTTAAAACTTCAGAACGCCTTAAAAAAATGGGTGCAGTTCGTTACATCGGTGCCTCTTTTCATGATCTCAGTTTGGCTCAACAGTGGTTGCATAGTCCCCTGCTAGATGTGGTGATGGTTAGACACAATGTTGCTCATCGCTCTGCCCAAAATGTAGTATTCAAACATCTGGATGATGAGGATTACCAGCGCCCAGGAATTATAACTTTCAAATCTGCTAGTGGCTCTCATACAGGCCCTCTATGGTTAGCTCCTGCTGGATTGCCGGAAGCTTGCTGGCGACCTTCTGCCCCTGATTTGTATCGCTACTCTTTAACACAAAATTGTGTAGATGTTTGCTTAACGGGACTGAGACGACGCGAAGAGATTGATGCAGCGATTAATGGAGTTAAACAAGGTAAACTAACTGCTGCTAAATTGGAGTACCTTAATATTTATGGGGATTTACATCGCAAGAAGCTGAACATTAAAGAAGTTCCACCTGAAAAATTACTTTACCAAGACTAGTAGTCCTTACGGGGGACAAAAATGGCTAGGACACAGACAGAATAAGCCTCATAGCCCTCTCTTCTTGCTGATAGTACTTACACCTATTAGAATTTAGTATCAAGAATTCGGCGACTAATTCATAGGAATTTTCGGCGTTGCTGAATTAAAGTATGAATTTGGATGTAGAGACGTAGCACTGCTACGTCTCTACAAGGATTTTGGTATTATGCAAAATCATTTTCATACATGGAATCAGCAACGCCGAATTTTCCATGAAATTGACCCAATTGTGGCCATAAAGACCAATATAAAAACTACTATGTCGTCGAACAGTCAATCACTATATAAATAACTTAATTTAAGGGAAAATATATCTCTAACCAGCTTTTAATAATTGGGAACCAAATTTCTTCAATATTTATGTAATTTAAAGACAAAAATCTTTGAATTCTTTTTCTTCTGCTTTCAAAAAATATGGGGATAGGTAAAGCAGTAGCCAGTGCTTCAATGCTAACAGTTTTAATAGATTGTAATAAATTTATCAGGATTTTTAGTAATAAATATTCTGCACGTCCCAATTCTCGCTTGAGGTTTGTTTCGTAGAATTCTGGTAATATTATCATTAAATAGAGCTTGTTGCGAATAAATGCTCTTTTTCTTTTACCACAAATTGCTACACTCTTTGTAATATAAGCATTCTAGACCATTTTGTCCCCCGCAAGGGGTTTTAGACATTTCAAATAGGTGGCTTATTTACACCGAGCTGTAGTAGTAAAGTAAGCGGACGATCTGATCGCCCGCTTACTTTACGAATTGCTGCACTATGCGTCTCTCCAAGCTTGGGGAGTAGTTCCGTGATATTGGCGAAACTGACGAAAGAAATGACCCTCTGTCTGATAGCCGACTGCCTCTGCAATGTGATTTACTGACTGGTCAGTTTCTCGAAGCAAAAAGCATACCTCTGCCATGCGACGAGCGACAATCCAGCGGTTTACTGTTTGTCCTGTTAAGCGTTTTACCTGGCTAGTTAAATAAGCCGGAGAGTAACCAACAGCTTGGGCTACCTCATCTAACCCAATAGATTGATTATAATTGGCTTCAATAAAATCGAAGACTTTACTCAACTGAGGACAGTCCGGAAAGATGAAATGCAAAGCTGCTGTTTTTCCGGTGTCAGTGGTATTTGATGTTTCCACGCTCTGAGATTGAGCAGTGTACCAGTTTTTTACGGTTGCTTGTTTTTCTAATCGAGTTGCGATCGCTCCCAATAATTCCTCTACTGTGGAGGGCTTGGTAAGATAGTCGTCAGCTCCCAAATTCATCCCTTGACGAACCTCAGTTTTTGTAGATTTGGCACTGAGAAAAATGAAGGGAATTGTTGCTGTTAAAGGGTTTTGCCGCAACGTAGTCAGGACACCGTAACCATCTAATTCTGGCATCATAATGTCGCACAGTACCAAATCAGGCAAGTGATCTTGTGCTTGCTGAATACCAACAAGACCATTTTCCGCAGCGATCGCTTCAAACCCTTCTGCTTCTAAACTGTCTAAAAATATATCTCGGCTTTCTGGCTCATCTTCAATCACTAGAATTTTAGTCATAGTGTCCCCTTGATGTTAAGCGTCAGATAAATTATGAATAGTCATAGACTTTCTGGCTGTCCTGTTGCAGAGATTGCCACTGCACTGGTAGGGCAATTGTGAATGTAGTACCTACCCCAATCTCGCTGGCAACTGAAATTTGACCACCATGCAGGTCTACAAGCTTTTTGACAAGTGCTAATCCCAATCCATTACCAGGGATATTGTCGATATTAGTACCGCGATGAAATGGCTTAAATAGTCGTTGTTGATCTGCTACAGAAATGCCAATTCCTCGATCTTTAATCTGGAAAATCACTTCTTCATCCCGGCGAGAAACTATCAAATCAATCGTGCCACCATTTGGAGAATACTTGACCGCATTTGAGAGCAAATTCCTGAGAATAGGCTGTAACAATTTTTGATCTACACAGACTGTACAATCACCTTGGCTAATTAAGGTGACTACGTTGTAAGGGGTCTGCGGGGACGCGAATATTGCGAAGTTTTTCTTCTGTCCGGAGTTTTTGGAGTAGAAGCTTTCCTTACTCGAAACTTCTCCTTTGGGAGACGCGACGGGGGATTCTCTCGGTAGTAGCAAGTGGTGTGGTTCTTCCCAGGAGAAAATCTCAAAAGGGTCTCCCGGCATCAAGCAAGTGGCGTTGCTTTCGTTCAAATTCATTTCTGCCAATATGTCAATGCACAATTGGATCGGGTTAAGTGGTTTTGGCTCAAACTTGAGCTTTCCTGTCTCTGCTCTACCGTTGAGAAAAATTTCATCCATCAATTGGCTAATTTGTTCAACTGCCATTTCCAAGCGCTGCAAATATTGTAATTTTTTCTCTTCAGTCCACCGATGAAGATGACGTTTCAGTAAACTAGCGGATAGTGAGATAATATTTAACGGAGTGCGAAATTCATGAGAAAGCATAGAAAAAAAATGCGCTTTGTGTTCAGTGAGTAGTTTTTCTTGTTCTAAAGCCGTCTCTACCTGCTGGCGCAAAATTTTCTCGCGGTATAATTTCTGGTTAGCATCTCTTAATTCAGCTATAAGCTGTTGCACTTTGCACTCTAATACTTCATTAACCTTTTGTAAGACAATAGACGCTTGCTGACGTTGACTGATATTGCGGATCAAGATACAGCCATATTCGGTAGAGTTGTATTCCAAATAGATAATAGTAATTTCTACGGGAAAGGTCTGCTCTTCTTTAGTTCTATATAAAGATCCAAAATATAGGTAGCCCTGCTCTTTAATAGTTCTCCAATGCTTTGACCAGACTGCTGGCGAAAAGTCTGGTTTGATGTCGTGCATAGTCATAGAAAGTAATTCTTTACGAGAATATCTCACCAAACTACACGCTGCATCATTAGCGTAGACAAACCGCGCATCTGGCTTTACCCAGAAAACTGCATCTTCCATATCAACAATTACGGACTTAGTATGCTGTAACTCTTTTTCTAGTAGCAGTCTGATTGGAAAGTTGTTTTGCTCTAAAATGCGGTTGCTAATAACCATAGTTCAAGTCACTGCAATTACTGAATAAGCTTTTAAAAATGACTTTTCATCACTAAGCTGCTGGTTGCATCTGGTTTAATACGACTTTTGTCGAATCGAACCAGGATTGCCACTTCCTGCAAACTTATGGAAGCATTTCAATTCTTTAAGTCAGGCTTTGTTTTCTCGAATTCATCGAAAGCGGCGGTAAACTTCATTCCTTTGTGGGTGGAAAGGGATAGCCGCCCCGCAAGCTTGAGGCATTGGGCATAGAGCATTGGTAATTCTTTCCCATGCCCTATGCCCGATTCCCCATGCTCAAAAATTTCATCCCCTTGTGGGTAGAGTTTTTTATACTCATAACCTATGTAATGTCGGTACAGTCTCTATTTGTTTCTCTTGCTACTACAACTTTTTTTATGCAAGTATCAGATTTTATTTACAAAACTTTACTTAGCTTTTTAAGCAAAAAACTGACTTTTGCTTGGGATTGCTCATTAGGAGGTTGTTCCTGGGAGCATTCCAGTTTTTTGCAAAGAGGGTGAAAATCAGTAATGATTTAGGATTGCTATATTAATCAATCAAAGATTTTAAGGAAGAATAAAAAATTTGATCCAAAGGCGTTGGATAATAAAGAGAATGTGTGGGTAAGAAATATACAACAGTTAATCGAAGATAATGAGGGATACTAACCATCGTTTTTGTTGTTTCTAACTTTAGATAACAGTAATGATTTGATATGGAAACCTGTAGCGTGGAAATCCGAGTATATTAGGTAATTTACCTCAACTATTGCAACACTTCTTTAACTTATTGTTGGCTTGTTTGAGTTAATTTTCCACAACCCCGATAAACCTCTGCCAACTTTTGGGTAACAGTTTATCTGGCTGCTTCTGTGATTTGGCATTGGCTCCTGGGTTTTGGGATTACGCCCCTCGTTCTTAAGAGCGATCGCGTTGCTCGAATCACCCAAACCTATCAAGTAGTTAGCTATTATACGCAAATACCAAAAATTCAGTGCCTTCATAGATGAACTCTGCCATCTTGCACATACCCATCTTTTGATGTGCCTGAAGTGATGCTTTGTTGTTTGCCTTGATGAACAGTATTCCTTCCCGCTCTGGTAAAAAATCTTTCAATTTAGCGAACATTTTCGCAGCAATACCTTGCCCGCGCATAGTTTCATCAACACAGATGGGGCCATATAAGTAAGCATCTTTTGTACCAGCGTAGGCTTGTAACATCACCTTTACTATTGGTAAATTAGCAGTTGCCTTTGACCAACTGAGTAAGAATCCTACAACTTGTCCATTTTTACGGGCTACAACGCTTGGCATTTTAGATATGGTCATCATCACTGCCTCTGGTTCAAGATGACCTAACAACATACCACCATGTTCTGGGTCATTGGCTTGGGACAACTTGACAATTGCAGTAACATCGCTGAGGCTGGCACGGTCAATTACGATATCATTGAGACACATACTTGGTTGAAATAAGTGGGAGAAACACTCAAAATCAAAGAATTTTCTTTAATTTTATTAAAAATACACAGAGCAGAGTAAATCAGAGATGTTGAATTAAGTAGCTTTTAACACTCATGTTTGCTTATAGCAACAATAATAAATACTCAACACGACTTTTAGATTAGCTATTTTTTCCTACAGTAATTCTTATAATATTTCTGGTTCCGTTTCAGTTACAAATTTGATTAAAGCTTTGAACACCAGTGTTTTCTAATTTTTTGCCATCACAAGTTAATCAACTAACAGATCCAAAAGCGATCGCTTTTGTCCAAAGTATTGAAAGAATTGCCCTTGCAACCACCTTGAGCCAACACCCAATCCTTACAACCTACATTCACAAAGGTAGTAGAGGCACACCAATTCTGCTGCTACACGGCTTCGATAGTTCCATCCTAGAGTTCCGTCTTCTGTTGCCATTACTTGCTACTCAAAATGAAACATGGGCAGTAGATTTGTTAGGTTTTGGTTTTACACAAAGGCAAAAAGAAATAAATTACAGTCCAACTACAATCAAAATTCATCTTTACGATTTTTGGAAAACTTTAATCAACAGACCGATAATACTAGTAGGTGCATCAATGGGAGGTGCAACTGCAATTGATTTTACTCTCACTTACCCTCAAGTTGTAAAATCACTAGTATTGATTAATAGTTTAGGTTACACTAATTCTCCCGCCTTTAGCAAATACTTGTTTCCTCCTTTTGACTTTTTGGCTGTGGAATATCTACGTCAACGTCACATCTTGGCATTAAATTTATGTAATAACTTACCTAATTTAGATACCAAAATACTTCTGGCTATTCAGTGCGCTATGCTACATCAAGAAATGCCTGGGTGGCATGATGCCATGATTTCTTATGTCAAAACTGGGGGTTATAGCAACTTGGCAAATAGAATTGCCAAAGTTGGCAAACCAACACTGATTTTATGGGGAGAAGCTGATGATATGCTCCCACCTGAAGACGCAGAAAAATTTCAGCAATCCATTGTAAATTCTCAACTAAGAAAGCTCAATAATTGCGGTCATGCGCCCCAAGTTGAACAGCCCCAAATCACATCTCAACATATTTTGCAGTTTCTGAATAATTGTAATTTATAATTGATTTAAGGATAACTTTGAAGGTATTAGTTAAAATTCCATCTGTCAGGTTTATTTGTTGCTCAACTTGACAAATATAACGAAAAAGACTTTTTTTAAACTCAAGAGGCAACTTGGTATGAGATATTGTCCTGGCACGCCTGCTATTGGAAGTAACTAGCTACCCCTCAATCTATTACAAAAAGTTCACTATCTCCAGACGCAAGATTTCTCGCGTAAAGTCACAAGAATACCCGATAGTTGCATCGGCAATAAACTTGCCAGCCAAACACTCTTTTGTTACCCCATAACCCCCAAGAATTTCAACTGCTGTTTGTGCGTTTTTGATTGCAACATTCACTGCAAAAGTCTTGGCGGTATCTACCTTTTTTGTAACTGTTTTTCGCTTTGGGTTAAGAATATAACTGATATTGTCCGAAATTACGCAATTCGGCAGTTGAATTTCCCATAGTTGCGTCTCATAGAGAAGGGGAGACGTAATTAAGTTCTGCAATAAGTGAAAACGATCTGCAACGTGAATCGCTTCTGGCGCTCCTTGGCGAATAACACTTTCATAAGTTTGTGACCGATCTCGTGAGGTAATTTTGATCCCAAGATAAGCTTTTAACCATTCTGCTAAGGTTTCAGCTTTTTGCGTTTTTGAGTAGCTAGACTGCGGGCATCAATACCAGAAGCCGCTTGGCGATCGCGGTTGGAATTAGGCACAGATGCGAGTTGATCACTGCAATAATTCTGCTAGATGCACCCACAGTACTAGCCAACGGTTCTCTTCAAGTACGATTAGCGATCGCAAACCTGCGAGGTGTGAATTTACAAGGAGTTAACTTAGCCGATGCCAGCTTCATTGGTACAGACCTTAGTGAAGCCAACTTACAAAACGCAGATTTATCTAGAGCCAAGTTCATACAAACCCAATTAGACGGAACTGACTTTACAGGTGCAACTTTCACTGGAGCCTGCATTCAGGACTGGGGGATCACCATTGATACTAAGTTTGACAATGTAAAATGTGAGTATGTGTATATGCGGTTCCCCACCCAAGATAATCCTGACCCATTTCGCAAACCGGATAACAGGCAGGAGATTTTTGCTGATGGCGAATTTGGGGATTTTATTAAACCAATCGTTGATACTCTCGATTTGTACCATAATCAAGGTGTTGACCCAAGAGCGATCGCAATTTCCTTTAAGCAGTTAGCCGAGAATCACCCAGAAGCAGATTTGCGAATCGTGGGCATGGAAGTACGCGGTCAAAACAAGTTTCTGCTTCGTGCTAAAACTGCTGTTGAAGCTGACAAGTCTGAACTAAGTGCGGAATATTTTGAAATTTATAATCAACTCAAAGCATTAGCACAACAGGAATTACAAGCACTAATATTAGAGAAAGACAGCAGAATTTGTAGTTTAGAGACTATGGTGGTTACGGCACTGCAAAGCCCTAAATTTTACGCTCAAACTTACAGTAATCAAGGAGATACTATGTCACAAAATTAATGGATCATCCTCTCGTCAATATACTGTTGGCAACTTTAGAGGGGTGGCAGGATGCTGAATAGTTCAGTTGCTACAGATGAAGCAGGGGGGAACTGGTGATGGCGAATGAGGAGCATTTATAAACAGTATGATACTGGTTAGAGTGTGATTAGTTTATTTTGTGCTGTTTTCAAACCCATGAATTTCAGACCTCACCAAAGTACTTTTGACGACAAATTAAGTGCAATCATTGGGCTAGTAATTGGATTAGTGTTCATTGTTGGTGGTTTTTGGGTACGCAACAAAGTTGCACACGAGCGTGCAATGCTGATAGAAACAGAGGGGACGGTGGTAGACAGCATCAGTCGTCGTGAGCGTGATAATAAGGATAAGCTCATAGAAACCTATGCGCCAGTTATCGAGTTTGTTACTAACAGCGGTCGGATTCGCTTTAGAGGTAATTATGAATCCTACCGCTCCAGTAATGGTAACAAAGTGGTTGTCCGTTATGACCCCAAGCAACCACAAACTACTGGGCTTGTAGTGAATCCGCTTGAAGGCTTGGTTTATGTGGGAATGTTTGGGATGGGTGGCTTAGTTATAATTTCTAGTCTAGGTAAGGTGTTGCCTATACGCTGGTCTTCAGGTGGGGAACCTGCAATGAAGACTAAGTAGAGGTAGAAGTAGGAAAAATTGCCGATTCCACGTATTCCTAACTACGTGAAATTGGCAATTGAATGCAATAAAGTTGAACTAAACTTCAACGATTCTCGATATTACTTACTGATAAGTAAATCTCCTAAGTTTAAGTTAGTTTTGTAGCCAATTAGGAAAAACTATTCTTAGTAAACATGGTACTTAATGTAAGAGTTCTATCTGTTCCAAGTGGTCAGCAATTGTGATTTTGGGCTTGAGTTTCACGCCTTCCTTGAGCAATATTGCTACTTTTACAATGACTCTACCATCAAAACCTGATTGCTTAACCCCTTGCCAGAGGCGATCGCTCTCTTTAGTATGCATTTACTATATTTAGATACGTTTGCCCTGTTGGTTAAATTCGTCTTGTCAGGATAAATCGCGGTTATTACGAGGAAATGCATTGGAAGATGCACTAAATTGGGTAGATAGTAAAAGTCTAACAGATGAAGATTATAAATTCTTGAATGCTAGTCAAGAAGGACTGAACAAACTACGAATTAGAATTAGCCAGCAGTGCTTGTGCAAAAAAATCAATCACAGCTCTGGCTTGACGACGACAAGTTTGCACTACTGTCAAGAAATGGTCAGTGTGTTTAAATGTGTCCATTTGAAGCGTTAGGAATCAATCTATTAAACTCAAACTAATTTCATGAAGCTTGCCTGTCCCAATTGTCGAGAGCGATCGCAATCTGGGGAGTGCCGTTATGCAAACTTTAACTGAAGAATAGAAGCCGTCAGCAAAACTTGTGGTTTTGGTAGTAGTGTGTGGTTTCGTTAAATTTTTCAAAGCCTTTAAGAAGTCGTTTATGAAGTGGCAAAAGTGGCTGGATGGAAAAGGTTTTTAGCCTCGTTTATCTTTGTTAACATAGATGAACGAGGTTTGATTTTATTCTGCCGACCTTTATTTTTTCGCTGATTTTTGAATCAATTCAGCTACTAAACCTGTCCAACCGGTTTGATGGCTAGCACCAATACCTGCACCAATATCGCCATGAAAATATTCATAAAACAGAATCAAATCACGCCAATGTGGGTCGTTTTGGAACTTTTCTGAGCCGCCATAAACAGGTCGCTTACCAGATGTTGGGTTTTTCAGGAAAATTTTGATCAGTCTTTGGCTTAATTCATTAGCCACTTCTTTCAGATTCATCTCTTCCTTTTCACCAGAAGAAGTAGGGCACATAACTTTGATTTGATCTCCCCAAAAATCATGAAACTTCAACAAAGATTCAATAAGAAGATAATTCACAGGAAACCAAATAGGCCCACGCCAATTAGAATTGCCACCAAACATTCCATCTTTTGATTCTGCTGGTTCGTATTCCACCCGATACTCCTGTCCATTTGTCCGCAAGATATAAGGATGATCCTTATGATATTTTGACAAAGCTCGGACACCATAATCACTCAAAAATTCTGCTTCATTCAGCACACGCTCCAAAATCGATTTGAGTCGATCTTTATTTACCAGCGACAAATAATAAAGTTTATTTTGATTGGGGAGGACGGAAACATTCTCGTGTTGAGTAAGTTGGGGGCGATTGTTAATAAACCAATAAACCCGCTTTTTGAAATCTGAGGATAAATATTTATCGACAATCTCTTTTTCAATTGTTTCTACAGCAAAAAGCGGAATTAACCCGACCATTGACCGCACTTTCATTGACAGTACACCATCCTTGTTGGCACCCTCAACTATACCTGGAGGAGCATTAAGAATATCATAGTAAAATTTGTCTTGTTCATCCCATATATCTACATTTGTACCACCGACTTTATTCATTGCATCAGCGATGAGTAGAAAATGCTGGAAAAATTTAGAAGCCATATCTTCATACTCTCTCCTAGACTTACTACTAGACTCGCTACTAGAATCTTTTTTGGCAAGTTCTGTGGCTATTTTTAGCAAATTTAGACAGTACATTGCCATCCAGCTAGTACCATCAGACTGCTCTATGGTTGCATTAGTAATCTGACGATTGATATTGCTTCTATCGAAAACCCCAATATTGTCTAATCCTAAAAAGCCTCCTTGAAAAAGGTTGTTGCCTTCAACGTCTTTACGATTAACCCACCAAGTAAAATAAAGAGATAACTTTTGAAATATTTCTTCCAAAAAGTCTCTGTCACCCTTGCCATTGCGATACATGTCCTTTTCTATGTTGTAAACACGCCATGCAGCCCAAGCATGAACAGGTGGATTTACATCACCAAATGCCCACTCATAAGCTGGTATTTGACCGTTGGGGTGCATATACCATTCGCGGGTAAATAGATACAATTGCTTTTTAGCAAATTCTGGATCTATTAGTGCCAAGGTAACGGTATGAAAAGCTAAATCCCAAGCAGCAAACCAAGGATATTCCCATGCGTCTGGCATGGAAATAATATCTTCATTAAATAAATGCTCCCACTCAACGTTTCTGGCTTTTTTGTCTTTTCGTTTTTCTTTACGTTCTTCTGGTGGCTTTGGTGGATTGGGGTCGCCATTAAGCCAATCATAAACTACATAGTGATAATATTGTTTGCTCCACAACATTCCAGCGAAGCTTTGTCTTTGTACATTCCGCATATCCTCGGAAATAGGATAAGGACAAACAGCTTGATAAAATTCATCGGCTTCGCGTTGGCGAGTTTGAAATACAGTTTCAAAATCATTACCAAAGGGAGAATCTAAATTTGCATCGCTCAACCGCAGTCTAATTACTTTGGTTTCTCCGGGATTAATTGTTAAATCGTAATGAACTGCGGCTTTTGTACCTTTTTGAGTAGAAATTACTTTTTCTTTCTTTCCGAAAGAAGCAATGTAATCATTTATGCCATCTTTGACGGGGCCGGAATTCTCACCCCATCCAAATCGTTCCTTATTTGTTTCGTTTTCTGTAAACAGAAGTTCTTTAGCAGCTTCGCTATAAAGCCATCCTGTGCGTGAATTTTTAACTTCATCATTGTCTTTATAAACAACTTCTATGACGCTTAAATTGGGGTCAGATTTAGTAGCTTGCAGGTATTTATCATCTTTTGTTTGACCTTCATACCCCCAAGACCAAGTATTGCGAAACCAAATAGTTGGTAAAAGATGCAGTTTAGCTGTTTCCGAGCCTCGGTTAGCAACACTAATTTTGATGTGAATATCTTCTGGAGAATTTTTAGCGTACTCTACAAGAACATCAAAGTAACGATTATCATCAAAAACCCCTGTATCTATTAGTTCATATTCTAAAGCTCCGAGATTGGTTGATTTTCGCTTTGCATTTTCCTGAATTAACTGGCTGTAGGGAAAAGGTGCTTGCGGATATTTGTAAAGATATTTCATGTAGGAATGTGTGGGAGTGTTGTCAAGATAAAAATAATATTCTTTGACATCTTCCCCGTGATTGCCCTCATTGTTGGTTAAACCAAATAGCCTTTCTTTCAGAATATCGTCTTTTTCATTCCAAAGAGCGATCGCAAAACAAACTCGTTGGTGATTATCGCTAATCCCAGCAATTCCATCTTCACCCCAACGATAGGCGCGAGAACGAGCTTGGTCGTGGGAAAAATAATCCCAGGCAGTACCAAATTTGCTGTAATCTTCTCGTACTGTTCCCCACTGACGTTCGCTCAAATAAGAACCCCACCGCTTCCAATATTTCTCTTGTTTGCGGTCTTCTACTAATCTTTTTCCTTCTGCTGTGTCTTGAATATTTGTCATTTTTCGTTTCCTTGTATGACGTTTGTGATGATTAATTTGCAATAATTAATAGCATTCATTAGCTATTAACTTTCAAAGGAACCTAAGTAAGTGGGCACAATAAAAGCAAACTGTGTAAACGAAAGTAAACAAGGCTTAAACCCTTTTTCCCCCTGCCCCCTAATTATTACTCTGTAGCTAGCCAAGCACGGAGTACTTCTCCAACTGACCAAGCTTGAGCAATACAACCTTTAGGTTCCATTGGTGGATCTCCATTAGATATTTCACTGATAGTTCCAACTCCAGCAGTATAGAGGTGATGTTGCATCGGTTCTAGAAATTGCCGAGCAACGGATGCGTTCTTGAACACACGTAAGTGAGCTAAGACAAACGGCCCAATTAACCATTCCCAAACTGTTCCTTGGTGATAAGCGCCGTCACGATGACGTTGATCTCCACCGTAGTGACCGATATACTGCGGATCATCAGGTGCAAGACTGCGTAATCCGTGAGAAGTTAGAAGCGATCGCTCGCACGCTTCTACTACTTGCCGTTGTTGTTCAAGAGTGAGCGGACTTTCTGGCAAGGATACGGCGAAGATTTGATTTGGTCGCAAAGAGGCATCATTACCATTTGGGCCGTCTAATACATCAAAACAATATCCCTTGGCATCATTCCAGAAACGACTAAAACCTTTTTGAGTGGCATCAGCCATTGCATCATAGTCTTTCTCAGGTTTTCCTAACTTTTGGGCGAACTGGGACATTGTTCGCAAAGCGTTATACCAAAGGGCATTCACTTCTATAGGTTTGCCAATGCGAGGAGTAACCACCCAATCATCGACTTTGGCATCCATCCAGGTCAGCTGCACTCCTTTTTGCCCTGCATAAAGCAACCCATCACTGGGATCGAGGCGAATATTGTAGCGCGTTCCTTGACGGTGAAATTCGACAATCTCTGCGAGTTTGGGAAATAAATCTGCTAATAGCTTGTCATCACCAGTCGTAACAAGATAAAGGCGGATGGCTTCAAAATACCACAGTGTTGCATCAACTGTATTGTAGTACTCTTCTGTGGGTGGCTTATTATCGTCAGGAAAACGATTGGGCAACATTCCCTTATTGATATATTGGCCAAAGGTGCGAAGAATGGACTCTGCAATTTGGGGACGATTAGTCGCAAGGGTCAAACCGGGTAGACTAATCATGGTATCCCGACCCCAATCAGTAAACCAATGATAACCGGCGATAATGGTTTTTCCACCTTGTCGATCAACAATAAACTGATCGGCAGCGAGTACAAGTTGCTGCACCCAATCAGGAACTTGAGGCGCTTGTGGCGATCGTTTAGCTTGCCAGTCTGCTATCAGCTTTTGCTCGTACTGGTGACGTAAGTCTAAGGCTACTGCACCCTTTAAATTAGGATTTTGCTGTCTACTAGCGACAAAAGTAAATGAGCTTCCAGGCTCAAGTGTGGCTTCAAAAGTTGCTGCGTGAAGATGATCGTCTATATCGTTGAGTCCGCGTTCCTTTTCGGCTGCGAGTTCAAATCCGTAGTACCACTCATTATTAAGTGAGGCATTACCGCTATCTGTCAACAAGTACAAAGGTTGCGCTCCCTGAAACACTGTGACACCGACTCCATGCTCGATCGCTTTTACACTCATTCGCCAATCCTTGGCAGGCGATTCTTGAGCATGGGTTCTGCTGTGATAATCCCGGTGATTAACAAATGCTTTGATTGATAATTTAAGCGATCGCTTTGCTCGTTGCAAGTAGTAATGAATATATGTAGTATCAGCCCCAGGCTGCATCCAGATGCGTTTTTCTAATAACGCACCTCCACAAGCAAAGCTCCATACAGGTACTGTTCCTTCTAAATAAAAGCTTTCAATATGGCGATAACCTTGAGGATCAACTGTGCCATTTGACCAACGATTAGCAAACAGAGGATAAAAGCTGTCTTCATACTCTGCTGTTTCATCTAGCTTTGCTAGTAGTAAGGTTCGCTGCAACGGTGGTTGCAGTGCAGCCACAAGTAAACCGTGATAACCCCGTGTTGATAAACCTGCTACTGTACCTGAAGCATAGCTGCCGCTACCATTGGTTACTAACCACTCACGCGACTCTGCTGCATCAAGATTTCCACAAATTTCCCGTCCGAAGTTAATGCTCATAAATATACCTAATTATGTCACTTTTTGTTTCCACATCAATAACTTTTATTAACTCCAAATCTATATATAGCAGTCCTAAATCATTTGTGAAAATTATATATCTCTTTCTTCTTTCTTCCCTTTGCGCCCAAAGCCAATACTTTGCGGTAGCCTGCGGCAAGCCGCTTTGCGTCTACGTTTTCAAATTTTATATTTTTCACGAATCAAATAGGACTGCTATAGTTGGTAAAAGTTTTTGAATATATAGCAATCCTAAATCATTCGGAAAAAATCTGTTGCCTATTGCCTGTCTTCATGACTAATTTGATAACTCAAATAGGATTGCTATACCGCCTTATCAATCAACAAAACGAGTTTAACTAAACTCATTTATAAGCTACGATTCAGTTCTTGCCAAATTTTTTAAAAAACTCAGGCTAGGTGCAAAAAAATATTCCCCCCCCTTCATTTTTACCGGCAGTTTAAACCCATATTCTTCAGTTTTTGATCCGCCCCATTCTTTCGGCCATTTCTGAATTCCCTCTGGTTGACCAATTAGCGGATCTGGGCCAGCATTGACTTGAACAAAATGCTTAGGATTTGCCCATCTAGATTGTATAAAATTAAACTGATTTTCAATATCTGCTTGAAAACAAAGAAACAGCAATCCTGAGCCTGTTGTCGGCTCTTGACTGCAATCTTGCTCTCCAAAACTGACAGAACGACGAGCAATCCGATGCCTTCTCTCCACCTTGAAAGCCTCGTCAAAACCTGGGGAAGACTCTACTCTACCTGTATCGCCTCTGGGATTAACTTTGCGGATATGGGTGTGGAACGGACACCTTGTTGCCTCCGTATCCAAGTCGTAATTAAAGTTATTAAAGTAATTGTAATTGGTCGATGTCGCGCTTTGACTCGGTAAATCTGAGAGGGTTACTGGAGTTCCATCTTCAAACCGTCCCACAACCAAAGCTCCGGCTAAAGTTTCATTAATACCTAATTGTTTAGCCAAATTCCGTACCTCTTCACGGAATTTTTGGACATTTTGTTCAAGTTTGCGACAAACTAAGTAACTGCCATAACTATCTTCAGTCTTACCATTAGGATCTTTAACCAAGATCGCATTTAGCGGAGCGCGAGGGTCCCATTTGCTAAAATCAGAGTTATTAGCTTTGGCGCTGGCAATATTTCGTTTCAGAAATAAAGGTTGACTAACACCATCGACATAACCGAAGTGTTCTATAATTTGTTTTTGAGCATTTCTGAGGATAAAACCATCTTCTCTATGAAGTATTTTGGACAGCTGAGACAATTCTGAACAGATATCGTTAATTGCTTTGGATAAGTCTGTCAAGTTATCATCTGCTAGAAGTAGCAAAGCATCTGATTTCTGTTGAAATCCTGCTTCCCAATCTATCGGTGCTGGATCGTTTAATGAGTTCTTGATATCAACATTCTGCATACCTAATCGAAATGGTTGATCTCCAGGTATTTTCCACGGATTTATTTGCAAATATTCATAACCTTGACAAGATAAATATAAACTAGCAAATATACCACCTGATATCTTTTTAGTTCGGTACTCGCGTGCTTCATTTGACTGCTGCTCCGCAGATTTGACATATTTCTGGGCAAAGTTTTGAATCCATCGTTTGACTGCATTTACTTGACCAGATTTAAATTGTAAAAACAGATGTACGATATGATCTCGTCCATGCCCATTCAGAATGTTTCCCTGTAAATCATTTAGCAAAGTCTGGTATTTACCAGGATTTTCTGGATCGATGCCATCTTCTGGTATGGTTTTTAAATCTTCTTCTGTTAGTGCCATTGCTTAACTCTTGTTGTAAAGTTACAATTGAACCGTTGCAGATTAAAATCAAGTATTTTAGATAGTGTTAGTAAAACATTTGGTTTAACACTACGCAACTATTAAAGTCGAAGGTTTCAAACGAAAAATATAATAGGGTGGCATAGAAGTATTTTCTCCTGCATTGAGAGGAGCAGAACGGTGTAATTGATTGCAATCTAAATATATATAGCCATCTGAACCCAAGGTCAGTGAATCTGTCCAAGACAACTTCTCGTCAGTAACTAGAATTTGGTAGCAGCGATCTGGTGTAATCACTCCAATCGCGTTATTTGCTAAGTCTCCCAAGTAGATATTGTTTTCTTGGTCAATGGTAATGCCATCACAAATTGGTTTTTGGCTGTATCGTTCAATTTTGCTGCCCAATTCAGCTTCACTCAAATCAGGATTGCTCAAGTCTGCACTCTGCACGCGGTACATACTAGTACCATGCATCGGACATAAATATAGCCATTCATTGCATGTATCTAAGACAATCCCATTCACACCCAAGTGAGGACGAATTAAAGTCCCATTAGGCTGCTTAATCTGCACTGGTATCCCGTCAACCACCAAATCAATGTCGTCTGGCACTACGCTTTGGTGTCCTTGTAAAATGCGACAAGCTAACCCTGTTTTCAAATCGACCCTAATCAAAGCCGCCTTATTTCCTTCTGCTGGATCGGAAATATACACAACATTACGGGTCAAATCCACTGCCAAATCATTAACAAAGGAACTATCTAGTGTTATAGGCGGTGGTAGATAAATCACTCGTGCCAGTTCATTTTTATGAGTGTCCCATGCCACCAGTTTGGGAACTGACTTACTTTGATTGCCGTTGTCTAACATCCAAACAGTTCCATTGGCATCGGACTTAATTCCTAGCACGGTATCAAAAGTAATATTTTTTACTTTTGATGACTTAGGAAATAGTACTAGATCGTCTTTGGTAAGTTCCGCTACTTTGATTTCAGGGTTATAAAACTGGTGAAGGCTAAGAATAATTCGACCTTCTGGTGTGACAGTGATGTTACCGGGGGCAATCGGTAATTCTGCTACGACCTCTAGGCGATCGCGTAAATTTTCCATAGTAAAATTTTATTGATTTCGCCAATGGTTAAGAGAATGTGATTTCCTGGAAGTAGTTACAAAATGGATTTTCTCATAGTAAAAAACCTTCTTTTTGATATTTGATTGAGCCTCCTTAAACTTCAAGCTTTACCATCTTGGCGTGGGAAGGCTTACCTAATTCATTGAGGTAGAACATCATGTAGTAACCTGGTGGGTAAAGATTAGCATTTTTCGGTACTCTAAATTTGATGGCAGACTCACTTCCTAAAGCAACATTTTCGACAGGCAAATCTGCTAATCGTTGCCCATAATCGAAAGAATGAGTAACTGAACCCAACTTAACCAGAACCACAGAACCTGTTTTTGTGGCATCCTTGACTGAGATGCTACTAGATTTTCCATAGTTGAGGCTTTCAGGAGCTTTAAATATTTCAGGACGAGCACCCGGCTTAAACAAATAGGGGGGACTGAATATCTCTGCCTGCCAAATTTCAGAAGGGACGAAGGGTTGTTTGTCTCCTTTATCAAGGTCTTCCTTAATAAAATAACTTTGAGGAGATTGGTAATATTCTTCAAGATTGAATTCCTTTTCCTTCTCACCTGATTTGTCTGTCAGTTTGGGAAACTTATAATAATATTTCAGGGGATCTCGCTGGATATTAACGTGAAGTGTGCCATCTTTTTCCCGTGCTGTTCGATTGGCATTTCCTCCAATAATCAAAACACGAGCATCCGGTAACAAAATTGCCCCATTATGATAAAGCCTGGGTAATTTAGCAGGATTCATCGATTTGGTAATGTAACCCCCTATAGCCCTGGAATCGGGAGTCATTAGCAAAGGTTCATAAACTGGCTTGTATTCTGGATATTCACCGCCATTGACTACCAACAGTTCCTGATTGGGCAGAATCACTGTTTGGAGGTTAGCTCTTGGCTTATCAAGAAAATTATTGACAATTTCCCACTTGCCATTCTTTTCTCCACTCTTACGGGAGGATGTCCAATGCTGTAGGCTAGTAGAAACCCTTGACCAGTTTGGAAAACCTGCTGTATTACCTCCTCGGCCATAGTTGATGTCGTTGGTGCCGATGATACCTCCGAGTAATAAAACATCTTCAGAATTAGGAACTTGTACGGCAGTTCCATAAGCTTTAGACGGCTCTCCCCGGTCGGCTACTACTTCAAAACTGACGGATAATTTCTCCTCTGCGCCCTCATGGATAGACATTAAATAGCTTTTTTTGCTGGACTGTGTGACCAAAACCCCACCAATTCCAGCGTCATCTCCAGTTATCAAAAGTTTGCCATCAGCTGTTGGGAAAACGCGAGGATACAGGTCTATAGTATCGTAGGCACCAACATCTGTGAGTTTGGTGTTGAAGGGACTGTTCTCTACGGTTGTTAGGTCAATATAGTGGAGTTTTTGGGTTTTAGGATCGTAAATTTCTAGACTTGGATTAACTTGATTGGGAGACTCGTATTTTAGACCGGAAAAAATAACTATTTTCCCATCAGCTAGTGAAATTAAACTGGGATACCAACGTCCTTCTTTGAGTTGTCCGGCAGCAGACCACTTACCTGTTTTCCAATTATAAAGGTTGACCTGTCTAGAGCCTGTAAAAGCTCCTCCAGGATAGTATCGTCCAGTACCACCGACAAAAAGAACATTACCATCAGCTAGTTGCAAATGACCGGAACAAAATAAATCGTTGATTTCTCCATATTGCTGGACTGGTGGCGAAGCAATGCGTTCAAATTTTCCAGTTTCAGGATCTAAAAGGGCAGTATTGTTGATGACATCATAATCTGTGACATTCACTCCTTCTATAAAACTGGGATTGGGTTCTGCATTTTTAATAACTACAGTGTTGCGAAAACTACTACCACTGACGCTCAACACCTTGCCATTGGGAAGAAGTAAAGTATGGACAGATTGCATCAAATTTTCTTTAGGAGGCATAGGGATGGTTTCCCATGCACCCATTTCTTCTTTTAAATCGGCTATTGGCTGGGCGATCGCCTGTTCCCAGCCACAGATAGTAATAGCTACAGCCAGAATAAAAGCCAGAAAAACTGAGACCATCCGATTTTTATTAAATAGCATAATAATCGAGAAATCTTAAGTACCTATGCAAAATTAATTGCCCAAGATAGAAGAAGAGGTCAAATGATATTTAAATGAAAAATATTTTATTTACTATTTAACCCCTTATATTCCCTATGATGGCAAGGAGAAAATAAACAATCGGATTCACAAGCGATCAAAATCAGTATCTAAATATTTGACGATTGCTCAATCAAGATAAATCTCTTCGAGAATTTAGACAGAAATATCTAAGTAATTTAGGATAACTAATTAACATGAATACTTGATTTTATCCAATTCTATTTGAGTAACTTTGATGGCTTCGTTGGCAATATCATAGGCACTTGGATATTTATTTTCAGGATCTTCTCCAGGAATCCAAAACTTACGCCGAGTCAAACGAAGTGAGTTAATAAAAGCAGGAATGGCATTGAAAATCTCCACCGCGATCGGGCCATCATAGACTTGTAAGATTGGTTCTAAAAATGATTGCCAAGGAATCCAACTTGTATGAAGTGCCCCGCGATCGGGAGGAGAGACTTGTACGTAATGAAGTCTTTCTTGTTCCGCAAGATATGCCACTTGTGCTTTGAATATCTCAGGCCCATCACCATCAAGAGTTTCGTGAGCGCTATCAATCACTACTCCTACTTGTTTACTATCAACTCCATCCAAAAAATCAATTAATTGCGATAATTTGTTAGGGCCAGGGGTTTCCCAATGAGTAATTGGTTCAATTGCTAATTTAACATTTTGTTGCTCTGCGTATTGACCTAACTCATCAAATATTGTCTGAGCATTGCGATAGCGAATTGCTAAATGCTCCTGAAGTTGATCGCTCCATATTGGAACATTAAAGTCAGTAGTTGGAAATACACCATAAGGGATGACAATCGGCCCCATCATAATTTCACCCCTCAGTGCAGCTGTTATGTCAATCCTTGACTTGAGGTACTCTAGTGCTGCTTGTCTTTGTTCATAGTAGGGAGAACTTAGATCGAGGGTACGGGTAGCCCCGACATTAGTAGCAATTTTTACATCTTCTAACCCTTCTGAGTCCAGACTATATCGCAAACTAGCATAATCTTCAATGTGTTTTTCGTAATTTTTATCTTCGTTAGGCGCAATAGGAAATTCAAAGCCAGTGTAACCAAACTTTTGAAGCTCTTTTATATGCGTTAGAATTGTTTGCCGATATTCTGAATCACCAGGATTCAAATTGACGGTAAACAGGAAGAAGCTCAGGTAAATATCAGGCAAAGATGATGAGTTGCTCATGTTAAAATTTGCGTTTATTGCTGGTTAAATCCAAAAATTATGAACTTTAAATTGATGAGTTAAACCAATTTTGCTACCTATTAACTCTCGTAAAATTAGTATCCGTTGCCTGTAAGCCACTGAAGCAAACCTTCAGGATTATCTATGATAGCTTTGGGATCGAACATAGGCCATATATACACAATCCCTTCTTCATCAAGACGGAAGAAATTGTGCAGAGTATATAGAGTTCCTTTTGTTGTCTTCATCTGCCATACACCGCTTGCTCTCGGATATTGAATAGTAACAGATAGTACGTTCACCTCAGCAACACGAGTTGCAACACTGCTAACAAAACGCACAACTTCTTCACGCCCATTGATAGTCCTTTCACTAATCGGGCTAAGAAATTGAATTTCAGAAGAAAACTGTACCTTTAAAAAATCACCTGTTCCAAAGGAGCGGAAATAATAGTCAATAATCTCGCGATATTCTTCTTTGCCCTTTTTGCATTTGTTCATTTTACAATTCTCCAAAGCTTGAGAAATCGTAGTATTACAAGGGTTTATTATTCCAAATTTGACGACTAATTTTCCAGTTATTATCCTGTTTTTTCATTAACCATAATGCCCGAAATTTAACCAGTTTTGATGGGCTACCATCTTTTGGGTAAATTGTGGCAAAAGAAATTCCTAGGACATAACCAAAATCGCCAATGACTTCGATTTCTTCAGCAGTGAAAATTGGATCGATCTTGTTGCTAGCAATCTGTTCGCTAAAGCCTTCAACAATGTCATTAATCCCAACGCGATCAGCGACATTCGGCGCCATCCAAAGAGCATCTTCTGTATACATCTCGCCGTAACCACACAAATCTTCAGATTTAACATTAGCGGCATATACTTTTTCAAAGACACTTTTGATCTTTTCTTTATCACTCGATTTCATTCCTATTCTCCGTTGAAATAATGTTTAATTATTTTATTTGCATCTAACAATTGGGCAAATTCCATCATATTTCGATCTTCGCTATAGAGAATATGACACTGCAAAACGAATTTGCTGATGAAATAACTATAAAAGCCCTAAGGATGTGGTAGATCAATTCAAAATTCATAATCTTTGTCTTTTGAATTTTGAATTGACTACTGATAGTTGCTGAAATAGCTTATAAACCAGTCACATCACGTAGATAACTACGAGCTATTAGCGCGTTTTTCAAAGGATTTGTTTTGTTAGGATCTTGTTCTGCTTCCACTATGAGCCATCCTTGATAGTTGGCATTAGCAAGCTCATTTAAAATTGGTTCAAATTCAATTGCACCTTCTTTGGTGTCTCCTGGAACAGTAAACACACCTTTTTTGATCGAACCTAAAAAGCTCCAACCTTTTTTGATGGACTCATCTAAAATAGGCTGACGAATGTTTTTTAGGTGAACGTGCTTGATGCGATCGGCATATTTCCTTGTTACTTCCAGAGGATCGACTCCTGCGTAGTATAAATGACCAGTATCGAGCAGCAAATTAACATATTCGGGATTGGTATTTGCCATCAAGCGATCTATATCAGCCAAGTTTTCTACTCCTGTACCAATATGGGGATGGTACGATATCTGCATACCTTGCTCCTTTGCTTTTTTACCAAGTTGATTCAACCCTTGAGTTAGAGCATTCCATTGCTCGTCAGTAAACTTTGGTCTGTTAGGCAAAGGTGCAACTGGCTGTTGATGAACTGCGTTACCCAATTCGGCTACCACAATACTTTTGCTGCCACCAATTTGTTGCATAAATTGCACCTGTTTCTTGAATTCAGCCCAGGTTTCATCCGTCTTTCCTACAGTGAACTCAGTCCCCACCCAAGGTTCAGAAATAGTCAAGTTACGAAGTTTTAACTCTCTTTTCAAAACTCCGATATCTTCCGGATACTTACCTGAGGTTTGCGAGCCTTTGAAGCCAGATAGTGCTATTTCACTCAGAATCTGCTGATAAGGGATACGAGGATAGAGATCAATACTAGGATCGTCACCATTGCTCCAACCCGTGGGCGTAATGCCCAAATAAACTTTTCCTGGATCGAATATAGGTGTTGTCTTTGAAGGCGGAACCAGAGAGACTAAATATGAGTTTTTGTCGCTATTTGTAGCGGCAGTGGCGGGAGAATTCAAGTAAGTGATCCCGAAAAATACCAATGCCACTAACACAACCAATAAGCGACCAATAGATTTGAATTGGTTACAACCTGTAGAGTTATTCATCTTATGCTTACTTTGTTGTTTCAACATAGTTTGGTTATCCCAAATATATGTAAGTTTGTTCGAGTTTTGCCAGGTTAGTTAATAGTGTGCTTTCAAGAAGCAGTAATCAGCTAAAAAAGATAAAGGCTAATTATCGCTCGTTAAAGTGAAGGAAAGTATTAACTAGCTCTTAATTTCAGAAAAAACCTCATTAGCACATTTAACTGCTACTGCTGAAAGTACTAAAATCTTCTAATATTTAAAATCACTTTAATTGATCCTTTCATAATCAGTTAATAGCTTAAGAAACTTTTCAGGATCGTTATGAAACTGATTACTATTTTTCAATATTTAAGTATTTACTAAAAAGGAATAGGTCTAGCTGAAATAGTAGTATTTCTTAACTAAACTTATTGCACAGTCAAAATATATCTTTAATTGGAATTTAGATTATAGATTTGGTCTCAAGTTTTCAGAAATCAAAGATAAAAGATATATTTATTAACCATATAGACATGAATAATTGCATTGGCTCAAAAAGATGAATAAATTGGGAGAATTTTTGTCTAGCAATGCTGAGGATTAACAAAAGTTTATTGTAGAAAAAGTTGCAGAATAATTTTGGCGATCGCCATGCTCTTTTCCTTTATACTGCCTTCTCTATTTTGAATTCCTTCTCAAGATTCTGTTTGGGATGATGAGAATTCGTTTTTTTGAGTCAAATTTCCTCAAATATGGCTTATCCCGAAAGGAAGTTTTGTCAATGCTTTACAGCAATGTTCGCGAATGGTGGGTTATGAAATTGTACTAACCCACCCTACATTTTTTTGAATTTTCAGCTTTTCAAATCACACTGAAGCAGGACTTAGGTCTCACTGCAAAGCACCAAACTTAGTGACATCTCCATTATAAGTAGTCCCGTCAGGCATTACAGAATTAGACAGGTCTGCCCCAGATAGCTTAGTTCCATTAAGCTTGGCTGCTGATAACCTTGTATTTCTCATGAAGGTATTGGACAAATCCGCTCCTGATAGAATAGCTCGAGAGAGAATTGCTGCCTTTAGCTTGGCATTTTTCCCCACAGCATTAGATAAATCTGCATCAGAGATAATGGCTTCTGTTAGATCTGCACCCGTTAAATCCGCATTTAACAACTTTGTTTTACTCAGAAGGGCATTATATAAATCTGCCTGAGAAAGATTAGCCTCCGTTAGATCGGCATCTGACAAGGTTACCCCCATGAGTATGGCTCCCGATAAATTGGCTTTTTTTAGATTAGCTCCTTTGAGTTTTGCGTCATTGAGTAGGGAGCCAGAGAGATTGGCTTCTGATAGATTAGCTCCATCGAGCGCGCTGCCATATAAATCTTTACCTGATAAATCGGCTTTCGATAGATCGCAATTAACACAGGCGTTTGTAACAAGCAACTTTTGGTAATCTGTCGTAACGAAAGCGTTAGCGGGCAAAGTAAAGATGGCCAAGCTAAGGAAAATTAAGAAGGCAATAGTAGAGAGTCTACGAAACCAAGATGTAATACTCATGTTTGGTTTTAAAACTAGGAATTGTTGCTATTTTGTCAGGCTCAAAGATGAGTCTCATTTTAGTGGTTGAGTGAGGTGATACCCAGAAGAGATGTTAGCTTTTAGCCAAGCTGACTAAAGGGGGTTCGCTCCAAGTCCCGTATCCCTGGCCTTTCGCGCCAGGTGGGTTAACACCAATTGCAGACCATAAAAGTCCTTCTGGATAGGCTTGTGGACTGATAATAAAGGTTCCATCTTTCTCTTTGGTTCCGTAAACATCCCGCCAGGATTGTGGCAGTGCATACCAAGTGGCTATATACCAAACCTTGATGATATTGCGGGCGATGGGGCCAAATTTCTCAGATGCCAAAATCTGCGTGATTGATTCGTGGTTGTTTTCTTGTTTTTCAAGCTCCAACTGATGAAAACTTGTTAATAGTTCTGCAAACAGCTCTCCACCAATGATGTCCCGAATGGTTTCAAAATAAAGAGTAGCCAGACCTGTTCCCTGCAAGTGAAACTTAGAAAAACCTGTAAGAACCACTGAGAGATTGAGGAAATAGTCCAAAAACTCAGGTGCATTAATATCCATAGTTATTTACCTCTACAAAAGTTTAGATCCCCAAGTCAAAGTTAGCTAAGGCTAGTCCAACCGAAAAAGAGGAGCTGCATTAACCCCTGGTTTGCCTGGAATGGGGTTACGCATTAAACTATTAGCCTGTTCTTTGAGGCGGAACATTCCCCCAACTGCGGGAATCAAATGCTCGGGATGTCCGTCAAAAGCGTATTGAATCTTGGCTAAGAAGTCACTATAGGCAGAGTGAAACTCTAAGGCTGCTGTACGCACTTCCGATCCTTCTGGATAATCACTCAGTTTGGGATTATCCTGAATCGGATAAACTCCGTCCCAATCTACGGTAAAGTGTTTACCTGTAGGCTTATCAGGCAGATCGGATTTTGTAGGATCGTCCTTGTCAATTACATAATATTGCTTTAATAATATTTGCTGAAAACGATAGTCATGGGCTAGTTCTCGCTCTGCATCATAGATCGTTTCGCTTCTTGACCCCTCACCCTGATCTTGAATCACTTTTAAGGCTCGTATGGCTGAACGCAGATCGGTCACTGGGATGATGTCTCCACCACCGTTGTAGTAGTATTCGGGGGTAATTTGTCGCTTAAAATCGCCACAAAATAGATTGGGATTATCTTTATAGAGCGCATTTAGACCACGAATTATCTCTGCATAAAATAAGCCAATGCTGTAGAAAGCCTTGGTCGGATCGAAGCTTATAACTTCCAACAAATATTCTTCTAAGCTTCGAGATGCAACTAATGCTTGACTTTCTGGAACGTGTTGAGACCGTTCAATTTGACGAAAGGTCTTTATCGTCTCTTCGGAAAACTTGCTTAAACCTACTTTAAAATCTGTAGAGCCTGTAGGTAGATAGCTAGGATATCTTGGAACAAAATCAGATGTCGTCAGGACTCCTGAATCAAACGTTCCTCCCACCGCATTATAAACATTAGCCACGAGAGTTAGGTGTAGCATTTCTTCTACAGCAACCGCCCGGATAATATGGAAAGCTTCTAAATTCGTTCCGGGTTTAATCGAGTAAAGCGCTGTCATGTAAGGGGGAATGGTTGCATGTTCTATCTTCATTGCCTGTATGAGATAGTACTTTAATTGATCGACCGTTGTAATCAACTTTAAGCTATCGGAGACTGTAGTCATAATGTCTACTCGCAATATTTTTTCGACTGTGTAAGGGGTACGTCAAATAGCTGTAGAACCCTATTTAGGGCTGAAATTCAGCCCTAATAAAGCTTTGGATTAAAACCGCGCCCAAAGCCTTTCTCTGATGGAGCGTAATCTTAATTGATGACATGCTCTAGATGGCTTGCAAATTACTGGTTTGCAAATTATAAGAATTTAATTCTTTAAGCATCTGCTCGGCAGCTCTAAAACTCAGCGCGGCAACGGTCAATGTTGTATTTGAACTACCAATGGTTGGCATACTTCCTGCGCCGACTAGGTAAAGATTTTGATGATCCCAAGAACGCAGATGACTATCAACAACTGAATTGGATGCTGCCGTTCCCATGATATGAGTTCCCGAAAAGTGGTTTCCGCCTTTGTATACGTAACCTTGACCCTCAAACTCAAAATAAGCGGGGTCTTTAGGATCGTAGTTGGTATGATCGTCGGCTCCTAAACGCTCGAAGATTACACGAGAAACTTTTCTGGTATAAGCAAGGGTTCTGCGACTGTAGTCGGGTAGGTTGAAGTTAATGACGGGACGATAATTATCCAGTTTATCCTTGTACCTCGGATCGATGGTTACTCGGTTCCCGTACTCGGGGAGTAATTCACACATGAAAGCCAGCAGCAGTTGTCGTGAAATTCGACTAATCAATGTCTGACGCAGTTCTTGGCCATATTTGTTTTTGTTGTCGATCGCATCTTCCACTTCACCCTTGGGCGATCCGGTTGCCCATCCCCAACCATCATTGTGAATATCTACCGCGAAGGCGGATTGTAAATTACGAAAATCGCCTCTACGAAATGTTCCAATTCCTGATGTCACAAGAGGCCCTCGCATAGTGCCAGTCACTTCAGGCATCAAAGCCCAAGCTAACGTGAAAGGGTGATCCATTAAATGCCGCCCAATCATTCCACTGGTGTTAGGCAACTCAGAGCCGAGCAATAGGCGAGCGTTTTCCACCGCATTAGTCGCTAAGACAAATAATGTTCCCCTAGCGGTTCCTGTAGTGTACTCATTAGAATTGGGATTCTCATAACGCTTATAGTGAATGGCACTGACGTGACCATTTTCGCGGTTATATTCTACCCGATAAGCCACCGCTTGGTAGAGTACATGAACCCGACCAGTTGCAAAGGCTTTACCTAAAGTTCTGCGAGCATCATATTTCGCTTGAACCGGACAGATAGGAACACAGTTAGCGTTTCCTTGGCAACGTTCCCCAAACTGAACAGGAGGGACAGTGGTTACTCCGTCGGGAACGAAACGGTTACCAGCATCGTATTTAGGATTAGGTACTCCATTGCGAGCTTGAGGAAAAGTAGAGAAGCTTAATGTATGGGTCTTGCCATACAGTTCAACTGTAGTCCCAGCAACTTTCTCAATAACTTTTTGATCTAAGTAAGAGGGGGGAAGCTTTTCCATCGGGAAAACATAGTCATCTGGAAATTCGATGCCTAGTTGTTTTTGCTCATCTACGTCCCCACAAACCCCCATTTCGTACTCGGCTTTGCGGTAGTACGGCTCAAGGTCTTTATACTCAATCGGCCAGTCAAGACCTTGACCGTAGTGAGTCAATAACTTAAAATCTTCCGGTAACATCCGTGGGGTTTTTGCTTCCCAGTGCATCGTTGTCCCGCCCAGAACCCGTATATAGGAACCCGAAAGGGGCATGGGGCCTAGCTCTATAAAATAGTCTTTGTAATCAGTGGGGCTTTGAACATTGGAGTTAGCAGGATACGGAGAGTTGGGATTTTTCTCCACCGCTTTGTAGAAAGTCTCGACGTAACTTTGAAAGCCTGCAAGGGTGAAATCCTTTTCTACTGTAGCTTCCAGGATTAAAACCCTCTTGCCCTGTTGACTCAATTCTTTGGCAACAATGGCTCCAGCGACCCCCGTTCCTACGAT
Organism: uncultured Nostoc sp.; assembly: GCF_964245445.1. GTDB lineage: Bacteria > Cyanobacteriota > Cyanobacteriia > Cyanobacteriales > Nostocaceae > Nostoc. The sequence goes on from NZ_CAXTNE010000016.1 coordinate 45,113, forward strand.
GACAACATCATACAACGTTTTAGAGACAGTCTCAGAATCGACATTTACAATTGTCTGACTTAGGCTCATTGGTTACTCCTTAAAAGTTACTCTTTGACATGAATCTATTTGGCAATATCTCCAGATATTAAATGAGAGGACTTTTGCTTCAGCAATATCCTTATTAAAGACTCCATCACCGATCTAAGGAAGTCAATACTGACAGACTTCTTCTTGATCTGCCATCAACTTTTTCAAGAAAATTTATTACATACTGTATACTTGTTATAAAGTTTAGTAACATGCTCGTTTGCAAACTCTAATTCCACGAAATAGGAAGGCAAACGCATCTTGCCAGAATGAAGACGGTTCCAGTAGTCAATTTCTGAATTTGTAGATAAATTGTGTGTTTTATTTACAGACTTTATAAATTATGTATTACAAACAACATCATATTATCATCACCGTAAATACGGAGTGTCAATCAGTAATATTACGTAACTATATTTACAAGTTCAAGCTACTTCATTAGCTCAATTCGTTTATTGTTATAGTCTTGTACTGTTTAAGAAAGTAGGGAGTCAGCCTTTTCTAGTTGTAAAGAGTTTTTTCACAAATAAAATAGGAGTTTTATATATTGGGGAACTGACAGCGAAATAGTTAATTTATCGCTGAATTAGTGATTGGTGTTTAGACGTAAGAAAGGACAAAACGACCTAGCAGTGCTGAGTTAAGGCTCTCAAAATGTACATAGTTAGAAATCAAAGACTTAAGCTGATTTTGAGGCTTGTTTATATCGTCTAATATCTAATAATGCCTTTTTTAACAACAGGATAGCGAATACTACGTTGACGTGATTTGCCGATGGGACATCCTGGAGACTTTCCTCAGAGTTTGGGGGGTTGGGCGGGTGTACTAATCGCCGCTAAAATTCCAGACCAAGCTTGGGCAAACCTTCTGGCGTCAATTGAGCGGATAACTTCTTCTGCCTTAGCGCGTTAGCATCTCCCTTTGAGCGATAGATATCGCTAGCCCAAAAATTTTGTTGAATACCCCGATTTAGCCCCTCACTTTAAGTATTATTACTTATTGATAAAAATTCTATAGATTTAAACTCTCAGCAATGGGTCAAGAAGGATTCAGGTAATGTACTAGATGCGTAGACGCGCTTTGAGCGGTTTTTCGTAGACATTGCGCGTGTCAAAAAGGCGGTTGATCAGGGTATGGTTAACACTTGGAGTAAGCATATTTAAATTAACTTTGACAAAAAGTCTAATTAATGTGTTAGAAAGAATCTGGATTAATCATTCATTAATCGTTTGATTGATTTTCCGAAATGAAAGCGATGCCTTTGCTTGGTAAAAAGGCTACATATATAACAAACTATATAGTATCTAGTCTTAAAATTTTGTTCCTAAGCATATGTGAAGAACATTATTTTAAGGTTTATTCATGATGCAAAGTATTTTGTTAACACAATGAACTTATTTCAATATCATAAGTATAAAATTTTAAAATTATTACGGCGGTAAGGCCCAAACCAGAAAGTTTTTTAACGATAAAATTCTTGCATAAACAAAGCAGTAGAATTGGCATCCATGCGGCACAAAGTAGCGACAGTACTACGCGCTTTTGCCCGGCAGCTATTCCTGCAATGCCCATTACTGACTGCTTGTTGCCGTTTTACTTTTTTGTCGAGCCTCGATAAATTCGCTCCATTTGCTCTGGAGAAAGCACTGTCATTGGAAACCATTCATGTGCGGAAATAGGGAGTTCCGGGGACGATTGAAATTCCCGTTGTTGAGTTTTAGTAAAATGTATTTCCACATTGCTATTTAAAGATGGGCTAAGTAATGTCTCATCTATCTCCGATGGAGGAAGCTGATTTTGAGGCAAGACATAGGCGTGCTTTTGTGGATCGTATGCCAAAATTTCTCCTGTCTCGATTTGATAAATCCAAGCATAAATATTGAGTTGCCCTTGGTGAAGCTTAGAGTGAATCACTGGATAAGTCCGTAAATTTTCGATTTGGGTAAGCACATTCTCAGCAATAATTATTTCTAAGAGTTCTTCCCCTTCGTAGTGGCTATAATTGTCTTTTACCAGTCGTCGCGTTGCCTCTGCATACTTAAGCCAGTCATGTACAAGAGGCATTTCTACCCGCAAGCTGTCTAACTTCATTAACCCTTTCATAGCACCACAATGTGAGTGACCACAGACAATAATTTGTTGAATATCTAATGCTTGAATAGCATATTCAATTGTTGCCCCCTCACCGCCATTAGTCGCACCAAATGGTGGAATAATATTACCTGCATTGCGGATAACAAATAATTCGCCTAACCCAGCTTGTGTAATCAGGTTTGGATCGATACGCGAATCTGAACAAGTAATAAATAGTACTCTGGGCTTTTGACCATGAGAAAGTTGTTCAAACAGTTCTTCATTAGCGGAAAAATAACTACTTTTAAACTCGCGCAAACCTTTAATCAATTTTTTCATAGGAGTACCTAAATGAACAAGTAATACTTGAAACTTCTAGTAAAAATTCAGTTCTCAAATTCAGGAGTTAGGGACGGGTTAATAACATCTGTAAATAGATTGACTTAATTGATGGGCTTTTGTCATTGTACCATCGGCTTAGTCAAAGGGTGAAATTTATTATTGTATTGTTTAAGCCGTCTTGGGAAACTACTTTACCTGGGCGCAGTTTTAATCGGAAATCAATCTGCAATTGGTAATAATTTTGGTATTTTTCTCCTTCCACTCATCTCCCTATCTGCATATCCCCTACTGCGAAAATTTTGCTAACAGCTTTTTAATGACTATCTGCTTTTGTTGGATAATCATTGCAGCACGACTTTAAGTTGGGAAATTCGTAATCCAGAGCAGCTAAAAAAACTCCAAATTATTAGAAAAAAGGATTTTTTATCAAAGTGGAACCAGTTTCAATGTCTAACAATAACATAGTTCCTTGTAACGTTCCAAATAACTCTTTGTAACCCTGCCAGAGCGGTAAACAATTAATTGTGCGATCGCAGTGATCGCACTTTTGCATAACTAGCAATTTGGGTTAATATCTGGACTTCACCAACTAATGGCAATGGTAAATAAATTCGTAGTAATCACAAAGAGTGCTTAGAAAACAATACGCTTTGTGCCTACTACAAACCTCATAGCGCAAGCAAAGTACTAGTACAGCACGGCGGAAATCAAGCTACCATATTAAAACTTGCAAAAGCCTTGATATACAAAACTTTTCACTTTTGACTTTTGACTTCCGCCCTGCGGCGCTAGGTGATTACAGTTGGCTGTTCCCGTCCTGTAAGTTCGCGGATCTGGGCTATCTCCTGGGCAATAGTAATTAAAGAAGCAAGTGCTTCTTGTGGATCAAGGTCATGTTTGCTGGGATCTGGCTCGTAGCTTTCTATATAAACCCTTAGGGTTGCACCTTGAGTACCCGTACCAGAAAGTCGCACCACAATTCGAGAACCATCGGTAAAGCCAATGCGAACACCTTGTTGATCGCTAACGCTACCATCAACAGGATCGGTATAACTAAAATCATCACTGTATTCAACTTGATAGTTACCGAATTGCTTGCCTTTGAGAGTTGGCAATAAAGAACGCAGTCTTTCTATTAAGGTATTGGCTGGTGCTGTCTGTATCTCTTCATAGTCATGGCGAGAGTAATAATTGCGTCCATAAGTCTGCCAATGTTCCCGGACAATCTGCTCAACAGATTGTTGTCGGACTGCTAGGATATTCAGCCAAAACAGCACAGCCCATAGCCCATCTTTTTCGCGGATATGGTTAGAACTAGTACCAAAACTTTCTTCACCGCAGAGAGTAGCTTTCCTTGCGTCTAAAAGATTGCCGAAAAACTTCCAGCCAGTGGGTGTTTCATAGGATTCAATCCCAATCTGAGCAGCAACTCGATCTACTGCTTGGCTAGTAGGCATTGATCGCGCTACCCCGGCTAAACCCGCACTATAACCAGGGACTAGTTTGGCGTTTGCGGCTAACACTGCGAGGCTATCGCTAGGGGTGACAAAGAACTTACGCCCTAAGATCATATTGCGATCGCCATCTCCATCAAAAGCTGCCCCAAAATCTGGCGCATCCTCTGCGTATAAAATATCCACCAACTCATGGGCATAAACCAGATTTGGGTCAGGGTGTCCGCCGCCAAAGTCTTCTAAGGGTATACCATTACGCACAGTTCCCACTGGTGCGCCCAAACGTTGCTCAAAAATGGCATGGGCATAAGGACCAGCCACTGCGTGTAAGGCATCGATGCTGATCTGAAAATTTCCTCTTGTTAATAGTTCACGAATGCGATCAAAATCAAACAGGGATTCCATTAATTCTTGATAATCATGTACGGAGTCAATCACCTCAACTACCGTCTCTCCCAAATGTGACTCACCTAAAGTTTCTAAGTCTACATCTGGTGCTTCCAGAATTTGGTAGCTATCAATTACTTTACTGCGATTGTAGATAGCCTCTGTCACCTTTTCCGGGGCTGGGCCACCGTTGCTAATGTTATATTTCACACCAAAGTCACCATTTGGTCCGCCCGGATTATGGCTAGCAGACAAGATGATGCCACCAATAGCCTGGTACTTGCGAATAATAGCGGAAGTTGCAGGAGTAGACAAAATTCCCTGTTCACCAACTTTAATCCGCCCAATGCCATTGGCCGCAGCCATTTTTAAAATGATTTGAATGGCTTGGCGATTGTAATAACGCCCGTCACCACCCAGGACTAGGGTTTGCCCACGCAAGTCGCCTACAGAATCGAAGATAGATTGGATAAAATTTTCTAGGTAGTGGGGCTGCTGAAAAGCCTTAACTGCTTTCCGCAGCCCAGAAGTACCAGGCTTTTGGTCGCTTAAAGGAGTAGTAGAAACTTTATGGATCTTCATAGATAAGGTTTAACAAAGCATTTTTCTTTTACAGCTTTGCATAAATTCGTTACAAAAAAAATTGCCATATATATATATATAATTATGTACCCATCGATACGGTTCGGGTAAGCTGGCGTTGCAGGCAGGGCGGCTGCATCATGCCAACAAGACCACAGCAGCACTACACTTGACAAGCTTTGATATCGCCAGCCAGCACTCTGTTTGCCTGCTATTAGCCGCCATCTCTCCATAAATTTAGTTCGCCATAAACATTGATGTCAAACGTAAATTCGATATCAATCTGGTTGTTGGGATATTCTGTGGGCAAAGGTGCAAAAGGTGCAGCTCGCTGTATAGCATTGAGTGCTACTTCATCAGTTACACTGAACCCAGAGGTTTGTGCAATATTGAGATTGCTAACTTGACCAGAACGGTTAATAGTGAAGTTAAGCACCGTTCGCCGATTAGACTGGCTCATTCCTGGTAGCCACTGCTGCCGAACGCGTTGCTTTAGTTTGTTTAAGTAAGAGGTGAGGTCTATATCTTGACTGCGGGCATCAATACCAGAAGTAGCTTGGCGATCGCGGTTGGAATTAGGCAAGGCTGCCAGATCATCACCACGATAATTCTGACTAGATACACCCAGAGTACCACCCAACAAACTTGCTGCACCTGTTTTTAGAGATGACTGAGCTTGGGTCGGTGTTCGCGCACTTAATCTAGTTGTCGATTGCCCTAACTTCTTAGGGTTGCTGGGTACTGGTAATGTCGTAGCTCTTTCAAGTGCTGTTTTTCCCAGTGTTGCTGGTAATGGTGTAGTCATTGGTGCTACTGCAATTTTCTTAGAATTAGGGGCTTGTACTATGGTTGTACGTGCTGACGCTGTTTGCTTTGGGTTGAGTACTAAAGGTGTTGTCAAAGGCGCTGTTTTAAGAAGTCGTGCTACTGCAATTTTTTTAGAATTAGGGGCTTGTACTGCGATCGCAGGTGCTGAAGGTATTGGCTTTGGGTTAGGCGCTGTTTTAAGAAGTGGAACTGGTAGTGGTGTAGTCATTGGTGCTACTGCAATTTTTTTAGAGTTAGGTACTTGTGCCTCTCTTGCAGATGCTGATACCGTTTTTCGAGATTTAAATTGTGGTTGTTGACGAGATATATTTCGTGATTCTGTTTTCTGCTGCTGCGGTCCTGTCTGGAATACCTCTGGTGGAGATGAGGCTGTTAAGTCAAAAGAACGCTTATTATAGGCTTTATATTCTGTGGGATTCGCTGACTTCACCACAGAAACAGGTCTTTCTGGCAAAGCTTTACCACCGGCAATAGAATTTTTAGTAGCCCGGAATGAGGTTTGAGGAGGTATGTCTGTTTTATTCGCAGGAACTTCAACTACCTCGATTGGCATCTCTTGGGTAATTTCTTGCTTCGGCTCACGCATCAAAGCTCTGTACCAATATTTGCTCCCTATTAATAAAATTGAGTGCAATAGGATAGAAGTAATTACACCTTGGAGCATATCGATAGAGCGCACGCTCCGATGGTACAGAAATTTATCAGAATCAGCCATGTGATTGTACTTTCTTTAATAGCAGCCTCAACAGTCTATTTATAGGGTACAAGCTTCTGTTATTTTGGGTTATCTATAAGACTGTAGAAAACAGCAGACATCGCACTTCCCAAATCTTCGCGCCAGTTTTCCCACCAACATGCTACTCATTACTCCAATAGCCTCTCCATCAGTAGGGTTTTCGGCAATCTTGGGATTACGCACTGCCTAGGGATCGCATTTATGAACATCTGGATATATGCAGTTGCTGCAACCCTTCCGGCGCTACTGGCCCTTGGGGCAAAATACCCAACTGCTGCGCTACTTCCTTGGTGGAAAGCTTAAAATCCTGGGGGAATATGCAATGATAAGTTTTTCAGTACATTGGTGTGACCGATTCTGTTCATTATGTTCCCGGACGAAAGCGAATATGATCGGGTATATGATGGCGATCGCCTAATATTTCTAACAAAGGGCCATTAACGTCAAATTTAACCATACTTACCGACGCGACTAAAATATTCACCCGATAGCGATAGCGTCCCAAATCAATCCCCAGTAAACTGCAAAGCATAATCCGAATCGTGGCTTTATGGGAAACTACTAAAACATTACCTTGGGGATGTTTTTCTTGAATTTCAGCAATTACAGGCATAGAACGATTAGCAATATCTACCGCAGTTTCTCCACCTAGTGGTGCATTCCAAGCGGGTTCTGTCAACCATTTTACATAGTTTTCTGCGTAATTCTCTTGGGCAAACGATTTACTCTTCCTTTCCCATTCGCCGTAACTACCTTCTCTAAGTCCGTCACGCAACTGCATATCCATACCGATAGCATCACAAAATGGCTTGGCAGTTGCAATTGTGCGCTTCATCGGGCTAACATAAACAGCTTCCCACAACAAGCTTTGATAAACATCGGCAAAACCGGATGCCATCTGCATCCCCTCTGTTGTCAACTGGGCATCAGTTTCACCGCAGAAATTACCACTTTGACTAAAAGTAGTTTCTCCATGTCGCAGTAAATATAAATTGAGTGTCATAGCTTGTATCGCGATTGGGATAAAGGAGTTTGTGCAAAAATAAAATACCATTAATCTCGCAATCGAGTCTGTGACACCAGGACAAAGTAATCAACCAAAAAAGTCAATCAACCACAAACTTTAATACAGTAATCAATGCAGTAACGCAGTAAATAGTTCTGATGTTGGTTGTAAAAATCCTTCAATACACGCTTTCAAGTTATACTTACTGCATCAATTCAGTAATGCAGTATGACAAGCTCAGTCTGTGCGTGGTGGTGCGCTTCAACCCGCTATATCTATCAGTCGTGCTGTTAAAGGTACAAAGTTATTGGGTGAAGCGATCGCACTTCTATCAAAAACCAAAGAGGCGACAGTATTAAAAACTGTGATTCACCAAAAACAAGCGATCGCAGATACATTTGTTCTGGGAGCGTAGTTTACCGCCGTAGGCATCGCTTATTCTAGACTCAAAAGCAAAGGCGATCGCAGTTCTACCATTTCTTTGTGAGGTTGCGCCAAATTTTCTTTCTTCTTTGTGTCCTTTGCGGTTCGTTCCTCATATAGTTTGGCGCATCTTCATACAGAATTGGGATTACCCCTCTTTTGTCACTCTGGGGAAATAAAAATTGGGGCTAAATGATGAAACCTATATTTAGTGGAAAGATTAGCGCTCGCAAGCTAATAGAAACCTTCCAAGAAAGCTCTACAGTTAAAATCCTATCTGGGCAAGGGTTACAGATTATTCTCTGCCGAAAGTGACAAAAGAGGGATTACGCCGTAGCTTATCCACTAGCGGCTCAAGATTATTTACAACAAGCTCAATTTGCACCTTCGCAATATCCCAACTTTTCCAGTCACTAGGTGCTAGGACGACCTATTCCAGGCACAATAAACTTTAGTTAAATCTATTGGTCAAATCTATAATTATTTTGAACTACGATAAGTCTGTAGGTAAATCGTACATTATTGAAAAGGCAAAAAAATAAATAATACTGCCAATAAATATTTTGCAAGGGCAGCCGTGGGGACCGGTTTGCGGACTTGTAGACGCATAGCGGCTTCCCGCAGGGTACGGACTGCCCATACAAAGATAAAAAAGGTATTGATCTGTTCTAAACTAAAGCGGGTTCACGTCGGTTATATGCAGAAGAATCTCCCTTAATAGCTTCACTCTGCTTACCATCAATACCAACAGGAATATCACCCACAAGTGTAACTCGTTGAACGTGGCGAGGTTGATTACCGTAGTCAGCGATCGCATAATGTTGAGTAGCGCGATTATCCCAAAAAGCCACATCGCCAACTTTCCAGCGCCACCGGACTGTATTTTCAGGACGTGTGATGTAAGCTTGCAACAATTTCACGATTTCATCGGATTCATTCTGTGATAAACCACGTAGACGGCGCACGAACCCACCAATGAATAACCCACGTTCACCAGATTCAGGATGAACGCGGACAACTGGATGTAGGGTTTCGTATAAAGTTGAGGTGAAAACAGCCCGATGCTCTAAAACTTCTTTTGGCAAGTCAATTGTAGCTGCTGCATAATCATAAGCATTGCTGTGTACTGCCCAGAGTTGGTCAGCAAGATTACGTAAGTGAGTTGGTAAATCTTCGTAAGCAGTCACGGAGTTTGCCCAAATGGTGTCACCTCCCGACGGTGGGATGACAAGCGCCCGCAAAATAGAACCAAGAGGGGGACGATCTACAAATGTGACATCGGTGTGCCAAGTGTTGGCGCGGCTCACAGTCTTGCCGTAATTCAGATCAAGAACTTCTGGGTTTTCTGGCAATGAGGGAACGGTGGGATGGGCTGTGGTGACTTCCCCAAAGCGTCGGGCGAAGGCTACTTGTCCTTGAGCGTCAAGGTTTTGATCTCGGAAGAAGATGACTTTGTGTTTAACTAAAGCTTTACGGATATCGCTGATGATTTCATTGCTGAGGTTACTGCTCAAGTCAACACCAATGATTTTTGCACCGATACGTCCGGCGATTGGTTTGATGTCAAAGTGTTGGGAAGTCATAATAGACTTGTCGCTTAATAAGGTAAAGTAAAGATAAGTGACACGAATGAGAC
>NZ_CAXTNE010000017.1:0-54423 GCF_964245445.1 uncultured Nostoc sp.
CCTTGTTGAGAAGTAGATTACCATACTTTTTTATTAGTGGGATAGTTTCATATAATCATTTACCTCATCAAAGCTGCTGTGGATTTGCCGCGATCGCGCCAGTGTGCTGTAAGCATATTGCTTCTAGCAAATTCTGGAAATGCTGCATCATACGGGCAATAGTTGCCCCATCAAATAAATCGCTACTGTAACAGCAATAGCCCTCAAGACCTTACAGGGTTTCCCAAAAGTTTAGTTCAATGTCAAAACGCGCTGCATCAAGACCCCAAGGCATTTTCTCGACCCTTAAGCCAGGCAGATCCCAACCAGATTTAATTTTTAATTTGATACTCGACAACAATTGTGCCGCCTCCCACAATGCCATACAATGTATACATATAAATACGATAAATTGATCAAAATATAGTAGTTTAATTTATTCCGGTGACCGTCATTGGCGACAGTGGAAACAACCTCTAAATTCACCTTTGAAGAGATGGAACGTGACTGATATTGCAACTGGTACGGCGGCTAATGTTGACCCAGTGACGCTGCGGCGACGGGGAGTAGGATTAATTGCAGTCGATTACAGCCGCTCTGCGGGTGGTTATACGCTGTTTGCGCCCCAAACCGACGCAGGCAAGGTTTATCTGATTGACATTGAGGGAACCATCGTCCACACCTGGCAACTGCCCTATCGTCCGGGACGAGATGCTGTGCTTCTACCTAATGGCAATCTGGGCTACAACGGCAATCACCCCGATTCACCGAACCTCTACCCCGCTTGGGCACTCTGGCATGGAGGCGCTTTCTTTGAGGTGACACCTGATGGACAAATAGTGTGGCAATACACCGACTATTTCCATCACCACGACGCACAGTGGTTGCCCAACGGCGATCTGCTCTATGCGACAGTTGAGCCGTTGCCATTAGATTTTGCCAAACAGATTGTGGGTGGCAGTACTGCTCATGATCTGCCGGATGGGACGATTTACGCAGATGTGATCAAGCAGGTGAACCGAGCCGGTGAACTAGTCTGGCTCTGGCGCGTCTGGGAACACCTTAACCCCGCAGATTTTCCTATCTATCCGGGTTTCGACCGCTATCACTGGCCGTTGATCAATGGGCTTTGGTTGGCGCAAGGAGAGTTGGTCTTGATCAGCCTGCGAACGACATCGGGTGTGCTCGCTGTAGACAAACGCACAGGGAATATTGTCTGGCAGATTGGTCCTGACCAGGTTGCCCAACAGCATACGCCTATAGAACTGGACAATGGCAATATCTTGATTTTCGATAACGGCAATTTTCGACCTGGAATTGCGACTCCATTCTCGCGCGTCATTGAAGTGAATCCTATTACTGGGACAATTGAGTGGGAATATGCCGACGAGCTACGCACTGCATTCTTTTCGCCCTACATGGGGTCAGCCCAGCGACTGCTAAATGGTAATACGCATATTACCGAGGCGGCAACGGGTCGGCTGTTTGAGGTCACGCCGGATGGCAAAGTCGTGTGGGAATACATCATTCCTTACTTTAGGGAATATCCCGAAGCGGCAGCCCGTCTGTATGTGCCAGGTCATCACAATAGCGTGTTTCGATCGCACCGCTACGCGAAATCTCAGATCCCCTGGCTTTAACCACTCCTTGCGATCATGTCAAGCAAAGCGCAACTCTTGGCCGACACTGAACACAACCAGCAGAACAGCGATCTACCAACAGAGGATTTAAGCAATTTTCTACCCGTAGCTTGAGTGAGTCCGAAGGCAAAATTACTTTACTGGCGAACATAGACGGGAAAAAACTTTCACTGTTGGTAGAAGCGATTGCTTCAATGACAGGCAGAACAGATATTTGCTGTTGGCGCTACAACTTACTTTCTAATTATTTAATTCAGCAATTAAAACGTCCAGACGTTCAGATGTGTTTGGTCTAATTTAAATTGCCTTGTTAGCGATCGCCTGTCTGTCAAAATGCCTGGTTAACGATTGCCTGTGAAGATCAGTACAAAGGCCCTTTAGGAAAAGGTGAACCGCCAAGTTTGGAAAAAGCTTTGATGTACTGCGTGATGCTAATTGCGATCGCAGTTTTAGGCCCTGGTGCTTATTCGCTAGATGCTCTCATTTTTGGACGGTAAATCATCAATCATAAAAACTGGATCGTAACTAAGGAGATAAATATAAACTTCTCCTATAGATAGATGCTGCGTTGGATAATTACCACCTACATATATTTATAAATTGACAATTAACTGAGAAACTCAGTCTCAAAATAGATTAGTGGCTCTTGGATGAACTGAATATTTTGATCGCTGTGATCGGTGCGATCGGGGTGCAGACGCAAAGTTCTTCTAAGCTTTGTTTTATTAATAAGACTCCGGTCACTATATCTTATGTTTGAGCATAATTACTCATTATCTCATGCCAGAAACTTTCTTCGCTTACCCCTCCCCCAACCGCTATATGCGCCCCAAGTCGTCTTGAAAGCACCCTTGTTACAGTAGCTTGTCTAATGTAATGGGCAGATCGCGAATCCGTTTGCCTGTAGCGTGATAGACCGCGTTGGCGATCGCAGCTGCGGCTCCAACCGTGCCAATTTCGCCAATACCCTTGGTGCCAATCAGGTTAAGATGCAAAGCTTCTTCCTCGACAAAAAAGGCATCAATGGGGGGAATATCGGCATTCACCGGAATCAGGTACTCAGCGAGATTCGAGTTCACAACTCGTCCCGAATGCGGATCGACAATGCTCTGTTCCATCAATGCCATACCAATGCCCCAAATAATTCCGCCAATCAGCTGGCTGTGGGCAGTTTTGGGGTTAACGATCCTTCCAGCAGCAAATGCGCCGACATAACGAGTGATTCGCAGTTCGGCTAATCCTGGATGAAATTGTACTTCGGCAAAATGTGCGCCGAAGGAGTAGTGAGTAAATTTCTTGGTTTCTTCATCAGGCTGAACCTGTTCCTGTGCTGAAATCGATTCCATTTGGTGCTGCTGCAAAATCTCTACATAGGTCTGTGCCTGAGTGGGATTATCCTTGAGGTAGCAACGCCCATTATCCACCGTCACCTCAGCTTCGGTATGCCCGTAAAGAGGAGAGTTTGGATTGTTGAATGCCAGATTGAGCAGTTTGCGCTGTAGGGATGTGGTAGCAGCATATACCGCAGACCCAACGCTAGCAGTTGTCTTAGACCCGGCTGCAACAGGAGCTTCGGGCATCTGGGTATCGCCTAGCTCAAAGCGAATCGATGCCACCGATAGCCCTAAGGTATCTGCTGCAATTTGCTGCATGACCGTGTAGACACCCGTACCTGGGTCGCAGGTACTACTCTGCACTAAGACATTGCCATCAGCAAACAGTTTAGCCGAGGCAGTCGTCCCAGAAAAGCGGGCATCATAAGCCATCGTTGCCATTCCCCAACCTACGAGGCGATCGCCATTTCGCATGGAACCGAGTTGTGGGTTGCGCCGATGCCAACCGAATCGCTCTGCACCTTGCCGATAGCACTCCTTGAGCGACTTACTAGACCAAGGATCTCCCGTTTCTGGGTCAACGTCAGCGTGATTACGCAAGCGTAATTCGATAGGATCGATTTGTAAGGCGTATGCCAATTCATCCATTGCCGACTCGATCGCAAATAATCCTGGTGTTTCTCCAGGCCCACGCATAGTATAGGGGCCGCTGAGATTGCTGGGAGCGAGACGGTAAGTAGTGGTAACGTTCGGGCAAGCGTATATTTTGCGACTGGTGCGTTCGACTGGTGCAACGACCCGATTATCAAAGGTTGAAGTGCGAGCGATCGCATGGTGCGTGAGTGCTGTCAGTTGCCCTGTGGCGGTTGCACCTAACTGAATGTGGTGTTGAATGAGTGGACGGTAGCCGACACCTGCAAATTCCTGTCGGCGAGTCAGAACCAGCTTGACCGGGCGATTCACCTGACGAGCGGCGATCGCGGCAAGTACCACATGTGTCCAGGCAGGGCCTTTGTAGCCAAAGGAACCGCCAACAAACTGCTGAATCACGCGAATTTTTTCGCGCGGCATTTGCAGCCACTCAGCTATTGCATTCCGAATGCCGTAAACCCAGGTAGTCGGTTCGTATAAGGTCAGGAAATCACCTGACCAAACTGCGATCGTGCCATGAGGTTCGATGGCGTTGTGGTGCTGCATAGCGGTGGTGTAAGTCTGGTCGATCCGAACAAAGGCATCTGCCAGTCCCTTTACTGAATCACCTTGGACGATATCTGGTGGTTTTCCCCAAACGTTATCGGGTGGAAAGGCACGCTCCATCGCTTCTTGCATCGTTACCGTAGGTGGTTCTTCTTCATAACGAACCTTTACTAGTGATGCGGCATGATCAGCCTGCTCCAAAGTTTCTGCAACCACAACCCCAATGTGTTGCCCACTATAATGAATTTGGTCATCTTGAAGCGGGATATACTGCTCTCCCGCACCTCCCCCTTGACTGGCACTATCTAATGTAACTCTTGCAGGTGCAATTGGCGGCGCATTGCGGTGTGTGAGTATTGCCAGTACACCGGGAGCAACTTCGGCTGCTTTTGTATCTATCGACACAATGCGTCCGTTGGCGATCGTGCTGTTAATTAAGACTGCGTGAACCAGGTTAGGAATTGGCATTTCGGCACAGTAATGTGCGCCTCCGGTCACTTTTAGCCGTCCGTCTACGCGATCGACTGCTTTTCCAATTACCGGATTCATTGCTCACCTCCTGTAACCTTAAAAAATGCTTGTACTAGCGTGCGCCGCAGCAGTTCTACTTTAAAGTGGTTGTATTGCTGTGGTTTAGCATCATGGATTGTTGCAAGAGCGGCTGCTTCAAAAGTGGATGCATTCGCAGGTGAACCGATGAGAACTCGTTCTGCCTCGGTTGCTTTCCAGGGTTTTGTAGCAACTCCACCCAAAGCAATCCGTGCATCGGCAATTTGACCATCTTGAACGTCCAAAGCCGCAGCTACAGAAACCAGAGCGAAATCATAGGAGGCGCGATCGCGCACTTTCAGGTAATGTGACCTAGCCGCAAAGGGTAACGGCGGTAATTCAACGGCGGTAATCAGTTCTCCGGGTTCCAAGACGGTTTCGCGATCGGGAGTGTCTTCTGGCAATAGGTAAAAGTCGGCGATCGCAATCTGGCGAGTTCCATCCGTGTTCTGCGTGTGAATAATGGCATCCAGAGCAACTAATGCCACCGCCATATCAGAAGGATGGGTGGCAATACAGCAGTCGCTGGTACCGAAAATGGCGTGAATGCGATTGTAACCCGGAATGGCAGCACAGCCTGAACCAGGGATACGTTTGTTACAAGATGAAAATCCAGCATCCGTGAAGTAATAACAGCGAGTTCTTTGTAATAAGTTGCCCCCAATGGTTGCCATGTTTCGCAGTTGGGGAGATGCTCCAGATAAAAGTGCTTCAGACAACACCGGATACTGTCGCTGAATATTCTCGTCGTATGCAACATCACTATTTCGCGCCAGTGCGCCGATGCGAATTCCGCCGTTGGGTAAGCGTTCAATTTGCGATCGCGGCAAATCATTGATGTCGATCAACTGTTGCGGAGTTTCCACACCCTCCTTCATTAGATCCAGCAGATTCGTGCCACCTGCAATAAACTTTGCCTGATGATCTTGGATCGCAGTTCTCACCGCAATCGCGGCGTCTGATGCACGTAGATAGCTAAATGGTTGCATTCCCCGCCCTCACGCTTGCTGCTACAGACTGAATTGCTGCTACAATATTTGGATACGCTCCGCAGCGACAGAGATTGCCACTCATCAGTTCTCGAATGTCTGCATCCGAGTCTGCTTTGCCTTCACTCAACAACCCGATTGCCGAACAAATCTGCCCAGATGTACAATAGCCACACTGAAAAGCATCGTTTTGGATAAATGCTGCCTGCATCGGATGGAGTTCGTCTGCTTGTGCCAATCCTTCGATCGTGGTGATGGTTTTTCCCACCTGCATCACCGCTAGCGTTAAACAGGAATTAACCCGTCGTCCATCAATCAGCACCGTACAAGCACCGCACTGACCATGATCGCAGCCTTTCTTACTTCCTGTAAGTTCTAACCGTTCTCGCAATAAATCGAGTAATGTCACACGCGGTTCAATTTTGACCGTGTAAAGGCGATCGTTAATTTGGAGAGTAACTGAGACTGTTTCTGTCAGCAGGCGATCGGTTGATGGAGATAAATTTGTTGATGTCATCATCCTTACCCCTTCTGGGTTAAACACTCTTCAATCGGCCATCCAAACTGCTCCCACATAGACAGTTTGTTCCAGTCCTTGATGAACTCGGCTAATTTCCCGTTCTCTACCCTGAATGTGCCAGTGGCTGTCCACTGTGCCTTCTTTCCAGTAGGAAAAATATTCCCATGCGGCTGGCCGCTATGGCTTCCCTCAGCCGTGTACCTGAGACACACCTTGTCTTCTTTCGCAAAGAGAACATCGAAACTGACAAAGTGGAGATCGTTCACCTGCTTCATGATCTCACCATGATCCTGGGCATATTCCTCCAATGTATGGACATTAGGAAATGTAGTGGGAGCAATAAACCTGTTGTTTGATGCACACAGATGCCCTACTGCCTCGGCACTGGCACGCTTGGGATCGTATGCGATCTGCATATACTCCTTAACAAGCTCAATGTTTTTCTGCTCTTGCGGTGTATAGTTGTTTATCATCTCCCCCATGCTTACACCCTCCTCGGATTTTTAGAATTATGTAGATGTCAGGACTCATAGACTGCAACCAGCCGCGCTTGCTCAATCACATGGTCAGCGATCGCATTAAGTAGTTGCTCGCGGTTGATATTTGGTTTCAGGTCAAGCTCTGCATCTAGGGCATACAACCAGAAATAGTAATGGTGAAGCCCATGTCCCTGTGGTGGAGCCGGCCCGGTATACCCTGGCTGATTGGTACTGTTCATACCTTCAATAAATTTACTACCACCCGCCTCGGCAATCTGGTTAACCGTTGGCCCAATCCCATAGATTAGCCAGTGAGTAAACCCCTGTGGCAGGGGCGCATCTGGATCGTGGCAGATGAGTGCTAATTGCTGGGTTCCGGCTGGCAGTCCACTCCATTCCAAGGGAGGTGAGATGTTTTCACCGTCGCTGGTATACTGTTTCGGGATACGCTCACCAGAAGTGAATGCAGGGCTGGAAATCTGTAGATCCTTGATATTCAATGCCATTGTCTATTTCCTTTGGCAACAATCAGCTGCATTAAAGAATTTATCGCAGCAGCACAGGTTGAGCATTAATGCGAATGCGGAAGAGGTTATAAGGCTTCTGACGTAAATCGCGTCCCTTTTGGTAGCGTGCTTGACGCTGCAACTGGTTGGCTGTAACGTAAATGTAACCATCTGTTGCTACTGAAAGGGTATCGGGCCAAAGGAGGCGAGGATCGTGTATTACCGTTTCCCAGGCTCCATCAGGATGACGACGCAAAATTGCATTGTGTTCATAATTCGTCGCATAAATACATCCGCCTGCATCTGATTCGAGTCCATCTGCACCGCCGCCTTTATCTCCCTCATCAATTACTGTTGCGGCAACAGCACGATCGTCGATCGCTCGATCTACAAGAGCATCAACCGCAACACTGTAGAGACGACGACTAGCAAGCGGACAGTAATACAGGCGTGACCCGTCTGCACTAATGGCAATTCCATCTGACCCCATTTTGACGGGTTTGGTTGACCCATCTGGTTGACGTTCCATGAATGGGCGACCCTCAACCACAGGCAGAAAGCTCGATAGTTCTTCAGCTTTTGTGGAAGGATGATCGTGCAGTCTGCGCCAGCTTTCACCAGATGCCAAATCAACAACAATAATCCCGTTCGCGCCTTGATCCGATGAATCGGTAATGAATGCTGTACCCTGGGCACTACGCCGCAAGTCAAACCGAACATCGTTAAGGTAGGTTGTTGGCAATGCTACATCTTGGGGAAAGAGAATCGTTTTGATGACTTGATCGCTTGTTAAATCAACACAAACCAGCTTGGGGCCACCGTACTGCGTCGGTTGGAACATTGGGCTACCAGTATCGAGAATCCACAAGCGATCATGGGGGTCAACCACAACACTTTGCACAGATACAAGGGTTTGGGCCAAGTTATCTGGGTTTGTGCGATTAATTGCCTCATTGGGATAAGCCACCGCACGACCATCTCGGATTTCTGCCACCGTGAATTCAACTTCATCGCCCCATTTAGGAAAGTTGACGAAGATGCGTCCAGTATGAGATACCGTTACACCCGTTAGCATAGCACCGTCAAAGTGGGCAACAGGTTCTAGTAGTGTGCCTAATGATTCATCCGTTGGAAGCTTCTGTAACTGACTGACCATAACATTTTTCCCTGTCTGCAATTACTTGTTAGCCGATCCTGGCTCAGTGAGTTTGCGGTGCAGATCTGCATTAACGGTATCCGGCAAAACCTTGCTGATATTGCCTTGAATTTTGGTTTTTAATGAGCCTGCAACGAGGTCATCCTTGCCCGCCATCAGAGCCTCAAACCCCTGTTTAGCAACAATAGCTGGGTCGTCCTTCTTGTCTGCACCCGCCTTAGTATCATCCATTCCGGCTCGGTGGAAAAAGTTTGTATCCGTTGGCCCGGGCATGAGCGCTGTGACTGTTACATCTGTATCTTTTAATTCGTTGCGGAGTCCTTCTGCAAATGAGTGAATAAAGGCTTTCGATGCTGCATAAACCGCCTCAAATGGGCCAGGCATGAGCGCGGCAATTGACGATGTGAAGAGAATTTTGCCGTTACCTCGGTCAACCATATCCTTGACTACTCGTTTGGCGAGATGAACCGATGAAACCACGTTCAGGTTGATGAGATTCAGTTCTTCCTGTAAGTCAGTCTCAGTGAACTTGCCACCTACCCCAACTCCGGCATTAATTGCGATCGCTTCCACTGGTCTTCCAGTGGCTTGAATTTGATTAATTAGGGTTTCGACTCCATTGTATGTGGCAAGATCCGCCTGTACGGTTTCAACCTTGGCACCTAGTTCTTCAAAAGCAGCAGCCGCTTCATTGATGCTAGAGCCGGTGGCTGTGACAACCAGATCAAAGCCATTTTGAGCAAACTGTTTGGCGAGTTCATAGCCAATACCACTAGAGGCACCTGTTATAACGGCCAGGGGACGGGTTAAGGTCTGATTCATAATTGTCAAAACTCCTATGTAAGTTCTTAATGCTTACAATGGCTTACTCTAAAAGGTCTGAGCCGATTACAAGCTTTTAACTCTTACCATCCTACGGAAGCAGTTGTGCGATCGCGTCTTCCTAGTGAAAGATAACAACTGTGTATTTGAGAATCATTAATAGAACATCTACCTCTCAAGTTCAATGGCTCTTAACTGAGAAAACCGAATCTAGCAGGTTAATAGTAATTGAAGTACCAGGTTGTAAATCCATCACATCACCCCGACAAACAATTTGGACGGATGATGAGTTAATTGGCGATGCTATTACATTTAGATTACTATCGATGACTTCAATTTCTAAATCGTTCCCTTGATGCTGAAGGCTAACGCGAAATCGGTTTAGTGAAGTTGGAAGGCATGGATCGAGGCAAATGTTACCGCCGTAAGCGTGTAACCCAAGGTAATGGTGCTGAAGGAGATGGAGTGTGCCTGCCATTGCTCCCAGGTGGATGCCATTTTTTGTCTCTTCACTACTTGCCCCCGATAAATCGGCAAACAGTGTTTCCATGAATAGCTGCCAAGATTTTTCGCAATCCGCTATAGCAACTGCTCCAGCATACACAAGTCGGGAGAGGCTGGACTCATGCACCGTATGCTGGAGATGATGAGCGATCGTCCTCTGCATTTGTGTTCGATTAAAGGAATAACCATTACGCTCTAGTAATTTTGTCAATTCTGCCTCAGACAGTAAAAAGAACAGCATCGCGGTGTCTGCTTGCTTGCTAACCTGATAGCGATTGACATCATCCCCTTTTGCCTCCAGGATTAAATTAACCTGCTGATTATAGAATGGCTTCACATCAAATTCTTGCAAACGATCAAATCCTTCGTACTGGCTTAAAATACCGTCGTCATCAAAAACTACGTGCATCTTTCGGCTCACAGTATCCCAATGGTTGATTTCTTCTTGGCTGAGGTTGAGGCGAGTATAAAATTCACGACAACACGAAGGTGGCAATAGATTGAGGACTTCCTGCGTTTGACAGAGCGTCCAGACTGCCATGACGTTTGTGTAGGTATTGTTGTTGATGCCGGGAGTTTCGGCATCTAGATAAGCGGTATGATATTCATCAGGCCCCATTACCCTGCAAATTTCGTAGCGATCAAGGTCAGGATTATAGGTTGCAATACTCGCCCAAAAGCGGGTAATCTCAACCATCATCTCTGCTCCGTAGTCCATTAGGAAGGCAAGATCGTTCGTCAGGTTGTAGTAGCGCCACAGATTACAGGCAATGATGGCGTTAATGTGATGCTGCAAGTTTGTGCGATCGCGCATCCAATGCCCTGAAAGCAGGCTGAACTGAAAACTGGGTGTTTCTTCACGTCCGGTACTGGCACTGCGCCAAGGGAACATTGCACCTTTGTAGCCGTGTTGACGAGCGAGAATTTTTGCTGCACTGAGGCGACGGTAACGATATAGCAGCATTGATCGCGCAATTTCTGGAAAGCGACAGGCAAGAAACGGTAGCACAAAGGTTTCATCCCAGAAAATGTGTCCGCGATAATCCTCTCCGTGCCACCCTCGTGCCGGGACTCCCACATCTAAATCTGCTGTATGAGGCGAAACTGTTTGCAGGATATGAAAGATATGCAACCGTAACGCCCGTAAATTTTCCACTGGCTCAAGCTCAATATCACAGCGCATCCAGAGCCGTTCCCAAGCACATTGATGAGCAGTTAGCAATTTGGCAAAGCTGGGAGCATCCTGGATTGCCTGCCTTGCTGCTTCAGCACTTTCGCTGATCGCGTGGTCACGGGAGGTATAGAGGGCAGCAATTTTCTCAATTTGGATTGCTGCACCCCGATCAATCTGAAGCCGCAACTGTTCCCCAATATGTGCAGTTTCGTGATCGACAGTTCGGGACAAGTTTACTTCATGACTATCCACAAAAACACGGGTACGCGATGCTATAGTTATCTCGATTCGAGACTGCTTGGTTCGCACCATTAACCAGATACCCTCTGGTTGCATAGTTCCAGTTGTTAATGGCTCCAGATGTTGCTGATTGTAAGGTTCGTAGCGTTTGACATTGTTGTTCGTCACCCGTCCGTCGATCGCTGAACAAATTTCCAGTTCACCTGACCAGTTTTCGGCAGTTAGCTGAAGTTGCAATCCAGCAAGGTGGGGTTGAGCCATGCTGACAAACCGTTGCTCGTGCAGTTTCGTTTGTCGTCCCTGCAAATCGCAAAATTGTATCTCACGATGCAAAACTCCGCCTTTGAGATCCAGCGTTTGGCGGTAAGTTAGAATTTCAACTGCATCAATAGAAAACCAGTTTCCGCCATCAATGCGAAATGTTAGCGGCAGCCAGTTGGGTAGATTGACAAGGGATTCATCCTCGGACGCTTCACCTTCAATACAAGTAACTAAACGATTATAAAGACCTGCTCGGTAGGTTCCAGGGTAGTGGATCTCGTCGGCTGTTGCCTCGATCGCCGCTGCGCGAGTGACAAAATAGCCGTTGCCCAGCGCACAAAGTGCTTCTCGATGCCCTTCATCCTTTGGATCGTACCTGTCAAAAACAAGACTCCAAGCATCTTTGGAGTCGGGAGTGTTGTTATGAGAGAACATAAGCTTGGGGTGTGAGTCGTTGAAACATGGTATCAATTTCCGATCGCGTTGGATAGGCTGGTTGAGAACCATACCGGGTTACTGTAACGTGGGAAGCCGCCGTTGCGAAACAGGCAGCATCCTGAAGCGATCGCTTTTCCAATATTGCTACAGCCAGTGCGCCTGCAAACGCATCCCCCGCCCCTGTTGCATCGACAACATCCACGGGAACGGGGGGAATATGCAGCGTTTGCTCATGGTTAATCAGCACGCAGCCTCCGTCTTTCAGCTTCACACAAGCATTCTTGACTCCTCGATCTAAAAAATGATGTGCGGCTTGAATCGCACAATCCACCGAATTAATCTTGATTCCACTTAACTTCTCTGCTTCTCCTGCATCTGGAACCAAATAAGTCACCTGTGAGAACAAATTTTGCTCCACACGATCGGCTGGAGATGGGTCGAGAATTACCGGAAAATCTCGCTCACAAGCAGCATTCATCGCAACTTCAACAATGAATGGCGCAATCTCGTAATCGACAACCAGCACCGAACCAGAAGGCGCGTTAGCGATCGCATCTCGGACAGTGACAATATCCTCCTTTGTCCAGATGTTATTTGCGTTTCCAGCCAAAATAATTCCCTTTTTGCCATCGGGGGGCACGGTAATCATGGAAACACCCGTCGGTTCGCCCTTGATCGCACTTACATATTTCAGGTCTACCTCAATCTCCCGGAGGGGTTTGAGCGCCTGTTCTGCCAGCGTATCGGCACCGACATGAGCAATAAGCATAGCAGGAAGACCCAGTTTGCGAGCGAGATAGGCAACATTGGCTGCCTTACCTCCACTCAGTTGAAGAAAATCACTGGCAAGAAGCGTTTCACTTAGGTCTGGACGGCGATCAACTCGTACCTGAAAATCTGCATTAACGCTACCGAGAGATATTATGCTTCCCTGACTCATGATGTCTTGTGTTTTTAGATTCGATAGGAGATTGTCAGCCGCCAGACTGCGAAGACAATCTCACTACTTGCATTAAAGCCTTTTGTATCAATACAAGCATCTAGCTTAAGTTAACTCCCAAGCACCCGCGATCGCAATTACTCGATACATTCAGCCAGTTGGAAGTACAAACAGGTGCTTTGATGGCTTTTGACAAGCTGCGATCGGATGGATGGAGACATCATTGCCATGACTAATTGAATATTTAAGCGTTAAAGAGCAGGTTCACAAGAACATCTCTTCAATAGTGTGCTTATGGTCTATTGGGTAAATTGAATGTCTGCTTTAAAATTTCAGGTTGACAGCGACACCTAGAAGACAAAGACAGATCCACCCGTAGATAAAAACAACGGGAACGAGTTTAGCAAACTTAAGGCTTTCTCTTTTTATTATGTCCGTTGTCTGTTCAACTTCTCTGTGAGAGCTAGACCTTACCTTTTCGTATGCCCTTTTTATCTTAAAATCCTTTAAATCTTCGTTTTGCAGCACTTCATACTCCTTAACTCCCCATTTATTGATAATGGCGATCGCTCCATCAATAGAAGGCTTTATAAGTATGGAGGTAATAATGCCAAGTGTAGGAAGTATGAAACCGATGCCTAACCTAAAATAGATATTTGAATTACTCATCCCTGACGAAAAGGCAATGATTAGAAACGATTGACAGGTTACATACCAACTCACTCGCTGTCCTAGTAGGCTAAACTCGTGTCTAGTCTCTGCGCGGTAATACTTTAGTTTCGTCAAGTTATCCATTGTGACTTTGATTACCTATCCGACACAAAATTAAGACGCTTTACTTAGTACTTCAATAAGAGTGATAGATAAAGCACGAAATTGCCCCAACAACTAAAAGCTAAATGAAACAATGTATATTTAGCAAGAGTTTTGTATCGAAGTCTCATTAAGCATTAATTCTAGATAAGTTTGCCTTCTTAGGAATTTTTAATTCCTTAAAATACATTTGTATTCGGAAACACACAACAATAATAATTTACAACTAATCTCATTCTGTAGTTAGAGGTTGGGTAAAAGGATACATAGTTAATTGTTAAGTAGTAAAAATAAAGAATCAAACAACACGCATAAGAAGCATTACAGCGTGCCGCACAGCCAGCAGAACTCGCACCGATATACGTGCTAATTGCTTCCTCTGAGGCCAGTTATATTTCGGGCGCGGTCATTCCCGTGACTGGCGGTCAGCCTGTTCTTCCATAGCGCTTTGCTTTGATGCCAATTTCTATCAGTCTCATTGCAGATGCTTTAGCTAAAGCTACCCTGGCATTTGCGGATCTGCCGAGAACCTGCTTTCAAATCAATTTAGTGGAGCGAAATCCAAGTCAATAAACTCAGTATGGAACAAAAAAATATCTTCAAAAAAGCCTCACGTCGTCAAGTTCTCGGCGGCCTATCTATTGGCGTTGTCGCAGCGCAAACGGTACCAGTCTTCGCACAACAAACATCTACCCCAGCAAATCAACAAGTGACACCCAACCAGGAAACACCCAACCAGTCTGTCAAGCAGAACCCAGTTAAGCAATATCCGAGTCCGCCCTTTACGCAACAACCGCAGGAGCCACCCGGTCTTGTCAGTAAAATGATCCCGCGACCCGATCACGGTGAGAAAAGTTATGAGGGTTCTGGACGGCTAGTGGGGCGTAAGGCGCTTGTCACAGGGGGCGATTCCGGTATTGGTCGGGCAGCAGCGATCGCCTTTGCGCGTGAAGGTGCTGATGTTGCGATCAACTATCTCCCTGCCGAGGAGCCAGATGCCCGTGAAGTGATCCAACTGATTCGGGAGGCAGGACGCAAGGCGGTGGCGATTCCTGGCGATATTCGGAACGAAAACTTCTGCAATCAGCTTGTCGCTAATGCCGTGCGCGAACTCGGCGGACTCGATATTCTGGTCAACAACGCTGGTAAACAACAATCTGTTGACTCAATTCTCGATCTCACGACCGAGCAGTTCGACTCAACGTTCAAGACAAATGTCTACGCGATGTTTTGGATCACCAAAGCTGCTGTGCCGCACTTTAGTCCCGGTGCAAGCATCATCAATACGTCCTCAGTCCAAGCTTATGACCCTAGCGAGAACCTGCTCGACTATGCACAAACCAAGTCGGCGATTGTCGCCTTTACCAAGTCACTGGCAAAGCAGCTTGCTAAAAAGGGCATCCGTGTAAATGCGATCGCGCCTGGGCCTTACTGGACACCGCTCCAGGTAAGCGGCGGTCAACCGCAGAGTAAAATCGAGAAGTTCGGCAGTGACTCACCGATGGGACGGCCTGGACAGCCAGCAGAGCTTGCCCCCATGTACGTACTCCTTGCCTCACAGGAATCGAGCTATGCTACTGGGCAAGTGTTGGGCGCATCGGGTGGAAGCGGGAATCCTTAATACCCAACCAGCAACACAGCAATTCACATGAACTGGTATCCGATCAAATTAACTACCGATCGTTCCATAATGAGAATTAGCGATGCCCTATTGCACCAGTAATGATGGCGTTTGACTTTTTTACGATGACATCGGTCGAGGGCGACCCCTCGTCCTCATTCACAGCTGGAGCTTCAGTGGTCGGTTTTTTCATCGCAACGTCTGTGCGTTAGCAGAAAACTCCCGGATCATCACTGTTGACCTGCGCGGTCATGGGCGATCTGACAAGCCAAATCATGGCTACCGCATTCCACGGCTAGCCGCCGACCTGCACGATCATGCTGCAAGAACTGGGCTTGCACGATGTCACCCAGCTGGGCTGGTCTCTCGGCGCACCAGTGATCTGGAGTTACCTGGAATTGTTCAGGCGCGATGGGCAAAGCCCCGCCTTCGGCGATCGTGTCCGCGATATTGTGGTGGTGCAGCAGTCACCACGCCAATACTACACGCCGGACTGGAAGCTGGGACACCGAAGTTGCTACGATGCTGAAAGCCTAGCCCTGCTCCAGGCGTAGCCAGCCTCTGTACTTATAATTAACGTTCTGTTAAAACAGATTAGATCAAAGGTAAAAGCTTTTTCATACTCCCCACTCATTATTTACTTTTCTCCTCATCTCCTAATACTTTTAATAATTTTCTCGCAACTAAAACACCTACAACTCCTGCACCAACTAATTCCACTGCTTGCACCACTTTTTTCCCTACACCGTGAGAGTCAAGGTGGTGATGAAAAATCTCTTCATCCACCCATTCAGTTGTTGCTTTAAAGTCATGAATTGGTGTTGGTAATAGCGTTATATAAGTGCCTTGGCGAATTAAATGCCCAGGTTCTCCTGCAACTTCAAAAACATTGAAAAGGTTAGCGGCAGCATCCTTTAACCCCAATTTTAAGAGAGTTCCGCGTATATTTACTTTTGCTGGCTTAAGGTCTTCTCCTAGAGCGATCGCTTTCAAATTGTGAGCAATATTAGCTCCTTGTTGATAAGCAACTTGGGCTGTAGGTGGTAGTGAACTACCCTGAACTGCTGCACAATCACCGCCTGCAAAAACTTCTGGAAAGTCGAGCAGTTGCATAGTAGGAGTGACTAGGAGACGGTTATGATGATCCCGATGTTCTTTGGGAATTGGTAAGTCTTGAATTAGTGGATGAGTGGAAGTACCAGCAGTCCAAATAGTGGTGTATGTTGGCAGTGTATTAACTTGATTATTGCTCTTATATTCAATTGTGTTAGAGTGAACAGCAGTGACTTCTGCTCCCGTAAGGATTTCAATTGGTATAGTGCGTTTTTGTAATTCTTTCTCAGCAATTGGGCGTAGTGGATCGTTAATATTACCATCAAGGATTTTTTGACCATGATTGAGCAATACCACGCGAATTTCACTCGAATTGCCTCCTAAAGCGTTATACCAATGTGGTAGAAAATCCCCTAGAGTAGCTGCCATTTCTACACCAGAAGCACCACCACCAACTACGACTACTGTTAATAATTTTCGGCGTTGTTCTGAATCTTCAGTTTGGACGGCTTTTTGTAAACAGTCACGTAAATGACGGTCAAGAGCGATCGCATCTGCTTGCGTCCAGAAAGGAAAAGCATTAGCATTCGCACCCTCAACATGACGATAGCCAGTAACACTGCCCAAAGCTAATACTAAATTGCTGTAATTGTAGGAGTTTCCCGAAGCTAATTTAACTTCCCGTTGATGCAAGTCTATCGATTGCACTGCATCTTGAACGAAGATGACACCACTACCTTTAAGTAATTCCGAAAAGCGCGGCACTACTTGAAAGCTATCCATTTCGCTATCGAAATACTCATAAAGTAATGGCTTAAAGCAAAAGCGCTCATCTTTATCAATCAATATGACAGAGCGAGGATAATGTTCGTGAGCCAAATGTAAGGCTGTAAATAGCCCCGCAAAACCACCGCCGACAATCACAGTTTGATAAACTGGGCTGTTCATAAAATCCCTCGTAAATATTGTTAAATCAGGATGTTTACTTAATGGAAGCTTTGCTAAATAAATAAAAACAAAGCTATCAAAATAGCGCTGAGGAACACAGCAAATCCAATAGCATATTCCACTCTGCGACTAAAAAATCCGACAGCAGCAATTAGAGCGATCGCTAGGCCAATAATGCCAGCATATTGCTCTTTTTGTAATCCGCGTGCAATTAATGGATCTTGACCTGGTGCTGGAGTTTCTTGAATTGTTTTTGGGGCTAGTTCTGAAGCTGGTATTTCTTGCAAGAATAGATTTATCACATTACTCCTTAAGATATTTGGATTTTTGAATGTTTTTATGCTCGCCAAAGGTAGAGAAGTGAGAAAAGAAAGACCCAAACAACATCAACAAAGTGCCAAAACAGAGTAGTCGCACTTGTACCGAAGTGAGTCTTATTATAATTGCCTGGAATAAATGAACGAATCAGCATAATTATCTGAAGCACAACACCAGCCAGAACGTGTAGACCGTGGAAGCCTGTTAGTAAGTAAAATGTCGAACCAACTAACCCTGTAGTAATCTTGAAATCGAGGCTTTTCCACTCAATTAGCAGACCAACTAAGAAGTAACTCCCCATTGCGATCGTTATTAGCCATAGCCAGCGAAATTTACTCAGTTGATTACGCTTGAGGGCATTTTCTGCTGGTTGAATAACAAAGCTGCTAGAAAGTAATACTACCGTATTAATAATAACGAGTGTAGACAATTCTGGCCCAGAAATCCCAGGTGGTAGCCAATTAGTAGTATTCAGTCGCAGAGCTACATAAGTAAAGATAAAACTCAAAAAAATGATACTTTCTGACAGCAGGAACACCGTAAATCCGAACATTCCTTTACCATGATGATCTTCATGACTACCGCCACCACTTGGTAGGAAGCGCTGTAACCAATTTGGCAAGCGTCGCTGCCACAAATCAAAACGGATTGGACTTTCATCTATATGAGTGCGACGTTGCATAATTCGTAATACTCGCCAAAGGCGAGAAGCAAGCTACGTAATTCGTGAGGGAGTCGGAGTCTTGGCGGTTCCCGTCGAGTCCGAACTCCCGAACCCGAAGGGTAATTCGTAATTAAAATTTGTCTAACTCCTTACTCAATGTTGTTAGAATTTTTGATTACTGAGTAAATTGGATTACCGTAGTCATAAGGAGGTCTTGTAACAATTGGAATCTCTTCAAAGTTATCTCGCGGAGGTGGTGAAGAGGTTGTCCATTCCAATCCACTAGCGTGCCAAGGATTGTCAACTGCCCTCGGCCCGTAAAGCCAAGAGCCTACTATGTTAGCAATAAAAGGCAGCGTGGATGCTCCTAGCAAGAATGATGCCAAGCTAGCGATGACGTTCCATCCTTGATACTGTGGATCGTAGGAAGAAACTCGGCGTAGCATCCCTTGTAAACCTAATGGGTGCATGGAGAAGAAGGTAATATTGGCAGGAATAAAGGTCAGCCAAAAATGCAATTTGCCCCAACCCTCAGCATACATTCTTCCAGTGATTTTGGGAAACCAGTAGTAAATTGCCGCGAAGATTGCCATTGTAATCGTGTTAAAAACGATGTAGTGGAAGTGTCCCACTACAAAGTAAGTATTATTAACGTGGATATCAAATGGTGTGGCGGCAAGCATTACACCAGTAACACCACCAAAAATAAACATGGCTGCACCTCCCATCGCAAACAGCATTGGTGTCTCTAGATGTAGCTTGCTCCTCCAGATGGTGGCAGTCCAAGCGAAGGCTTTAATACCAGTGGGTATGGCAACTAACATTGATGTAGCCATGAAGGTCATCCGCATCCAACCGGGGGTAGCACTGGTGAACATGTGATGTACCCAAACGAAAATGCTGATCAAAGCAATACCCAAGGTTGCGATCGCAACTGACCGATAACCAAATAAGGGATTACGGGAAAATGCAGGCAAAACCTCAGCAAAAATACCAAAGGCTGGTAGTGCCATGATATAAACTGCTGGATGAGAGTAGAACCAAAATAGGTGTTGATAAATGATCGGATCGCCATTTCCATCCGGTTTAAAGAATTGTGTACCAACGGATAGGTCAAGCAACAGCAAGATCAATGCACCTGTCAAGGCAGGTAAATTAATCAGTTGTAATAATTGGGCGCTGAAAACCGACCAAACAAACACGGGCATCCGAAAAAATGTCATTCCTGGGGCCCGCATCCAAAAGATGGTTGTCACAAAGTTGACAGCCCCCATGATTGAAGAGATGCCTATTAAAACTAAGCTGACTATCCATAAGAATTCACCGTTAATCAGTTCACCGCCTGGAATTTGCAGACTAATTGGCGGATAAGACCACCAGCCAGATTGTGCAGTGCCGTTTGGGACGAAGAAGCTAGATAGTAGTAAAAGACCTGCGGGTGGCAAAATCCAAAAAGAGATGGCGTTGAGCAGGGGAAAAGCCATATCCCGCGCTCCAATCATTAACGGTACTAAGTAGTTAGAAAGACCTGCATTGAAGGGAATAATCCACAGGAAAATCATGATTGTCCCGTGCATGGTGAACAAACCGTTGTAAAGCGGGCGATCGACCAAATTTGATTCTGGGGTGAGCAATTCAGCCCGAATGAGCATTGCCAACAGCCCGCCAATCAGGAAGAAAATGAAGGTCATCACCATGTACTGAATTCCAATCACCTTATGATCGGTGTTGAAGCTGAAATATTGCCGCCAAGTATTACCCTGCTGGTTCTGGTAATTTTTCGATTCTTGATCCCCGGTAATCTCTTGACTAAAATCATGTGTCATTATTTTGCTTCCTTTTATTGGCAATGCCAGGTTGAGCAGGTGTGACGCTGTACCAGCCGCTATTAAACAATGTTTTTGGTGGTTGGATATTTTCGGCAACCGCCTGATTTACTGGAGTTTGTTCGCTAGTAGCAGTTTGCGTGAGCCACTGGTTATATTGATCGAGGGATTCAACGTATACATCTGTTTCCATTAAGGCAAAGTAAGTACCGCTAAATTGAGAATCTTTCAGCCGATATTTGCCTGGGCGAATGGGTGTTAGCACAATATCAATGTCGCGTCCTGGAATAATATCCTGCTTTAAGCGAAACTCAGGGACGTAGAAACCGTGGATCACATCCTGCGCTTGCAGATTTAAACGAGTGCTGCGATTGATCGGCAGATGCAGTTGATTGCTAGTAACATTATTTGGATAACGAAAAGACCAATCCCACTGCTTAACGAAAACATCAATAGTTTCAGATGCAGGTTTGGGGATATCGCTGACGGTTTCGGCATAAGCGGGTGCAGATTCTAAGGGTGTATGCAAATGCACGATTTGCTTTAGACCCAAAATATCTAACTGCTGATAAATATTGAAGCTTTGGAAAGCAATCCACACTACTAACAAAGTTGGGGTTGCTGTCCACAATATTTCTAACCTCGCATCACCTCTAGAGGGGTGTCCCTCGCTGTAGTCTTCTGGAGAGGCGCGATGGAATGCGATCGCATACACCATAATGCCAATTAGCCCAAGCAAGATAAATGCTCCAATTGAGACTAAGAAGCTAAACAAATCATCTACCCGTTGTGCTTCTGCTGTAGCTTGGGGAGGCATCCAAGAAAACGCCTGCTGGCCAATCCACCGACTGACAACGAGCAGTATTGCTACATAAACCGCTATTAATACATATTCAAAAACACTAAACATAAAATTCAATAAATTCTCGTTTAATTATTTGTTGTAACCATTTTTGGCAATGGTATTAGCAGCAGTAACATGAATCCCAAATTCTTCTCCCAAATGCGCCCCCAACGTTCCGTGAACGAATAATATGCCTAGTATTGCAATCCCTGCTAACAAGTAACTCCACTGTACCTGTCTGGAAGCATCCTTACGCCAGCGATAGCGTTGCAAACCTCTCCATACAGTCATGGCTACAATGATCCCCAACAGCAAAATGCCACCCAAACCATGTAAAAGCATCGTCCAACCAGGACTCAACCCCCAAGCACTCTTTTGATCGACTGGTGGATTTGCCAAAAGTAGCTCAAAAAAACCAGCCGCAACGGTGAAAAATGTGATAGCTGCTGCTGCTATGAGATTGTACCAGCCGACATCAAAAAAGCTAGAACGGATGGCAGCCAATCCCAAAAATTTGAAAATAGGTTTTTCTAAAGAAAACAGCACTCCTGCTAGATCAAAAATGATGGCAATGATGAACAAACCCAGCGTTAGATGCACCAACTGCGGATGTACAGGAATCTCGTAAGGTAATCCGTTAGCACCCAGGCGTAATCTCAACTGCTCAATCAGTTGCAGGTTCATGGTGAAACTCCCTGTTTCAAGGCTTGAACTATAGGCTCAACGTGCAATCCATACACCCAAAACAGTTTACTCCCCAAATACACTTGCAAAAACACTAGACACACTAAAAATGTTGCAGCCCCCAAGTAAGCAGGCGGTACTTTTCGCGGGTTACGGTTGCGAATCACAAAACGCCAAGCTGCGATCGCCGCAACAATCGCCCCCAGTGACCAACCCAAGACGGTATGATAATTCAGTGTTGACTGGGCTGCTTTCTGGGCTTGTGCTAGTCCTGCTTCAAACTGGCCAAAGATAATCGCGATGAAAATTGCGATCGCAGCAACAAACATATTCCAGAAACTCACCTCAAATAAACGCACATTGCGGCTAAAATATCCCACCACATCACAAAAAAAAGAAAAAACCACCATTGCAATCACAAAGTGAACGATAATTGGGTGTAAAGGATCAGGGTACGGTAAATTCTGGCTATTGAGAGGTAAGACAGACATCGCTTTTTCCTTAGGGTATCAGGCGCTATGATCTTAGATGTTTTGTAAAAATAAGATTCGGTAGTGAGCGTTTGGAGATTTTTAATTTTGTAGATGCTGACAAAATTTAGAATTATTAACAAGAGATATCTAAAAGATAGAACAAAAAGCTACTGTCTTAGGGATGAGTTGTCCAAAAATAAATTATTTTCTGTTAGCTAAATTCCTCCAATTTCCAATTTTATTAACAAAGGCAAATGGCAAAAGGAATTTATGAATTTTTGTGATTAAGAATAAGCACCTTAAAAGATACAGATGTATAAGATTAATAAATAACTTTAGTACATGGTTACTTGTCGTTAATCAAACTTTTCTATAAATAAATCCATATCAAAAAAAATAAAATTATCATAAAATCTATCTCGTGCTTAAGAAAGGCATGCAACGAGTAATTCAGGAATCAAATCGGATTGCTATATACAAGCTGATGTCAGTAACGAAGACCAAGTAAAGGAGATGTTTAACCAAACACTTCAACACTTCGGAACCATTGACATTTTAGTGAACAATGCAGGTCTACAAAAAGATTCACCCTTTGTAGATATGACCCTTGACCAGTGGAATAGAGTCATTGGGGTGAACCTGACAGGACAATTCTTGTGTGCTAGGGAAGCCGCCAAGGAATTCCTGCGTCGAGGTGTACAACCACAGATTTCATCTGCCGCAGGTAAGATTATTTGCATTAGTTCAGTGCATGAAGTGATTCCTTGGGCGGGTCATGTTAATTATGCCGCGAGTAAAGGCGGTATAAATATCTTGATGCAAAGTATTGCCCAAGAACTTGCCCCTCACAAAATTCGCGTTAATAGCATTGCCCCTGGTGCAATCAAAACTCCAATTAATAAATCAGCTTGGGATACTCCAGAAGCAGAGGCAAAGTTACTAAAATTGATTCCAGCAAAACGAGTGGGTGATGTAGAAGATATCGCCAAAGCAGCAGTTTGGTTGGCTTCTGATGACTCTGATTATGTCACCGGTATAACTATGGATGGACAGCGAGTCGAGATGGCCCCTGGCGAAATTTCATTTGGAGAAGATCAGGGTACAAAAGCAGACGCGCAAGGTCATAGGGGTCACTTATCTGGAACAGTAGGTGATGCGCCAGCTGTTCTGATAATGGTACAACTCGAAGAGACTGCCACTATAGAGCAATCGTGTCGATTTAACTAACTAGCAACATGGATTAGTAGCGATCGCTTCCGACGGGGCGATCGCTATTAACCATCATCCTGTTAAAAAGTTTGCTATTGCTTCCAGTTTCTTTGCCTGACATTGCTATCCACAACTTATATCCTTCTAGAGGACGATAAGAAACTATAGCAATATCGATACCATACTTTCTAAGTACGTATGTCATGTAGTCTAAAACAAACTCAATTGTCTGCTAAAGTTCTTCATTCAAGAGTTTAATTTGGATACAAGATTCATTACTCTACTGCATAAATATTTTCTCGTACTTTGTAGTAGCTAAAAACACAAGCTACCCATTTTTGTTCTGAAATTTAAACCTCATAAACTAGGAGGAATTACCATGAAAGCGGTTGTTTTTCACGGAATCGGAGATATTCGATTAGATAACGTACCAGAACCAAAAATTAAAGAACCAACCGATGCCATTATTCGGCTGACCTCTAGTGCAATTTGTGGCACAGATTTACACATGATTCGGGGAACATTCACAGGAATGAAACCCGGTACAATTCTAGGACATGAAGGTGTTGGCATTATTGAAGAAATTGGTTCCAATGTGCGGAATTTGAAAGTGGGCGATCGCGTTGTCGTTCCCTCGACAATTGCCTGCGGCTACTGTTCTTACTGCCGCACAGGTTATCATGCTCAATGTGATAACGCCAATCCCCACGGACATACTGCCGGGACAGCTTTTTTCGGAGGCCCAGAAGCAGCAGGCCCCTTCGATGGATTGCAGGCGGAATATGCTCGAATTCCTTATGCCAATGCAGGATTAGTAAAATTACCAAAAGAGGTTACAGACGACCAAGCAATTCTGTTGTCTGACATCTTCCCTACGGCATACTTTGGAGCCGATATTGCAGAGATCACACCAGGAGATACAGTTGCCATCTTCGGTTGTGGCCCCGTTGGGCAGTTTGCGATCGTTAGCGCCAGATTGTTCGGTGCAGGACGCATCATTGCAGTGGATACAATTCCCTCACGTTTAGAAATGGCGCGTGATTTGGGTGCAGAAATCATTGATTACAATGCCGAAGATCCAATTGAAGCAATCCGCGAACTAACTGGAGGAGTTGGTGTGGATAGAGCTATTGATGCAGTTGGCGTAGATGCGAATGCTCCTGACAGTGGCCCAGCAGCCGAAAAAGCACGATAAAAAGCACAACAATTCCAACAGCAGTTACAACAGATTGCCCCTAAAACCAATCCTCAAAACGGGAATTGGCATCCGGGTAATGCTCCTTCTCAAGTATTAGAGTGGGCAGTTCAAGCATTAGCCAAAGCTGGTACGCTCTCGATTATTGGAGTTTATCCCCCCACCCACAATTTCTTTCCCATCGGCACAGCAATGAACAAAAATCTCACAATCAACATGGGCAATTGTAATCACCGTAAATATATTCCTACGTTGGTGGATTTGGTTCGTAATGGCACAGTAGACCCCACAAAAGTCTTAACACAAGTCGAGCCGCTAATGTCAGTTATTGATGCATATAAGGCATTTGACCGACGACAACCAGGTTGGGTGAAGGTAGAATTAGTCCCTGGAGCAGCTTTAGCTAATGTTTAGAGTCTTTGTCAAGGTTGTATTGTGAACTAAAAACTTTTTTAACATCAGCAAGTAGGGTAACTTGCTGATGGTTTTTGATTTTAATTACGTCCTTCATCTTTATACTTTCTCACCCAACGAGTTATGGTTGCTTCATCACGCCCTAAACGTTTAGAGGCGCGATCGCCTGCTGCTCACTTGACCACTCTTGAGCCAATAGAGAAGAAAGCAATCTTTCTTTGCTACTTGCCTCTGTGACATGTCTGAGAGCTTTCTCCAATTCTTCTTGGCTTTCTGAAATCTCGATTTGAAATGGACAACTCATAACTAAAATTACTAAATGCACCTATCTATAAGTTTGACGTAGTTTGGCGCATCTTCATACAGAATTAGTATAAAGTGCAGATATGCATAGGGTGAGATGATGACAACTCCAACCCAAGAAGAAATTAGATTTGCAGAAGCCTTACATCACATAACCCATTGGTGCAGATGGGGGTAATATTTAAGCGATCGCCAATGGGGAAGGGTGCGCGAAGACTAAAGTCCTAACCCCTGTTATCAAAGTTTGAGAACGTTGAATCAAACGAGAAAGTAAAATTGTACAAGTTCAACACAAGTGACTGACACATCCGAATACTTCCCTAACAGAATAGACCGTATTGAACAAATAATCTTGGGGTTGGCTGAAAGACTTTCCTAGAACACAAGAACAATTAGACAATTTAACTATTAGACAAGCTAACACACAGGGACAATTGGATGAACTAAGCCAGGAAATGAGAGAGTTTACCAGTAACGTTGACCGTGTTCTGGGTCGTAGTGCCATTTTGGATGATGTGTTACTTGAGTTACGTGATAGCCATAAACAACATCAGCGTAATGCGTGAAGAACATCAACGCACCACAAACGCAGCATTACAAAGTCTTGAGTCTATCTTCTTACAGTTAATTAGAAATAATTCTTGAGATGCGATTATAAGAGTTAACGACCGCAGGTAGCGTGTAAGAGTACCTACGGTCAAACTTGAGTTACTAGGTATCGTCTTTATCCTTAGAGGTTTCCAGCAAATAGCGTACACCCATAGGCGATACACTTACAGCTATAGGTATAAAATCCGATTGTAAAAGCGCCCATAAGGAAGTTATAGCGGTTAGGACAGCAATAATTTCAATCCCCTTTTTGAACCAACAATTTCCCAGATACCCCAGCCGTAAAACCCAACCCAATCGCCGCCACAGTCACGCTAGGCTTGATAAATAACGTCGCAATTCCGATAACTGCACCCCAAAGACAGCCATAACAGCAAAGGATAATCAACTGATTTTTGGGTTTAGCTCTTTCGTCTTGAATTGCTCTATAAGGAGAACCAAGTTCTTAATTTTGGATAAAGTCGAGCTAAGGTGTACCAATGTTCTTTCTTCTTTTTTCTCCTTCCCCCTACTTACTGAGCGGATACCTCTGAGCATTATTTAGGCAATCATTTAATTTTTCAGACAAAACTAAGACATGGGGCAATGACATGATGCTATCGTGGGAACCAGGAGTTTTGTAAATTTCTATTCCACCCGTAGCTAGTTCCTTCCACTTCTCCATGAGATAATACTCTTCTACGGGTCTTTCCATTGCCCAAAAAAGTGTCACTTTACCATTATAATCCTTAGCTATGTAAGCTCTTTGCGCTTGAGTATTAGCATCTCGAACAGCTAAATCTAGCACAGAAATAGGTAAAGGTAGTTGCGTCTTCAGATGAAGCTTGTAAACAATTTCCCTAATAGAATTTTGCAATCTGTGATTGACCCGATCAACAAAAAATATGAGCTGCTGCTTTTGTTCTAACCTAGCAATATGACTTGTATTCCTTTTAATTATGTCCTGCCAATTAATGAGGAAATGACTAAAACGCTTTTTCAATTTACCCACAAAAGAGCGTTTGATATTTCCACCTGATTTTACTTGGGGAGGGTAACAATCAAATAAAGCTAGTAATTCTACCTTTTCTCCTTGTATTTCAAGTTGCCTAGCCATTTCAAATGCTACCGTACCCCCTATACACCAGCCACCCAATAAATAAGGACCTTGAGGTTGAATAGTACGTATTTCTTTGAGATAGTGGGCTGCCATATCTTCTATGCGAGTAAAAGGAGCCTGTTTTCTATCTAAACCCTGTGCTTGCAGCCCATAAACTGGCTGATCTAAATTTAAATTACCCAGTAGTTCGCGGCTGTGAAAAAGATTCCCGTATAGTGAATGGATATAGAAAAAAGGTAATTTAGAACCCTGTAGTTGAATGGGAATTAATGAAGACCAAGGCGTTGAGCATCCTTGTTGGCGGAGAATATTAGTTAGTTGCTCAACAGTAGGAGCTTGGAAGAGGATAGCTGTCGGTAAATTTTTGCCAAATATCTTATTAATTTGAGAAAACAGACGTATTGCGAGTAGTGAGTGCCCTCCTAAATCAAAAAAGTTGTCTTTTATGCCAATGGGATAAATGCCTAAAACATTTTCCCAGATTTTAGTTAATTGAAGTTGCAATGAATCTTCTGCTGTGGCAAAGGTTTTTTCTATCTCAATATTAGTTAAGTTAGGCACAGCTAAAGCTTTGCGATCAACTTTGCCATTAACATTAAGTGGCAGAGAATCTAGTATGACAAAGGCAGAAGGCAACATATAATCGGGCAGCTTTTGCTTGAGAAAGCTGTGAATTTCATCGTTAATAATAGTTTCACCTGGCTTGGTAACAAGATAAGCAACTATCAATTTATTGCCAGAAATATCTTCTCTAACAACAGTAACATTTTTCTGTACTGCTGGGTGTTGACCCAGCATTGCCTCAATTTCTCCTAACTCAATGCGGAAGCCGCGAATCTTTACTTGATGGTCTAAACGCCCGAGAAACTCAATATTACCATCTGGTAAGTAACGAGCTACATCGCCAGTTTTATACAGATACTCCGATTCAGATTGTGAGTTTTTAAAGGGGTTGAAAACAAACTTTTCGATGGTTAATTCTGGTCGGTTGAGATAACCCCTAGCCAAACCATCACCGCCAATATATAATTCACCTCGTATACCAATTGGGACAGGCTGCAAGTTGGTATCTAGTATGTAAGTTTGTGTATTGGAAATGGGGCGGCCAATGGGAATAGAACCATTAATATTGGTATTGCTGTCTAGGGAATAGCAACAAGTAAAAGTTGTGTTTTCCGTTGGCCCATACCCATTAATCAGGTGACAATCTCCACCTGCTTGCAAAAGTTTTTGAATGTGAGAGACAGATAAAACATCTCCACCAGCTAAAAGTTGCCGAACTTGTTTCAAGTCCAAAACATACTCGTCTACCATCAGGTTGAAAAGACCAGCAGTTAACCATAGTATCGTTATTTGGTAATATTTCAGAGCTGCTGCTAATTCTTGCAGCGATAGTGTGTGAGGTGGCATGATGACTAGCTTTGCACCATTGAGCAGACATCCCCAAATTTCAAAAGTGGAAGCATCAAAGGATATGGGCGCTAACTGTAAAAATACATTTTCTGCACCTATACTAATGTAATTAGTATCTTTGACCAAGCGCACGACACCCCGATGTAGAACAGTAACACCTTTGGGGATGCCTGTAGAACCAGATGTGTAGATTACATAAGCTAAGTTTTCAGGGGTAGTTTGGCTAACTGTATTCTCCTGACTATATTGAGCGTAGGCGTAGCCCGTCGTAGACATCGCTTCAGCCTCATTATCTAAATAAACCACCTTTGCTCCACACAGAGGTAATTTTTCGATCAGATGTTGTTGAGTAAGCAAGATTTCCACTTGAGCATCTTTTAACATCAAGCTCAGGCGCTCTTGCGGGTACATTGGATCTAATGGAACATAAGCTCCACCAGCTTTGAGGATACTTAGTAACCCGATTACCATTTCGAGCGATCGCTCTGCACACAATCCCACCATTACTTCTGGCCCTACACCCAGGCTTTGTAAATGGTGTGCTAACTGATTGGCTCGTTCATTCAACTGTTGGTATGTTAGTTGTTGCTCTGCAAATACGAGTGCTACGGCATCGGGTGTACTTTCGACCTGTGCCTCAAACAGTTGATGAATGCAAGCCTGTTGGGGATAGTCAGTTTGAGTATTGTTCCACTCTATAAGTAACTGCTGCCGTTCGGCTGGCGTTAATAGCGGTAACTCTGAGATGCGTTGCTCTGGATTAGCAAGAATACTTTCTAGCAACGTTTGGAAATGCCCAAGCATCCGAGCGATCGTCGCTTCATCGAATAGGTCAGTATTGTATTCAAAGGAAGCTCTCAATCCTTTGCCTGTATCCCGCATCACCAGGGTTAAATCCAATTTTGCCGTGCCGCTGTGGGTGTATCCAAAAGTGGAGGCAATTTTCAAACCTGCTAGTTCTCGCTCTGCTCCCTTTGTCCAAGGGGGATTCATGGCGAACATTACTTGAAACAGTGGTGAATGACTGCGATCGCGTTCCGGTTTGAGTTCTTCTACCAGTTTTTCAAAAGGTAAATCCTGGTGATCATAAGCACCTAAAGCTACCTGGCGCACTTGATCGAGTATTTCCCGAAAAGTAGGATTGCCGGAAAGGTCAGTCCGCATGACCAAGGTATTGACAAATAAACCCATCAATCCTTCGGTTTCTACCTGGTTGCGACCGGCAATTGGGGAGCCAACAAGAATATCCTCTTGTCCTGTATAGCGATGGAGCAATACCTTAAACGCTGCTAATAAAGTCATGAACAGTGTTACCCCTGACTGCTGACTCAAAGCCTTGAGGGCATCAGTTAACGTTTGTGGTAGCATCTGGCGACAGATTTCGCCTGAGTAGGTTTGTACAGGTGGTCGTGGGCGATCGCTAGGCAGTTCTAGTATAGGTATGTTACCACTTAGCTGCTGCTTCCAATAATCAAGCTGAGATTCTAGGACTGCACCTTGCAACCACTGACGCTGCCACTGAACGAAATCAGTATACTGGATAGATAATTCCGGCAGTGGCGAAGGTTTGCCAGCAGCAAAGGCTTCATAAAGTGTTGTGAGTTCCTGAAAGAAAACCTCTGAAGACCAGCCATCCGCAATAATATGATGCAAAATCAGGAGCAGCACATGCTCCTTTTCAGTTAGGCGTAGCAGTTTAAAGCAAAACAATGGCCCTTGCAGCAAATCGAAGGGTTGTTGAGCTTCTTGGGCAGCCAGTCTTTTGTCTTCAATTTCCCGCTGTTCTAGAGGCAACTGACTCAAATCAACAAGCGGCAGATACAGGGTTATGTCTGGAGATATGACTTGGCTAGGTTTTCCATCTATGGATGTAAAGGTAACTCGTAGGATTTCGTGGCGGCGGACAATTTCAACTAGACATTGCTCCAGTAGTACAACATTAAGTGAGCCTGTGAACCGATAGGCTAAGGGTATATTGTAGACAGAGTTACCAGGATCAAATTGCTCTAAAATCCATAAGCGTTGTTGAGCAAAGGAAAGAGGGAGTTTGCCATCTCTGATGTTAGGTAATATATAGGGAAGATTGTTACTACTAACAGAATTAGCCTGGAGGAGAAATTCTAGAATTTCGGCTTTCCGTTCTCGCATCTGTGCCAGCAAATCTGGTGTGAGACTTTCCTTAGCAGCTCGATAGCGCAGGCTACTACCTTCGACCCATAATTTAACATCTAGATGACGTAGTTCTGATAAAAACTCATGGATGGTTTTCATAGTTGTCCCTCTTCGTAGTCGCTCATTGTCTCAGTCTGAGAAGCTTGGGAATTTTGCGCTGCCCATTGCAGTGTTTCAACTCGTTCAGCTAGATCAGCTACAGTTGGTACTTCAAATAAGTTGAGTAAAGGTATTTCTACTTGAAAGGTTTGACGCAACCGTGAAGTGACTTGAATCGCCAGTACTGAATGTCCCCCTAGCTCAAAGAAATTGTCGTGAATGCCGATATTTTCTAAGTTGAGAACTTGTACCCAAATGCCAGCAATCTGCTGTTCAACCAAGGTGCAAGGTGCAACATAATTCTTTGCCAGTTCTGGACGAGCAAAATCGGGTATTGGTAGAGCCTTCCGATCCACTTTGCCATTAGGAGTAAGGGGCATCGCATCCAGTGTCACAAAGGTAGCAGGCACCATATAGTTTGGTAGCTTTTCCTTTAAGAACTCGCGTAATTGTGGGATTAGCTGATTATTTGCAGCCTGCTTCTGCATGGGGCTATTAGCATAAGCACTCCACGACTGAGGTCTTACTTGATTACCTGTCTGCGAATCGATGACAACAGTCTGTGCTTGTTTTAGAGAAATTCGTGTAAAAACAGCCTGAAAGTAACCATCTTTAGCAGCATTTGACCATCTGAGGTCTACGTTGTATGGCAAACTTTCACCCAATGCCCAGAGATTTTCTGGATCGATACCGCCTGGTAGCTTCTCCAATGCTTCTATCACATCTGCGACAGTTTGTAACTGGCTGTCTGTTTTCAGTAACGCCAAAGCTTGAACTTCTTTGTAAATTCGAGCGTTCGGAATTTTTTTGATGCAATAATAATCTGGCTGAGTTTTGTCGAGAATTTGCTGCACATCTGCTACTGTCAAGTTTTCATCTAGCCAGTCATGCCATGTTGGTTTAATAGCTGTTGTTGCTTCTGGTTCAATGGAAAGAAATACATCATAGTGAAACTGAGTTGTCTCATTCCAAATATGACCACGACGCAGCTTTATCTCAACATCCCCAATCGCCGGAATATACTGTTTCAGGGCATAAAAGAAATCTGGATCAACAACAAGTTCATCTTCATTACGAACTCGGTTCTCAGCAATATTTCTTAGTTTATCGACTGACATTAATGAGGATGAATTTTTTAACTGCTCGGCAGTATGGTAAGCTTCTAAGAGTGCATAGCTTTGGACATCACCGACATAAATCCAACCTCCAGGTTTGACTACCTCAACGGCATTTTTTAAAACTTGCAGTAAATAATTAATATCTGGGAAATATTGCACAACCGAGTGAATAATTACTGTGTCAAAGGAAGCTGGGTCAATTCCTTGAAAATTATCTGCTGCTCGGTGGTCAAGAACAATTTCTGGTAATTTTTTCTTAGATATTCGCAGTTGCTTATCTAATTCTTGCAATGCTGAAGCAGCATAATCTGTGCCAAAGTAATATGTACATTTTGAAGCAATTTCTAGTAGAATTTGACCCGTTCCACAACCAATTTCCATCACTCGACTGGGTTGCAGACCGAGAATCCGTTCTACAGTTTGGTCTAGCCACTCTTGGACTTGCTCTTCAAAATTATTTTGATTACTTAATTGCTTGATAATGGCAGCATCGCCTAAAGTTTGGTCTTGTAAAGATTCTGGTGAGGCATTCTTTAAACCTGATTCATACAGTAAATCCCACCTTTGATTCCAGGCTTGGATATGTTGAGTACTGCTAGCAGACTCTCCTGAAGACTCAACTTCAGATGGTATTTTTGGAACTAAATAACCGACTAAAGTTTTCTCATCTGGGATATCTTCTCGCACAACAACGACGGCTTCTTTCACAGCAGGATGTTGAGCCATTACCGTTTCAATTTCACCCAATTCAATCCGAAAACCGCGAATTTTCAACTGATTGTCAATTCGTTGCAGATATTCAAGATTGCCATCGGTGCGATAACGAACTAAATCACCTGTTCTATAGAGTCGAGCATGAGGTTCTTGGCTGAATGAGTTGGAAATAAACCTTTCTTTAGTCAACTCAGGTCTATTTAAATAACCCAGCGCTACACCTGCACCACCAATATAAAGTTCACCAGGAACTCCTACAGGCACGGGCTGCTGGTAAGCATCTAATAGATAGATTTCAGTATTGGCAATGGGTTGACCAATTAGAGGGATTCCATCTGCTTGAATCTGATAGCAGGTAGACCAGATTGTTGTTTCGGTTGGCCCGTACATATTCCAAACACTGTGGGCACGATTCACCAGTTCCTTGGCTAAAGTAGGTGGTAACGCTTCCCCACCGCACAGAATCTTGAGTTGTTTGGAACCTTGCCAGCCAGCCGCCAGCAGTAATCGCCAGGTTGCAGGAGTGGCCTGCATGACTGTTGCTCTTGAATGGTTGAGAGTTTTGAGCAGTTTCTCCCCATCTGTAGCCACCTCACGGCTGACTATTAGAGTAGTTGCCCCCACGATTAACGGCAAGAATATTTCCAGAACGGCAATATCAAAGGAGAGAGTGGTGACAGATAGCAGAATATCTTGCTGCGTCAACCCTGGTTGCTGACGCATACTTTCCAGGAGATTGACAACATTTTGGTGAGAAACTTTTACTCCCTTGGGTGTTCCTGTGGAGCCGGAAGTGTAGATGACGTAAGCTAGATTCTCAGCATTTGCTAGGTAAGCGGGTTTGTGAGTTGGATAATGGACAATTTTTTCTCCGTCTGTATCCAAACAAACCACCTTTATCTGATTCTCTGGTAACAAATCAAGTAGATTGGCTTGAGTAAGTAACACCGACACTTGAGCATCATTAAGCATGAAGGTCAAGCGTTCTTTGGGGTACGTGGGGTCTAAGGGGACATAAGCGCCACCTGCTTTGAGTACACCTAACAGAGCGATCGCTATTTCTGTTGACCGTTCCAAGGAGATGCCAACTAGCACTCCAGGCTTGACTCCCAAGGTTTGGAGATAATGAGCAAGCTGATTGGCACGCCAGTCAAGTTCCAGATAAGTCAGTTGTTGATTTTGAAACACAACAGCGATCGCATCTGGTGTTCGCTCAACTTGAGTTTCAAACAGCTGATGAATCGATTTATCTTCAGGATAAGCTGTTTGAGTATTGTTCCATGCTGCTAACAACTGTTGCTCAGTTGTTGGCAAGATTGGCAATTTGGCAATAATTTGATTGGGGTTAGCAACTATACCTGCTAAAAGAGTCTCAAACTCTGCCATCCGACGACGGATAGTATCAGCATCAAATAAATTGGTGTTGTACTGGCACTCCAGCGTAAGCTGACCACGCAATTCTGTAGCATTGATAAATAGTTCAAAATTCTCAAACGCTCGAGGATTGGAGAAAAATTCTACCTCCAGCCCTGCAAATGGCAAACTGTCTCCGTCTAAGCCTTGATCGATATTAAAGGTGATTGGTACTAAGGGAATACGGCTAGAATCCCGTGGAAACACTAATTTTTTGATCAGACTGCCAAAGGTAAATTGTTGGTGATCATAGGCATCTAATACAGCCGATCGCCGCGTTTGCAAATAGTCACTAAAGGATTTTTCTCCATTGATGCGGCTACGTAATGGTAATAAATTAACGCAGTGCCCCACAAGATTATATTGCCCTAAAGCAGCTTGTCCTGCGGCGGAAATACCTACAACTAGGTCGTCTTGTCCTGTCAGGCGGTAGAGCCACACCTCGAATCCTGACAAGATCGTAGTCATAAAGCTACAACCAAGTTTTGTTCCTAGTTGTTTAAGATTAGCAACTAGTTCAAGATTTAAATGCCAATCTTCACGGGCAGCGTTAAAGGTTCTAAATAATGGACGAGGGCGATCGCTGGGAAAATCGAGTACAGGCACAGAATCGGAGAATTGATCTAACCAGTATTGTTCTATAGCGATCGCTTCTGGACTTTGGGCTTCTTCTTCCTGCAAGGCCGCATATTCACTAAAGTAGTCTGGTTCTTCCAATTCAGGAACAATACCCTGTTGCAAGCCAGAATAGAGTTTACCCACATCTGGCATCAACACTGCCCATGACCAACCATCGCAAATAATGTGATGGGCAGTCAAAATGGCTAAATGCTCTTGCAGATGCAATTTGACAATTTTTGCCCGAAATAGGGGGCCGTGTTCTAAATCAAACGGTTGTTTTACCTCTTGTTGCAAGATACTAGCTATTTTTGTCTCTTGCTCCTGTGGCTCTAGTCCAGAAAGATCGATGATGGGGATTTTTATTCTTAGGGAGACAACAATGCAGAGTGTATTGCCATCTGTGCTAAAGGTTGTCCGTAGCGCTTCATGGCGTTGGACTAACTGTTGCACAGCAGATTGGAAAGCTTCTACATCAAGGTTTCCTTTTAGTCGCAGAGATTGGGACTCGTTATAAGCACAATTGGCACTATCTCCCATTTGTACAGAAGCCCAAATTTCTTTTTGAGATTCGGTTGCAGGAGCAGTTAATAATAACTCTCCACCGGAAAATGGATCGAAATCAACAGCAGTTAATACAGATTGCGAATTCAAGGGTAATAAACTCATAAAAAACCTTTGATGTTCTAGCTTTTTTTAATAGCTCAAAATTAGGAATATGTTAACTGAGTGTGACTAACGATGAAAAAAGTTCCTTAACTTAATTGCTGATTTTTCTAGATAATTCAACTTAGTTACCCCTGAACGTAGTAACTCAAATTTGCTTTTTGGTTGACGCTTAGATAAGATTCCCAGTGCCAATATTTTGGCGTGATCTTTTATTGCAAATTGACCAGGTGGGGTTGGTTCTAAACCTAGCTTTCGGAGGTAATGGTTGATTTGATAAACCCTAGCTTGTAAATCGAATGATTGCATACAGAAGTTGATACTGAGAGAAACAGAAACATTACTACCGTTTTTCACCCAATGAGGTGCTAGGACGGGATGGTGAACTGCTTTACCTGGAGTTA
Source organism: uncultured Nostoc sp. (assembly GCF_964245445.1). Lineage (GTDB taxonomy): Bacteria > Cyanobacteriota > Cyanobacteriia > Cyanobacteriales > Nostocaceae > Nostoc. The sequence goes on from NZ_CAXTNE010000017.1 coordinate 35,419, forward strand.
AATGATAAACGCTAGCTTTTGTCTGTTTTTCCTCTGTATAGTTCGCTGAATCCAACTGTCCAACGTAATATTGTTCAATCTCTCTCTCAGTCAGGACTGAGCGATCGCGTGGATTGAAGAGATTCATCTCCTTATTGCCATGAATCTGAAATAAGAAGTTTGACTCATGGTCAATGTGATAAGGAGTAATTGAATGGGGAGAGGCGATAAAGATGTAAGCATCCAGCCAGGTGATTTCTTTTCGTAAAGGTACACCTGTCAGTTCTTCCAGTTCAACTACAATCTGGTCTAGCAGGGTGTTGTATTCGGGGTCAAGCTGGACGCTCTTAAGCAATATCCAAGAACCTGATTCTTCAATGCGTGCGATCGCTTCCAAAACTTGATCTTTACGCGGTACTTCTGACCATTTTAGGTTGACTGGGATTTTACCTAGTTGACAAGTAACTTTTGCAGGTTCACATTTACCCAAAATGGTATTTGCTAGTTCAACCAAGCGGGGAATCTCAAATAAGGAATGTCCTGCAAGGTTGTGCGAAAACATAAAAGATGAAAGGTTGAACTCCTCACGAAATTCTGGTGTGTCAGCCTTGATAATAGGAGTAGGAAATTTCTGGGCGGGAGCAAGCAAATCTAGCTGCTTATAGGATGAATTTGCTAGTGACATATCAATTTTTTACTAAATATTTACTACCCCCGATTCAGGAAACACTAGCAACTTGTAGATATTTGCCAGGTCGCTCGGTATCGGGGATATACCAGGCGGGGTTCCCTTGGGGATCTCGTCCTAATTTGGCATCAGGTTGCGGAGGACGATTGCGTAGGCTGTTATTGGTAACTTCGCGGTTTGTGACATCTATAGTCGGTACAGACAAGAAGCCAGCAGACTGCATTTCGGCAATACTTTCTTTAAACGCTGCCATTACGAAAGCCAGATCGGCTTCGGAATGTGCTGTGGTCAAGAAGCAAGGACGATGATCCCAAGTATGCACTCCCTTATCCCGCAGCAAGTAAAATAGCAAATCTCCATAGGGAAACTCTGGTGCAGACTTCACCATGAAAAGGGAGCCGAAATTATAGGCTGTAAATGGAGCCTGAACTTGCTGGAAATAACTCATGAGTTCCGCTACAAACTTATCGGTTCTTGCATTGAGATTTTGCTGCAAGCTGGGGCCACTCTGCTGTAAATGCTGAAGTACTGCTTTGGCTGCTGCTAGCGCTAGAGGATGGCGGACAAAAGTTCCGGCAAAGTAAGTCACGCCTACCTCTGGAACGGAGTCATCCCCAAACTGCCAAAACCCACCATCTAAAGCATCCATATATTGTGATTTGCCAGCAATGACTCCAATTGGTAGCCCACCGCCCACAATCTTACCGTAGGTTGCTATGTCTGCCTTGATACCGAAATGTGCTTGAGCGCCACCTGGATGAATTCTGAATCCGGTAACGATTTCATCAAAAATCAGGGCAATACCAGCTTCTTGGGTGAAATCACGCAATTGCTGGAGGAATTCCTTGGGCTGGTATTCAGGGCGACGGCTTTGCACAGATTCAACCATCACTGCTGCTAACTCATCAGCCCGATTTCTGAGGATTTCTAGAGACTCAGGAGAATCATAGTCCACCACCAAAATGTTCTCTACCATTTCCGGTGGGATACCAGGAGCAGCTGGAATTGACCGGAGTTTCTTTGTACCCCGAACAATTACTTCATCCAAAATACCGTGATAAGCTCCAGAAAAGATGGCGATTAAGTTACGTCCTGTGATGGTGCGTGCCATCCGCATCGCTCCCAGAACTGCTTCCGAACCTGTGTTGCAAAAGGCTGCTCGGTCAAAGTTGGTCAACTCACACATCAGCCGCGCCACTTCTCCAACTAAGGGAGTCTGGGGGCCAATTTCCATACCGAGTTTCAGTTGTGCTTCAATTGCTTCGGTAATGAAAGGTGGCGACCAACCAAACAAATTCAAGCCAAAGCCATTGCTTAAATCCACATATTCATTACCATCAACGTCCCAAAGTTTAGAACCTGATGAACGAGACGCTACGATGGGGTAAACCATCTCTTTCATCGTCGGGTTAAACCCAGAAACAGTTCTTGGGTCTGCCAAATAAGGGCGATGAGTTTGAGTATATTCTTTGGATTTTTTAGTCCGTTGTGTATATCTTTGGATAATTTTGTCTAGATGAGTGCGTTGTTGCGCTGTCAGAGTTTTAGTCTGGGTTTTTTCAATTCGAGCTGCCGCACCAAATGGCTTTTTAGCGCCATTTGACTCCGTGTCTACCGATGCTTGTGATTCTTTGCTGGTTTGGATTGAGGGGATAGATACAGCATTTTGTGGCTTGACACCATTATTTTGAGATGTCGCTGTAGGTACAACTGGAATTGTTACAGATTGACTATTGTTACCCAATAACGCCAATTGCTGGCTCATGATTTGTAGCTGCTGATTAATCACAGTTTCTAGGAAACTGGATGCAGCAGGTTGGGGGGAAATCTGAGATGCAGATCCATTTGTATGAACTTCATGCACTACCAAAGTGGGTGATGTGGTTGCAAGTACTGGTAATGGTGGTTCTGGAGTAGAGTCTGTAACAGTTTCTGTTAATCCTAGTGCAGATAAAGTTTCGGGAGACAAGGCTTGATTGATCAAGTCAGCCAGCGTTCCTAAATTTGGGCAAACTTCTAGTAACTGCCTAAGTGTGACCTTGACTTGAAATTTTTTCTTCAAAGCTAACCCGACTTGCGTCAGAGATAAGGAATCTAATCCCATTTCTAAAAACGTTGTCGAGTCGTCAATACTAGCAATTTCTAATCCTGAGGTTTCTTCGATAATTTCTTTGAGCAGGGGAATGAGCTTTTGCTGAGGGGATGTTGTCATAGTTTGGGACTTTTCTAATAACCGGGGATTTGAGAGTTTGGGAGTTGCTGCACGATTGGGATGAGGTGGAGGATCAATCCAGAAACGTTGGCGTTCAAAGGGATAGGTAGGCAGAGGAATTCGCTGTCGCGTTTCCCTTTGATAGAAGTTGCTCCAGTCAATAGATACTCCTGCTAGCCACAGCTGTCCTACTGCCTTGAGTAATGCTGTCCATTCGGCTTCATTCTCAGCGTTATCACCCAGAGAAGCGATCGCTATTTGTTGTTTAATATCTTTTGCTTGTTGGCGGGCTAAGGTCGTAGTTGTGATTCGTGGCCCCACCTCTAACAGTAGTCGTTCTGGCTGTTGCCATAGTGTTTGTATGCCCTCCGCAAATCGCACAGTCTGACGTAGATGAGTAGCCCAATACATCGGATCAGTTGCTTCCTGGGCTGTAATCCACTCTGCGGTAACTGTGGAAACAAAGGGAATTTGGGGTGGTGATAATTTAACCTTTCCAACTACCTCAGCAAAGGGAGCAATGATGCTATCCATCATTGGAGAGTGGAAAGCATGGGAAGTGTGTAAATAGCGACAGACAACTTCTTCGCTTTCTAATTGTTTTTGCAGAGCCACAATCGCCTTTGTGGGGCCAGAAACTACACATAGGGAAGGGCCATTAATTGCGGCGATTGCAAGTTTTGCACTCAATCGCGGCTCTAACTCTTTGGCTGGTAGGCGCACTGAGAGCATAGCCCCTCCTGGTAACTCCCACATTAAGCGACCGCGAGTTGCAACCAACATCAGCGCATCTTCTAAGGTAAATACACCCGCTATACAGGCGGCGACAAATTCACCAATACTGTGACCAATCATGGCTTGGGGCTTGACTCCCCAACTTTGCCACAGTTGCGCTAAAGCATATTCAATGACGAATAATGCTGGTTGGGTAAAGCAGGTTTGCCGCAGGGAGATAACCGCAGTTTCGCGATCGCTCGGTGCGGGATACAGTATTTCTCGTAAATCCTTGCCCAGTAGAGGTTTAAGGATTTCAGCACATCGAGCTACTACCTCCTGAAATACAGGTTCACGGTTGTAGAGATTCAGTCCCATGTTCACATATTGCGATCCTTGTCCGGGGAACATGAAGACAATGGCTGGATTGCGGATTTCTGTATGACGGGTATTTACTTGATTTGGATCTAAAGATTGGAGGGCTGCGATCGCGTCTGTGATATCGTGACAAACTATACTGCGTCGGTAGTTGAAGGCTTTGCGCCCTCGCTGTAAGGTATAAGCTACATCGGCTAAGTTAATTTCGGCATTGTACTGTAAATGCTGCTGCAAATTCGCTGTTGCAGCCTCTAAGGCTTTACTAGTTTTTGCCGAGAGTAACAATAGCTGCTGTGGGCGCGAAGCCCCTGAATTTTGGATTTGTGGCGCTTCTTCTAGTACTATATGAGCATTAGTACCACCGACACCAAAAGAACTCACACCAGCTCGTCGCGGAGTTTCACCCTCTGACCATTCAGCTAGTTTGGTATTGACATAGAAAGGGCTGTTGGCAAAGTCAATCTTGGGGTTTGGAGCCTCAAAATTTAAGCTAGGTGGAATCTTTTTATAATGCAGGGCGAGAGCGGTTTTAATTAACCCTGCTACTCCCGCCGCCGCAACTAAATGTCCGACATTGCTTTTAAGAGAGCCGATCGCACAAAATTGTTTTGCGTCTGTATGCACACGAAATGCTTGTGTCAGCGCTTCAATTTCAATCGGATCGCCTAAGGGTGTAGCTGTACCGTGAGCTTCAATATAAGAGATGGTTTCCGGGTGAAAGTTGGCATCAGCTTGCGCCATTGCAACGGCCTCTGCTTGTCCGTCTACGCTGGGAGCCGTAAAGCTTACCTTATCAGCGCCGTCATTATTGATACCAGATCCCCGAATTACAGCATAGATGCGATCGCCATTATTGAGTGCATCTTCTAAACGTTTGAGGACAACCAATCCTGCGCCATTGTTGAACATTGTGCCCTGGGCGCTGGCATCAAAGGGGCGACAATGCCCGTCCCCAGACAACATACTACCTTCTTGAGCCACATAACCGCTATTTTGGGGTGTAGTCATAGATACACCACCAGATAAAGCCAAATCACACTGATAGCTGGTTAAGGCTTGGCAAGCTTGAATGACTGCTACCAAAGAAGTGGAACAGGCTGTATTGACGCTGACAGCTGGGCCTTTGAGGTTGAGCTTGTAAGCAGCACGAGTGGTTAAAAAGTCTTTTTCATTGGCTAACATGGTTTGGAACTCACCGATGCGATCAACAATTTCCATGCGTCCAGAAATGTGGTTAGCAAAATAAGTATTTTGACCGCAACCAGCGTACAAACCAATCAAACCCTCAAAAGACTCTGATTCATAACCAGCATTTTCTAGGGCTTCATAAACCAACTCTAGGAAAACTCTACACTGTGGGTCCATAACCACAGCTTCTAGCGGATTAACGCCAAAGAAGGCAGCATCAAAGGTTTCTCCCCCAGAAATGATTCCTCTAGCTTTCACGTAGCTAGGATCTTTGCAAAGGTTCGGGTCAATACTGGGATCTAGCTCCTCATCTTCAAAAAAAGTCGTTGACTCTAATCCCTCACACAGATTGTGCCAAAACTCATCGACATTCCCAGCGCCAGGAAATCTTCCTACCATGCCAATAATGGCAACACCATCAATAGGATCTTGGTTATCAGATGCTTGCATATTCACCATTTCTTAAACACCTTGTTGATGATTACGGCGACGAGTTCTAGCGGCTTGTTGGCGTTGAGCACGATTTTGCAGCTTGTCAGAAGACGGTTGGCTATTCTGGCTTGAATGCAAATACTTTGCTAAAGAACCAATCGTTGAATACTGAAATAACTTCACAGCCGATAGCTCAATACCAAGTTCCTGTTGCACTCGCACAGCAACTTGCAGAATTGAGATTGAAGTTCCTCCCAAATCAAAGAAATTATCATCAATCCCAACGCGATCGATTTTGAGTAGTTCGGACAAAATACCTGCAAGCAGACGCTCTAAATCAGTTTGGGGAGCAATGTACGCTTGTTCTAGTTGCGGACGTTCTCTACTTGGTGCTGGCAATTTATGTCTATCAACTTTGCCATTTGCAGTCAAAGGGAGTGACTCTAACATCACAAACGCTGATGGCACCATGTAATTAGGTAATCGCCCTTGTAAGAAGCTACGCAATTTATTGTGCGTGTATCTACTGTTATAGTGAGGAACAACATAACCTGTCAACTGTTTTTCACCTATTTCATCCTGACGAGCTAAAACAACAATTTCGCGAACGTCAGGATGTTGTGCAATTTCACGTTCAATTTCCCCTAGTTCAATTCGGAAACCGCGAATTTTTACCTGATTGTCAACCCGACCTAAGAACTCGATATTGCCATCGGGAAGATAACGAGCTAAATCTCCAGTCTTGTAAAGGCGAGTTGCTAAATTACTATCCAAGGAGTGAAAAATAAATTTTTCGGCAGTCAAGTCAGGACGGTTCAAATAGCCTCTAGATAATCCATCACCACCAATGTAAATTTCGCCAATTTCTCCAATTGATATTGGTTGTAGGTTGTTATCTAATATATAAACTTGGGTATTAGCAATTGGGCGACCAATAGGAATAGAAACATCTAGTTGCAGTGGCACTGTTATAGGATGGCAGCAGGTAAAAGTTGTATTCTCAGTTGGACCATAGCCATTAATTAGCTGACAGTTCTCTACTGTTTGGAGAAACTTCTGCACATGGGCAACAGATAAGACATCGCCACCGGCTAAAAGTTGACGCAAGGGTTTTAAAGCATCAATTTTCTCATCCACTATCAGGTGGAATAAACCGGCTGTCAGCCAAAGAGTAGTAACGTGATATTGTTGAATAATCTGCCCTAATTCTTCTAAGGATAGTGTATGAGGAGGGCAAACTATTAGTCGACCACCGTTAAGTAAGCAACCCCAAATTTCAAAAGTTGAAGCATCGAAGGAAATAGGAGCAAGTTGCAAAATTATTTCTTCCTCTGTGAGGTGAACATAATTAGTTTTTTTGACTAACCTAACTACACCACGATGGATAACGCTAACACCTTTGGGTGTACCTGTAGAACCTGAGGTATACATGACATAAGCCAAGTTATCAGCAGTGAAGCTAGTGCTTAGATTCTCTTTTTTATTTTTGGCGATTCCATTCCAATCTGCATCTAGGCAAATTACAAATGCTGTATGAGTTGGTAATTTGCCAACTAGTTCTTTTTGAGTTAATAGTACTGATACCTGAGTATCAGAGAGCATGAAAGCTAAACGTTCTTGTGGATACCCTGGCTCTAGTGGCACATAAGCTCCACCTGCTTTGAGGATAGCTAAAAGTGCTACAACCATTTCTAAGGAGCGCTCTATGCAAATTCCTACAAGAATTTCTGTTCCTACCCCTAGCGATTGCAGATGTCGTGCTAGTTGATTAGCACGACTATTCAAACCTCTATAAGTGAGATGCTGATTATTAAAGATTAGTGCTACAGCATCAGGTGTTTTATCTACTTGTGCTTCAAACAACTGATGAATACACGCTTGTCGAGGATAATCAGTTTGAGTATAATTCAAATCGAATAGTAGGTGATTTTTGGATTCTTTCAAGATAGATAATGTTTGATTATTTGGTTTTAAGTTATTTTCTGATAATGAAGCTTGACACTGAGTTACCAGCAATTAATTTTTATTTTGCTCCAATGAATTAGTTATTAATTTCATGTTTTTTCCGTAAAAAATATATTTTTGGCAAAACGTGGTTTTTTTTAAGTAGTGTTGCATTTGTAATTCAACTAATTTATGGGTTAGTGATGCAGTTAATATAACTACTAACATATACATAATCACAATGATTGTTCAGTGATAAATATTAAAGGTTGTTCCAAAGTTTAAATAAAAGATACTTTTGTATATTAACGATATAGACTTCTGCATAAATCAGTGAACTATGTAAATTGAGTAATATATTGTTTGGAGATAAATGAGTAACGAGGAATTTAGTAAATTTAAGATGAGCTTGTTATTTTTCGTATTTGTAGAAACAGATAAAATTAAAATTCAAAAACCTGAAATTATCAATATATCCTAATAATCATAATACATAACAATTATTACCCATAATAATGATAAAACTACAGTAAAATTAAAGCTTAGATATTTCCGATAATTACTACTACAGTAGACTTTATAAATAAGAACCCCGATTATCGTTTCTAGGGTGCATCTACCTATTGAAGTATACCTAAAAAATTCAGATGTCCATAGATGAATTTTATTAATAAAAGTAAATATATTAAAGAACTTAGATAAATCCCTAAATCACATATTTTTGGAAGCTTCACTAAAAAAATAAAGGTAATAGCATGTATGCAATCCACTCTGCACTGATTGACCATGCAGGCTCATTCCAATATGTACTATCCCCAAATAATGGCGGAGAATTTAAGTCTAAGGCTTGAATCATAAAAATGTTACTAAAAAGAGCAACAATGTTTTGAGTACCAGGAAATGGAAGAGAAGGTTGGTTAGCAGCGTCAAAAATTGATTTATTTTTAAATAATAAAAACCCTAGCTTTAAAAATTCAACTCCTAAAAACAACAGAATCATGAATATATGTAAAGGATAAATTTTAGTAAATCTTGAATATAAAAATTTCTGATAGTTCGAGATGCTAACTTTTGTTGTAAAATTCTCAGCCTAAACATGAGTTAAAATAAAACCGCTCAAAAGAAAGAAGAAGTCAATACATAAATATCCATTAAAAAAAATTACTATATGAAGTTACACTTTTACCTAAATTAGGTATGAAATACCCAATATAGCGGCAAGACCATGCAAGGATGTTAAAGCTTTTATATGTTTAAGCATTAGTATTTTTACTTACAATTTATAGTTCAATACGGTTCAGTTAGCGCCAAAAGCCTTAAACTGCGTAGGTTGGGTTGAGGAACGAAACTCAACATTTCCGAAGTTTTGTTGGGTTGCGCTTTGCTTAACACAACCTACAATTTTTCTTAAATGAACAATATTGATTTATAGTTCCGTTGTTAGCTTTAAATTTATATTAAAAAACTCATTTCACAATAAACTAGGCTACAATCCTACGATGTTTGTATGAAAGGACACTGACTTTAAGATTTGGTTTTCTCATTCTGACTTATTTTCTCAAAATCGTAGTTATTTTCAATACATCTTCATTGAAAATTAAAACTTTAGAGATGGTTTGCAATGGGAGTATTAACTCTACGTTCGCTGATTTTGAGATGGCAAGAGGAATTAAAAGCTTGAGGGGAAAGGAATAGGGCGATTTTTCAATCCAATCCCATTACTAACACATTTCCCAGTAGTGTGGAGAACAGCGATGCCTAATTTAATCAGAAATTCTCTCAGCTATGGCAAATCCCTGCGGCACTGATTCAAGCAGGGAGCGATCGCCAACTTGTGGGATGGGTACTAGACAAACTAGTAAATCCAGACGAATTCTGGCTAAGGTGGAGTATCTTTACCAGCATCCAGAGGAAAGCAGCCGTGATGAAATTTTCCTCAAGTCTGGAAAGATTTTTGAGCGCTATTCTGCACCCGTGCGTAAACAGGAAGGGGCTTGTGATGATATTTGACCCCTTCTTTACCACCAAGCCCATCGACAAAGGTACAGGGATAGGACTTGCCATCAACTATCAGATCATTACAGAAAGACATGGCAGTTCTTTAGAATGTATTTCGCAGTCAGGACAAGGGGCTAAGTTTGTGATTAACATTCCCCTGATCCAGGATACGTCAACATAATTTGTAATTATTTTGTCAGTTAAATACCTCTACTTCTTGAGGAACCTTCATTTGGTCGAAAATTCGCCAGATTTCTTGTAACATCGGCTCTAACCCGGTGCGGGTAACTGCTGAAATCACAAAAATCGGCGCATAGGAGAGATGATTAAGTTGGGTGGCTAACGCCTCCAAATCGACAGTTTCCCGATCAACTGCATCAATTTTGTTCAGCGCCAAAATTTGCGGACGTTCTGCTAAACCCCGTCCATAAGCTTTTAATTCTTCCTTAATTGTGTTATAATCTCTAACCACATCATCACTAGTGGCATCAATCAAGTGAAGTAGCACTCGCGTGCGCTCAATATGTCGCAAGAAATCGTGTCCCAGCCCTGCACCGTGAGCCGCTCCCTCAATTAATCCGGGAATGTCGGCGAAAACAGTACCATCACCAGTAGGTTTACGCACTACACCCAAATTTGGGATGAGGGTAGTGAAAGGGTAGTCTGCAATTTTTGGACGTGCTGCTGATAAAGATGAAATTAGAGTGGATTTACCAGCATTTGGTAAGCCAATAATCCCCACTTCTGCCAAAAGCTTCAACTCTAGGCGCAACTGCTTTATTTCCCCTGGTAATCCTGGGAGAGCGTATTCTGGGGCGCGGTTACGGTTACTCAAGAAATGCTGATTTCCCAGTCCACCTTTACCACCTTGGGCAATCAGCAAAGTCTGCTTAGGCTCAGTTAAATCGCCTAGCAATTCGCCAGTTTCAGCATCATAAATGGTTGTACCACAGGGAACTTCGATGATTAAATCCTTTCCTGCTGCTCCAGTGCAGTTATTTGGCCCACCACGAGTGCCTTTTTCTGCCTGAAAGCGATGGTTATATCTGAAGTCCAGCAAGGTTTGCAGGTTTTCGTCGGCAACGAAAAATACCGAACCGCCTCTTCCCCCATTACCACCAGAGGGGCCACCAGTCGGCACGTATTTTTCTCGCCGGAAGGCGACAATACCATCGCCGCCCTTACCAGCTTCAACTTCAATTTTTGCTTGGTCGATAAATTGCATATTTAAGTAATAGTGAGAAGTGAGGAGTTAGGAGTTAGGAGTTAAAAATTATAGCTCCTCACTCTCCACTTTAACTAAATATATGGTGAAACATCTTCACCACATTTATCTGCCAAATAAGAGAGGGCGCGGAAACGTAAGCCCACCAGTTGCTCATACAAGGGGTTGATTTTACACATCGGCGGTATGTGGACAATCTTTCGTCCAAATAAAGTGACATCCCGCTCAAATGGACACTGGGAGGGAATCATTTTACACAAAAAGCGGGCTACTCTTGGGTCTTGGATATCTAGCCTATCCAGCCAGTCGCGCAAGGGGTGTAGTGCATCAATTTGACGCTTTGTAAGCCCAGTGCTAGCGATAGTGGGGGTAAGCTGTGGGTGTTCTAGGGTGTGGCGAAGGGCTTCTAGTAAATTCTCTGGCTGTTCTAAGGCTTGGCAGAACTGATGTAGAACCTGATCTTCGCTGGGAGAATAAGTACCATCTGCGATCGCTACCATGATCGCTGTCCTTAAGAAATTTTCCGATGCTGGCGTACCTTTACCCAAGACTGCGGCTAATTCTTCTGGTGTAATTACCTCTAGTGAGTCCCATTTAATTTTAGGAGCTAATTCATTTTTGGTGATGCTGGCAATTAATTCCTGTTCTTGGGCATCAAAATTACCATCTGCCCAAGCAATGGTGAGCAGCCCACGCAACCAAGCGGCAATCTGTTGGTTGCTGTAGGGGGATTGAACGGTACTTGTCATAAACTCACGTCTCAAGCTTTCCTCAGTCACTACTAAGCTACCCTACCCAGCGACTAGGAAGATAGTGGGGGCAATACAGAATAATCAAGAAAGTGCGTAGGCGTAGCCAGCCGTAGGCATCGCTCTCTTAAGAAATAAACCAGAGAAGTTTTCAAATCCCAATAGTCGGTCTTCAGGTAAAATCCATTTTAGACTAATCTTGATAATTATTTCTATTTAGGCTGAAAAAGGGGATTTAATCTGTGTTGTGGAGGTATTCATGAATAAAACCAAAGTTCACCTTGGCATCATTCAAGAAACACTAGTAATTCTCCTCTGGGCTAGAGTTTATGAGCTTCAGGTAGCAGATCCAATTATAGTAGATCCTAAATCATCTGAGATTCTTGCAACGAACGCTTACGAATTTGATTAACTTACTACTGCAAAATCTTCTCAAATAAGCTGTTGTTAACGAGAAACTATCCTCGACAACTGGGTACGCACCTACTTCAATAAACAATAAAGGTATACATAATGTTTTTATTTGGCATTGAGCATGAAGTCGCTTTCTTAAACAAAGAAGGCAAGTTTGCTGATTTTTCTCATACAAAATTTGCTGATTTAAATCAAATTATTGAAAGGCTACCTACATACCCCAGCGATTATCCTCAACTGCGGGTTGGGGATGCGGGTATTAAGATGAAAAGATGGTATATTGAAGGATTTGAAAGATTTGTAGATTCCGACAAGGTGATAGACTGTCATGCTAAAGGTATCGAAATTAGAACGACTATACATTCTGATATTCAAGGCGCTATTAGTGAATTGTCAGAAAGTTTTCACTTGCTAAGTGAGGTTGCTGCTGACTTTGGTTTATCACCAGTTTTAGTTAGTTTTAATCCCTACAATCCGGTTTTTGAGCCTCAACCCCCATTAAACGATTATGAAATAAAACAGCTAGAGGCTTATCCTGACGAACAAACTGCTAATATTCACATGGTGTCATACGGCCCAGATTTAAATATTTCAATGGCAAATTTGTCTACTGAAGATGTGATTGATGTTGGCAAAAAGTTAACTTATTACAGTCCCTATATCGTCCCTTTTAGTTATAGTTCCCCTTTTTATAAGGGAGGATTATGGGATGGTTTATCGGTACGAACATTTATCAGAACCGGAAAAAGACCAGCAGCCCTGGTTTTTATTCAGAAACAAGAACAACTGATTAATAGTATACCTTCCTTGACAAAAATCGCCCGCATTCCGGCTGAAGTGGGACGCATTGAATTTAAGGCTTGTGATAGTTGTGATAACTTTTTAACCTATGCAGCTTTACTGGCATTCTTGAAAGGTTTGGTGTTAGATGAAACCTTGCTTGGTAGAGCAACTATACCCGATGCAGCATTACACCAACTTTCTGCAAAAGAAGGGTTTGACAACGAGGATATCTTTGGGAATGCGACAAAAGTATTGCAAGCAGCCGAAGTTGCTTTAGGAGATGACCCAGATGTTCATTATTTAACGCCGTTAAAAGTACTGCTGGCGAAGCGAAAAACAAGATCCCATGAATTAATAGAAATGTTCCATCGCCTAGGTTCAATAGAAAAAGTAATAAGACAGACTTATCAATTTAATTGAGAATTTACATCATTACTTTGAAGTTTATCTAGTAAAAGTAACAATTCGTCTTGTGTAATTAACTCGTTTAATGCTGATGCAGCTTCAGTACGAATATCTGTATATACGTATTGTTCTGGTGTAGAATGACCGGGAATGACTGTGGTATTCACTCCATCCATACCCATTGCGATCGCACCACTGCGACAGATGTTAGCCTTTTCTAAAATCAGCACATCTGTATTAGGATTCGCTTGCTTTGCCTTGATACCTGCCGTCGATATACCTAGAGACTGATTTTATTACGACTATAGATATAGGAAATTTCATTCTGGAGATTGATGTAGGCATTAGCATTTTCATAGTAAAAGTAAAAACAGTGAACCTTGAGAGAAGATTGTTAATAAAAAATGTAATGATTTTGCTAAAGAATTAAGGTGGTATTTGCTTATTATCCCTTATTAGTTTCGATGCAGAAATCCAAAGACAATTTCTTCGCCAGGTTCGTTTATAAAGAACTTCCAGATTGAAGCGGAGCTTGCTATTTTTGCTTTTTACCAAATAAGGTGTGAGTTTCCGCTATCTTAGTGAAAGTTCTGCGTTTTTAAAACTGTTATCGAGGATTTTAAATGAAAAAGATTGCTTCTGTTTTATCTATCTTAAGTCCAGTACGCTTCCTAGTTGTGGCTTTTACTTGCGCCTTACTATTGTTATCTAGTGCTTTTCCTGCTTTTGCGATCGATAGCTATCAAAGTGACCCTACCGAAGCTACTACACAACTGCTTGACATTCAGCGCAAAACTGATGAAGCCGCTAAAGAACCACCAGAAGGATTGGAAAAGACTCAAAAAGAGGCTAACGAAGGACTAAATGAGGTTCAAGGAGCTGCTGATATTGACAAGCAGAAGCGTCCAGAAAATTCCCAGGCTGCAACATCTGTGGAAGAAAATATAAAGAATGTGTTGGATAAAGTTACAGGTAAAAAATAGATTAATAGTCCTGGTAATTTTCCGCTAGTAATGGGTGATTGCGTAAAAGCAGTCACCCATTACTAATTAGTATTGTTATGGAGACCACAATTTAATTATAAAAATATGTTCACCCTGAGCATCTATGGTTCAACTGGATTTGCATAGTTTTGATTAAAAATATCTTAATTGATAATTATATTTAGTATATCTTATTGTTATAGCCGAAAAAATCAATAAAGTTCGCTAATTACTAGAATATTGGCTTAATACTACCTATTAAGGCATAGGCACAATTATCAATGGGTTAATTAATTAAAGCTGACAATGTTTCCTTTGGTTGATGTGGATTATGGTAAAAATTTGAGAAGTTAGTAGATAAGTTTGCTTAGGGATGGAAAACAATGCGTTCGATAAACATTGGTTTGACTGAAGAACAGCGTCAAGGTGTAATTAATCTGTTAAATCAAGATTTGGCAGATGCTTATCTACTGTTGGTGAAAACCAAAAAGTATCACTGGGATGTAGTTGGCCCTCAGTTCCGCTCTTTGCATCAGCTTTGGGAAGAACACTACCAAAAGCTAACTCTAAATATTGATGCGTTGGCAGAGCGGGTTCGTGCTTTGGGCGGTTTCCCAGTTGGCACGTTGGAAGGATTCCTCAAGATTGCTAGCCTTAAGGAACATGCTGGTAGTGTTCCCACAGCAACAGGGATGGTAGCTAATCTAGTGGATGATCACGAGCAGGTTATTCGCAACTTAAGAGACCATGTGGATCAGTCTGGTGAACAGTTCCACGATCAGGGAACTGCTGACTTTTTAACTGGACTGCTGGAACAGCATGAGGAAATAGCTTGGATGCTGCGTTCATTTATTGAAGGGGAAGCACTAGACGCAGATGGTAGAAAGCCAGCAGAAGGCGCCAAGACTCCTGTAAGTGTGTAGCTCATAAGTCACCACTTAAGGATGGCTGACTGTCAAACTAATTGAGGGAGGATTGATTCCTCCCTCAACTCGTGTGATAAGGATTAATCTGCCTGCATCTACCTATTCACTATATTCATTGCAAAAACAACATAATACCAGGAGTTTTTAAGTGTCAGAAGTATATCAAGCAGAACGTACTATCTCTGCTGTATTTAAAGAACAGAAGCAAATTGATGATTTGATTCGGCGTTTACTAGACAGGGGTGTGCCTAGAGATCATATTTCGGTCATGGGCAGAAACTTCCAGTCGGAAACTAGAATTGCTGGCTTTATTAGTAAAAAGGATGTGATTCTGGGAGGTTTGAGAACAGGGGCAGTTTTTGGTTCCTTGTTTGGTTCCTTTCTCAGCTTGCTCACGGGTGTAGGCGTACTATTTATTCCTTTTGTTGGTTCAATCGTGGCAGCAGGGCCTATTGGTGCAGTGCTGTTGGGGGCTGCCAGTGGAGCGATCGCAGGTAGTGCAGGTGCTGGTCTAGTATCGGTTCTAACTACTTTGGGGATGCCAGAAGATAAAGCGGCTATCTACCAAACCCGCTTACAAGCTGGTGAGTTCTTAGTGATGGCAGAAGTACCGAGCGATCGCACTGGCGAATTTCAATTGTTGCTCGAAAGTGCTGGAGGTGAAGAAATTCACACAATTGAAAAAACTTTTGCTCGCCCTTGTCCTGGACAGTGCAACAGCCCACAAGACTTGTCTCCTGAGGTTCGCGCTCATCTTTCTGATGAAGCTCAAGGCACATTCATTGAGCGCTATAATACTGTTTTCAATGAGAAAAATGACGAGTTCACTGCTGAACAAGCCGCTTGGGAGTCTGTTCATCAGCAATATGATGAAGATGAAAACGGCGTTTGGTCAAAAGCTAAGGTTAAAGCTTAAAGATTTTCAAAAAATAAATTATCTAATTTTATCGGGTGGGTAATCCTACCAGATTTTTTTTAGTTAAGGGCGGACGAGATGCCCACCCTACAAGCAGATGAATATAGATACTCGTGGGACACGGCATTGCCGTGTCCCTAACCGTGAGCATCGCTATATCTGCGGTTTTAAATCTTTATTAGGGCAATTTATAGCTACCAACACGCAGATTTAATTGACCTTGGTGCGGGTTTTGGCTGAATATAAATGCACCTTCTTCAGTTTCCCCACTAGATAAAAAATCGATCTGTTGCTCTCCTGTTTCTGTAACTTTACCGTTAATTAGTAACTCAGCCATAATTTGAACTGACTCGGCTGTGTCTCCTCCACTATTGACAACTTCAAAGGGAACATAAAATTGCCCATTAATTTCCCGAATTGTTTGTTTTTTGCTGACAGAAAGGATGGGAGGTTGATTCTTTTCGTTTAGCCAAGTGTAGCCTACCAGACTCACAATGATTGCTAGGATAAGTGAGGCAACGCTGAATGTTACCCACTCAGCTATTGAGCGTGATGGTTGTTCTGTTTTAGTCATATTGCTAACCTTCCGGCTGCACCGCCAATAGTTGCAGGTAAACCCAGCATCAAGGTGTGATCTAACCACATTGTCCAAGGGTCGCTAAAAGTTAACTTTTGAAAGAACCACAGCATAAAAGCGCTTGCTAGCAGTGATACTAGGTAGGACATAATGGTTTCGCTCGATGGTCGTTGGAAAATTCCCTTTTGCTGTTTCCGCTTTTGCTGGTCAGAAAAGCCAGCCTGAAATACAATGCCATAAGAAATTAGCAAAGATGTGGCGATCATTGCCAACTGCCAAGGTGGCGAGGCTGCGGCTGCAAGCATAGGAATTTCATCTGTTGGAGCAATGTTAAATGCAATTATGGTTGCACCAATTAGGGTTCCACCCACATCGGCAAAGGTGGCTTGTAACTCATCCTCTTTGTTCTTGGTTGTGCTGTTTACCTGATCGCTTGCTTGTGCTTCTGCATTGCTATTTCTAGTATCTCCTAAAAGCTGGTTGGCTAATGCTACACCGAGAGTGAAAGGCACACTTTCAAAGATGATTTTACCTAAAGATTCCTTTAGGGAAGTTTCTAGGGTCAATTCTCGCAATAGTAGCAGTACAAAGGCAGAGCAAGCTAGTCCGATCGCGATCACTTCTATAGTATCCATTGCGGCTTGAGGAGTTAGCCAGCTATATCTGGGTTTCCGAAAGCCTTCTGTCTGATTGAGCAAGTAAACCACAATAAACATGAATGCGATCGCCATCATCATCAGTTGTGGTTTTACCAATGATCCAATCCACCAGACCTCCATTGTGTACAGTAAAGGTATACCAAATAAAAAACCTCCGCAAGCACCGCGAATGATGTCATTAATCTCACTCCTCCATACATTTTTTTGACGTTTTGTTGTCACTCCTTTACTTTCCTTTTATTGAAAATTTCCTTTGACTTATACTAATTCTCTATGAAAATGCATATAGCAGCCCTAAATCCTTTTAAAGAAACCGGGGATCTGGACACCGCAAATTTATAATATTTTTATATTTTTGAAAGTGGGTGTTCTGTCGCACTTCGTATCTATCTTAAGATACATAATCTACTAAATTATTGTATCGGTTGATGGAAGTCCAAAATAATACACTACTGTTAGTTTATGTAATAGCTGAATCAACTACAAGCTGGAAATAAAAACCATGAGTGCCGAAAAAAGAGTAGAAGCTACTGCAAAAAATATTGAAGGGAAAATTCAAGAGGTTGTGGGTGAAATAACTGGCAATCCACAAGATAAAGCTGAAGGACAAACAAAGCAAGCCCAAGCCCAAGCTACTCACACTGTAGAAAACATTAAAGACGAACTTAAGAAAGCTTTAGATTAATTTAGTTTTTGCAGTGTAAATAGAAATACTAGACTAGCGATGATTCATGACTCATAGTCTAACATTAATTACTCCACTTACTTTGAGAAAGTGGAGTTTTTGTGTCGGCTTCTTTTGAAATACATCTAAGATGGGAAAATATCAAAAATTATTGGGAGGAATCAATCGTCATGACTGTTATTCTTGCTAAGTGGACGATTGACGAATATCACCGCATGATTGATGCTGGCATTTTGAGCGATCGCAAAGTAGAACTACTTAAGGGAGAAATTGTCGAAATGTCGCCGGAAGGGGAACCCCATGCTTATTGTAGTGATGAATCTGGTGAGTATCTAGCAAAGTTATTGGCTGAACGCGCCAAAATTCGTCATGCCAAGCCTATCACATTACCCAACGACTCGGAACCAGAACCAGATATTGCCATTGTCCAACGTTTAGGACGCGAGTATCGAGTGCATCATCCCTATCCAGAAAATATTTTCTGGTTGATTGAGTATGCTAACTCTAGTTTAGAAAAAGATTTAGAGAGAAAAAGCAAAATCTACGCCGAAGCAGGTATTTTAGAGTATTGGGTTGTCAATCTCAAAAAGCTACACTTAGTGGTGTTTCGAGAAATCTTAGACGGAGAGTATGCGACAAAATTGACATTGACTACGGGAACAATTACACCTCTGGCATTTCCAGATGTTTCTGTTGTGGTGGAACAGATTATTAACAGTTAAGATAATTAAAATAAAAAGTCAAAATACAATAAAAAACTTTAAAAAACTTTAATTTAACCTGAGTTTGATAAACCTCTCCCTGCCTTGAACTTTCGTTCAAGTTTGTCCCTCTCCAGGGCAAAAGCATCTAAATTAATCTTGATCACAGCCAGCGTTAAGAACCAACGAGAAAATCAGCATTTTTCGTTTGATTCACTTTCTAAGCCCCAAAGCGATGTCTACAAGGGGCTACGCTTACGCTTAAATTTTTATCAATAAACAAAGCTTGATGAGATAATTTTAGATTCTATTGATATGATAAAAAACTGTTCTTATTGACATGATGCGCCCACTCTGGCTATTTTCCAATACTGTTTCTATAACTAAAGTTTAGCCGGGAGCAACGCGATTTGGTGAGGTAGGATCAAAAACCAGCGATCGCTAAAAAT
>NZ_CAXTNE010000018.1:0-53313 GCF_964245445.1 uncultured Nostoc sp.
CCCCCTTATCTACCCCAACTTCCTCACTTTGAATACAAGCAAGCAATTTCTCCCCTGCCACTTGCCCTAACTTGCGGATGGCTTGTTGCAATTGCTGGCGCTGATTCAATGACAAATTCAGAAAATTTTCAGGATACCCCTGAGTACAAAGGTGGTAACTCGCCAGAATCAACTGTTTTCGTACAGCTAGCCCCAAGGTGTTTAGATAACTAGCATAAGCGTTTTGTAATTCTACTGCGATCGCTCGAATCGCTTCTTTTATTGCTGCAATATCCCGTTCAATTCGCTCGATTGCTCTTGCCATACCTTTTCGTTCTTGCCCATGTGAACTATTACATAGTACAAATGTACGAATTTATTTTAGGATAACTTTCCAGAGGATTTTATATTTTAAATTAAATGCGATATTTCGCGTCTCTACTAATAAAATACAGGTCAGGCTATTTGCTTGACCTGTTGGATAAAGAGTCATTAGTCATTTGTCGTTTGTCCTTTGTCCTTGCTAAAGACTAATGACCAATGACTAAGTATTACTTGCTGCCTATTTGTGCAGCGACTTCATCAGCAAAGCTAATTTCTTGCTTTTCAATGCCTTCGCCCAGTATATAGCGGACAAAGCGGGTAACTTGAATCTCTTCGCCTAATTGCGCCTTCGCTTGCTTCACCAAGTCTTCCACGGAAATACTTTGATCGCGAATGTAAGGTTGATCGAGCAAAGTCAATTCTTTCAGACGTTTTTCAATTCGTCCCTGAACAATTTTTTCTTTGATGTTATCTGGCTTGTTCGCCAAATCATCCTTGCCCATTTCAATATCTTTTTCCTTTTGGGCAACTTCGGCGGGGATTTGGTCTACGCTCACATACTCGACATTTGGACAAGCCGCAACTTGCATTGCAGTGTTCCGTGCCAAGCTTTGGAACTCTTGATTGGTAGCCACTGACTCAGTTTGAGAACCCAGTTCTACCAATACACCAACTCGACCGCCAGTATGAATGTAGCTGTCTACTACACCTTGTGTGCCTTCTGCTAGTACAAAATTGATAAAGCGGCGCACTTGGATGTTTTCACCGAGCGTAGCAATAGTTTGCTTGATGAATTCTTCTACAGTTGCACTTTCATGTTCAATATAGTGTTGAGCCAACAAAGACTCAACACTATCAGCAGTCGCAGCTTGCTTTGCTAGGTTCTTAACTAAAGCTTTAAAAGCCTCGTTACGAGCAACAAAATCGGTTTGGCAGTTGATTTCTATGAGTACACCCACCCGACCACCGGGCTGAATGTAAGTGTCTACTAGACCTTCTGCCGCAACGCGATCACTTTTTGCGCCCGCCTTAGAGATGCCCTTTTTCCGTAGCCAGTCTATGGCTTCTTCTATGTTGCCATCAGTCTCTATCAGCGCCTTTTTGCAGTCCATCATGCCGGCACCAGTTTTTTGGCGTAGCTCTTGGACGAGTTTTGCAGATATTTCCGCCATGTTGCCTCAATTCCTAACTTGACCTCGAGTTGTAATCGCTCATGGGTGTTGAGTATTTCTATCTTACTCAGGGCTGGGGTAGAAAAAATAATGAAGTTATAAGGTATGACTTTTTTCGCCTCTACCTTAGCCTACCATTTGCCGCAGGCTAGGACGGCTTGCTGCTAATCTGCCAGCCACCGCCCTCCTTCGGACATTTCCTGCACCCCTGCTTTACTTATTCCTCTGTTTCCTCATCGGGAATTACGGCGTCAGTATATTCGGTTTCTTCGTAGTCATCGTCATACTCACCACCATCGTAATCTTCGTAATCATCTTCAGCCTCAAGCTGACCGTGACGACCTTCATAAATGGCATCTGCCAATTTTCCAACTATCAGCTTAATTGACCTGATAGCATCGTCATTTGCCGGGATGGGGATATCTACTACATCTGGGTCACAGTTTGTATCCAGCATGGACACAATAGGAATACTTAGCTTTTGACATTCTTGAACTGCGTTATATTCCCGGCGTTGGTCTACAATCACCACGATATCGGGTACTTTCCGCATTGTTTTAATACCGCCCAAGTATTTTTGGAGCTTCGTCATTTCCCGACGTAGCATTGATGCTTCTTTTTTCGGTAATAAATCTAGTGCGCCAGTTTCCTCACGGCGTTCTAAATCTTTCAGACGGTCTACCCGTGTTTTGATGGTTGTCCAGTTGGTCAACATTCCGCCCAACCAGCGTTGGTTAATATAGTGGGAACCACAACGGGTAGCTTCTTGGGCAATAATTCCAGCGGCTTGACGCTTGGTGCCGACAAAAAGAAATTTCTTCCCTTGTTCTGCGTGCGATCGCATGTAGTTGTAAGCATTATCCATCAATTGGGCAGTTTGCACCAAGTCGATAATATGCACACCATTGCGGGAAGTATAAATGTAAGGAGACATTTTTGGGTTCCAACGCCGGGTCTGATGCCCAAAGTGAACCCCTGACTCCATCATTTGAGCCAATGAAACTACTGGCATATATTTTTTAACTCCGATTCGGGTTAAACCTCCATCCAAGTGCATTTCCCAACTGGGAAACACCCGAATTCTCAGATGTGCGAGATTAGTTAACCATACTAGGTTAGCATATTCTGAAGAGTTCTAGTTGGTTGACATGAGGGCGAGAAAATAGCGCTGCCCACTCAACAATTGGGCAGGCCATAACGTTTTCATGTATGGTCTAAAATACTACTCGTTTCTTGCTGATAACGCTTGGGAGTTGTGTGTAGCATTCGTTGAAACACAGATGTCATGTGACTCTGGTTGCCAAATCCGGCTTCTGCGGCTACCTGTGCCAGCGATCGCCTTTGGTTTTGTAACAGTTGTTGGGCAAGTTCCAGCCGACACCGGAGGACATATTGATAAGGCGACAGTCCAGTTGTGACTTTAAATGCTCGTGCAAAATGGTAGGGACATCGTTATTAGAGAAATTTGCAACTCAGGATAAGGTCAAAGTCAAATGGCCAATTCAACAGCTTCTTACTGGGATTTTGAACGAGTAATCATGGCGCATGGCAGCATAATCGAACAAGATGGTAAATCTCAGTTTAAAGCAGGTTATGAGTGGTTTTTAGAAATGCCCTTGTAGCGATACTTCTAATAAATACAGTAGCCGTCATGGTTATAAAATCAATGCTACGAGATTATTGTAGAACAACTCTACTTCTCCCTAACTTGAGATGTGCAAGCTTTTCAAAATATAACTAGATAACTCACAAAATCCTTCGCCTTCGGCAGCGTTAGTAATATAAACAGGCTGATGTTTCAACTGATTTACGTATTCCAGTACGTTTGCTACGCCTACAGAAACAGGAAAATAACGTCGATCAAATAAACTTTCATCATTAGGACTATCGCCCACAGTGACAATTTGTTCTTGTGAATACTGGGGCAAATATTCACGCAATACCTGCAACAATCCCACAGCTTTATCTTGGCCTTGGGGTTTAATATGACACTGCACGTTGCTATAGGTAAATCCCCAACCCATTTGCTGACAAAGATTCTCTAGGGTTTGTAGTTCCTCTTGATGCAAACCAGCTACATCAAAAGTCCAATCAGTGATGCGAAAGCGATTATCAACAGATTCTTGGATTTGGGGAAATTTAGTTTGTAAATTCTCAAAAGTTGTAGCCAAGTGCTGGCGATGTTTAACTAAATCGGGAATGGGTGTTAAGACTACTGGTTCCTGGTTTCCAGGCGGAAAGTACAAACCACCATTTTCTGCCATAGCACCTGCCACTGGCATAATCGCACTCAATCCACTCACCCACCCAGCAGAACGTCCTGTGACAATCAGCACCTTAATATCAGCTGCCGCTAAATCCTCTAAAGCTTGCAGCAGTGCAGGAGTAAATTTTCCTCGTTTAGTCAGAGTGCCATCCATATCTGTGGCTATCAGACGAATATTGCTAAAGCTTGTAGACGAAAACTCAGACAGGGCAAGGATGCTCTGATGTGTAGACATAGGTGGTTTGTAAAAGGCTGTAAAAAATATTAATGATACAGCAAGATGGCATTGAAGATTTGGGCATCCTAAACATCAGGAGTCAAGTTTTTCAGTTTCCAACCATGTCCACTTCGATATTTCTTGCCCAAACCTCCGGGACAAAGACTAAAAAGGCATCCCAGGAAGTGCCAGCAAGTAATCCTCAAATACCACCATTATTGTTGGTAACTTCAGGAGGGCTGGCTTTAGCGGTGATTGCTTTGATTGTATATAGTATGCTCCAGAAGGATAAGCTGGAGAAAAAACTTAAGTTTGAACAATTCCGCGCGCGAGAATTAGAGAAAAAATTTAAGCTGGCGCTGGAAACGATTCGCAAAATGGAAACTAATCCTGATTTGGTCAACTCACGAGACTTTAACCTGGACTATCTGCGAATGCGGATGGCAGAAGAGGTGTTTCATTTTGCAATCCTTAATCAAGTGAAGATTCAGATCAAAGAAAAAGTTACTCAAGCCCTGCGTCCAAATCAAGCACAAGTTGGATCAGTCGGAATTGCTAATAGCACTGGACGACAAGTAGATGAAATTTTTGATGTCGAGTATGAAACTGGTAGTCCAGGGAACAGTGCTAAAAAAGTACTATTTCGGATTCAAATCCGGTTAATGAAGTTACCAACGCAGGCGACTTCTGCAACTATTAGTCAAATTATTGACTGTATAGAAACTTACCTAAGCCCCATAGAAAATGAAGATAGTTGGCAACCAACAATTCAAGGTCGGATTGCTACTATGCATTGGGATCAAAAGGCTAAACCGACACCTCTACTGGTGCTAGAGCAATCAAATGAAGGCGTGAATGTGACTTTTCGTACTAGTCGCCAACCAAATGCTCCAACTCCGCCAAACCAACCTGGAATGAAAAAATCAGGCTCGGCTAGACAATAAATTATGGCTGTCATTGGTCATTAGTCATTAGTTATTAGCCATTGGTCATTCACAAAGGACAAATGACTAATGATTAAAATCATGGCTGAATAACTGCATTGGGGGAATTACGGGTTAAAAGACCATCTTCCATTTCTACGATGCGATCGGCTATATCTAAAATGCGGTTGTCGTGTGTCACTAATAAGATAGTAGTTCCCTGATTTTTGGCTAAACTCTGCATTATTTCTACGACATCGCGTCCTGATTGTTTGTCTAATGCTGCTGTCGGTTCGTCTGCTAGCACCAGTGGGGGACGATTTACTAAGGCGCGAGCGATCGCAATTCTTTGTTTCTGTCCACCAGAAAGATTGTCTGGGTAGTAATCAACTCGTTCTTCTAGACCAACAGACCCCAGCATAGCTTTTGATTTAGCTACTGCTTCTGTTTGAGAAATATTATCATTCAATTCTACCGCCATTTGCACATTTTGCTTTGCTGTTAAGAACCCTAGCAAATTGTGAGCTTGGAAAATATAACCAATGTTGCGTCGCATCTGCACCAGTTTGTTTTGACTGACGCCAACGAGTTCTTCACCTAAAAATTTTAAACTTCCTTCTTGTACAGATCGCAAACCACCAATTAAGCTCAGTAATGTGGTTTTCCCTGAACCTGATGGCCCGGTCATAATTACAATTTCACCTGGATAAATTTCTAGGTTGATGTCAAATAATATTTGTTTTCTCAGTGCCCCTTTGCCATAATAATGGTTGAGATTTTTAATGGCAATTACAGGTTCTTTTTCGATCATATTTTTATTAGTTACAAATTAACATTTTTGAAATTTAACTGTAGTACCTGCCAAAAATCAAGCTTTCTTAATTATTGATTATAAACTCTAGTTATCAATAATTTATTTTAATTAATATTGACTTAATTAAAATATATCTGCTGGATCGGCAGAACGTAACTTTCGGATTGCGATCGCACCAGAAATAATGCACATTAGCATAGTCAAAATCAACACCATTACTGCCCGATCAAAACTCATAAAAACTGGTAGAAGTGTTGCATTTCTGGCGCTATTATACATAAGAAAAGCAAAAACTATTCCAGGTAAATATCCTAAGATTGCTAATAGTAAAGCCTCTTGAAGAATGACAGTTAATAAATAATTCTGTGTATAACCTATTGCTTTAAGAGTAGCGTACTCAGCTAAGTGATCTGCAACTTCTGTATAAAGGATTTGATAAACAATCACAGTCCCCACAATGAAACCCATGACAGTCCCTAATGTGAAAATAAACCCGATAGCTGTACTATTTGCCCAATAATTACGCTCAAAATCAATAAATTCTTGCTTAGTTAAAACATTTACTTCATTAGGTAAATATTTTCGTAATTCTTGGGCAACAACGTTAGCATTGGCTCCCGGCTTTAATCTGATCAGCCCAATATCAATTAATCCTCTTTGACGATTGCTGAATATTCGCAGAAAGTTAATATCACTTGTAATCAAATTACCATCTGCGCCAAATGATGCACCTAATGTAAATAGTCCTTCGACTTTAATCCGCCGCCTTCGCACTTCTGCTGTTACAGTCTTTCCTTGGTCATAATTAGCAGCAATTGGCCCATATTCCACTCTAGAAGAACGATCAAATAGAACTACATCAGGCAGTTTAAGTTTATCTAAATTTTCCTGAACTCCAGGTAAGTTAACTATATTAGTTTCTGGGTTCATTCCAAATATCAGGATACTACGAGGGCGGCCTGTTACAGGATTTTTCCAGATTGTAAAGTCCAAATATATCGGATGTACCGATTCTACTGCGGGTAACTCTAAAGCTTTATATAACCGTCTTTGAGAAAAACTCCTCATAGCCAGAACAGCACTGGATTGGCTATTGATTAAAACAATATCGCCCTGTAAGCTGTTATGAAATCTAACGTTACTATAATATAAGGCATCTCGGAAACCGAGTTGCATAAACATCAAAATATCAGCAAAGGAAATTCCTGCTAAAGCCACAGCTAGGCGAGTTTTTTCTCTTGTCAGTTGTAGCCACGACAGAGGTATTTTTTGACTCATTTTATAGGCATCCAAGCACAGCTAGCAATTTTAGATTTTTCATTGAATTTATTCGGATGACTCGGATCGAATTTATAGAATGCTTAGAATTAATTAGGCAGCTTGATTCAGAACATTTGTAATCCAAAATATCAAATCATAAATTGGTATTACTGCTCGCCAAGAACTTGATTAGTTATTAATATCGACAACAACTTTGGCGTAAGTTAAACCAGAAACTTTCTGGCTATCTTCTGGAGACAGAGCAATTTTCACTTCTACGACTCTGGCATCCACATCTGCTGCTGGATCTGTATTCAGCACATCTTTTTTACCAATTTTTCTGCCAATTTCAGTGACAGTTCCCTTTAATTCGCCGCTAAATGCTCCATTATCGCTGCTGATAGTGGCGTTTTGACCAATACGCACTTTACCAATACTGTCTTCGGCGACTTCAGCAATCACAAACATTTGGCTGGTTTGTCCAATTTCAGCAATGCCATTTGCACCGATCGCTTCGCCTGATTTGGTGTAAACTTTTAAAATCTCTCCAGCGATTGGTGCTTGAAC
This sequence comes from uncultured Nostoc sp., assembly GCF_964245445.1. GTDB lineage: Bacteria > Cyanobacteriota > Cyanobacteriia > Cyanobacteriales > Nostocaceae > Nostoc. The sequence continues at coordinate 7,523 of NZ_CAXTNE010000018.1, forward strand.
GTAGCTTAACTTTAATTCTGCTTCGGCTTTTCTGATATTTGCGATCGCATTACTAACTTGGGCTTGCGCTACTTGCACATCGGTAGGACTAACGTCTAAAATTCTGCTCAGTTTGGCCTTTTCTTCATCGATTTGTCTTTGCAAAGTTGCTACGGCTTTATCACGATTAACTTTGGCTTCGATTAGCTGCTGTTGTAAAGTTGCTAAATTTTGTATTTGGGTAGCTCTGGCTTCGGCAAGTTGCTGTCGTAGAGTTGCCAATGTCTGTTTCAGAGTAGCTTGGCTTTCGGCCACCTGTTGATTAGAAGTTACTGCACTCAAGCGTCTTCTATCCCGCTCTTGCTGAGAAATAGCACCTTCTTTGTATAAATAATCATAGCGTCCGGCATCGACTTGAGCATTGCGCTGTTCGGCTTGAATACGTGTAAGCGTTGCTCTAAGAGCATCTCTTTGCCCACTGAGTTCAGCTTCTAAGCGATTCACGGTTGCTTGTTGGACAAGTTTATCACCACTTAACTGAGCTGCAATCCGCGCGATTGTTGCTTGCCCTGCATTCCTTTCCCCAATTAACTGCGCTTGTAGGCGAGCAATAACTGCTCTTTGGGCTTGAATATCTCTTGGAGATCCGGCTTTGACTTGCGCTAAATTGGCACGGGCTTCTTGTACTTTGGCTTTTGCCTCTTGTAGTCCGGCTATTTGGGTATCGCGGTTATCCAAAATTGCGATAATTTGGCCTTGCTTTACCTGTTCACCCTCTCTCACCAGAAGTTGCTGAATTCGTGACGATGGTGCTAATCCTGATGATGGGGCGGACAATTTAACAACTTCGCCTCGCGGTTCCAAACGCCCTACAGCACTAATGCCATTGCTAGATGGCATTACGGGGACAGATGTAGTTAATTTTCTTAACTGCTCGATTTTAGCTGTACCTAGTATCCCAGCAGCGATTACTATTGGCACGGCTACAGCGATGCCCCACCAAATCTTAGGTTGTTCTTGATTAAATGCCTGCTCACTTGGCTTTGGCTTTTCAGTCACCCTTGACATAGTATGTTGCCCATTTACCTGAATTGTGCTGATGGAAGTAAAAATAAAAAGGTTTTTAATCAACAGCCAGCCGCTTAGGACAAACAACAGTGGTTTAAAGCTGGGTATGGCTTAAAATCCATCGCGTGATGAACGCTTAACACTATGGCTTTACAAAATGGTGTTTTCTATAGTGCTTCTTGTTTGTATGCAATACATTTTGACCTCACTTCCATTCCTCTCTCCTAAAAGGAGGGAGGCTTTGAGGCTTACTCCCCAACGCTAGCTCTTAAGAGAGGCTGTTCTTGTTAGGTCTGTGTTGATACTGAGAAACGCTATAGTAGCTGGCTATTTAATAACTCTGAGTATTATTGAGACATGAGTGCAATGGACGTTAGCAAAATTCACAAGCAGTATGAATCTAGATGTATAGACGCGATGTATTGTGTCTATACACAAAATCCAAAATTGGTATGATGCAGTACTTTACTGCTACATTCACTACGGATATAGTTAGTTACAAAATTGAAAAGAAACGTCAAAAATAGACTGTTGCCAATGCTTGATACAATCTTGGTACAAAAGTTAGTTTTCCTTAAGTGAATCAAGGACTAATTAACTAAAAAATATCTGTCAACTTGAGCATTTCTAACATTAGAGTTTCCTTAACTTTCTGGTCAATGACTTAGCTGTCTCTAGTTGCTTGCACTACCTACCAAGACAACAAACCATTTTGTGATATTCGCTTCAAAGACCTTACTATTCTCCCTGTTGCTGTTTTGGGACTCATTAAACTCTCGTTGAATGAATTCTACATTTATCCGTTACGCGAAAACGTAACAGAGCCTACAGATGAGGGGGATGAGGGAGATGATTAAGTAGGGAGATCGAATAGAACTGTGGTCATGTAATTTTCTGCCCAAGCTGGGCCAAAGGCTTTTTCTAGTACACGGCGGGTTTTATCGTTTTGCTGTTGTTTGGTGCAGTAGTTGTGTTGTCCGGCGAGATTTTGTGTAACTTGTTCAGATGAAACAGGATGTGAGGCGATCGCTTGGGTGCAGTGAATGCCTAAAAATTCTCGCACCCTCGAGAGAAATATTGTTTCTTCTTCTGGGGAACTGGGGCGCACAAAAATGCAAAAATCTGAAAAAATATCTCCCCATTCAGGTAATTCACGGGGTTGGGAAAAGTTAAGCACTGTTAGCTGTGTCAGCGCAGAAGTATAAGATTCTGGTAAGGTGCGCCCTAATTGGATAGGAGAAAGGTCTGCGATCGCTGCACTAATTTGCCCTCTACCCCCAACTAAATCGCAACCAAACATCGGTAGGTTGTATTCTAGACGGGGAAACATCACGCAGTGCAAAATATCCAGCATATTTCCGATTTTTGCCAGTTCCAAATGCATTTTTCGGAACTGTGGCGTTTGATAGCAACGGTTTTCAATTGTCAGTTTTTCCCCTTCTAGTCTACCTTCCACATACCCCAACTCATCAGGCAAATGGTAGGGCGATAAATCCAGGTGCTGATGCCAAGCTGCCTCAATACAATCAGCTAGCTGACGAATTAGGGGATGTTGTTGCTCACGCAGCGAGGGTATAGAAGTAAATGACATATTCTAGTTGGGAATGCGATCTAGTGGCCAGTCTACAACCTGTTGTGCCATAGCTGTTGTGGTCTGCAATACAAGCAAATACTTGCACCCAGGCAACATGAAGAGTGCTGAGTTAAAAGCACTCGGCACTTAACACTGAGTAAGGTAAAGTTATAAGACAAAAGATATTAAAGTCGAGTATTAAATTACTGAGATTGATTTGGCTTCAAGTTGCGATCGCCCATTACCGTGATGCGCTAGGGCTGCCATTCCATGTTCTTGGGCACGCAGTTCTTGATCGGATATTTCTGGCTCCTTAATATAGACCGAACTCACTAAGATATTCAAAACTCCACTTTCTTCAGCCTGACGGACAGCACGATGCGTAATTAATTCACCCACATTTAAAATCACGTTGTCTTCTGGATCAAGAATGACGCGGGTAACTGGACGACCCAGTGCAACTTCAATTCGTTGCTTCCTCATCGCCCGTGTGCTGCGTCTTTGTAGCATTTCTGCCTTCTGTTTCAAGGCTTGCCAGAAAGTGTTGAGGTTCTCTTGGGCGACGCTTGCCCCCTGGCGCACTTGAACTTTGGTTTCTAACCATGTGTCACTTGTGGTAGAACGAACTGCGGTTGCCACCAGACCAGCAGCGTTCAGTAATTCTGCTTGTTTGCCGTAAGTCTGGGCACGAGCAAGGACGGATTCAGTTACAATCTGCCCAGATGCCGCAATAATTAAGCCATCGTCAGCACGTACTGTTTGCAAGACTCTGCGCCCTCTTGCCTGCTCGATCGCCACACGTACTTGTGTTGCCAGCCCATCAACCGAGTGACGTAGGTTAGCAGCACTGCTCATTGTTGCGCTCTGAATTTGATTACTAGTAGATTCTGTTGCTGCTTTCAAATTGCGGCTGATGTTTGCAGTCAGACTGCCACCCGTGGCTCGATAGAGTTCATCGAGGATACCTATGCGCTCGGCCGCTTCTGCATCGACTAGCGTGACTGACTGCCCCTGTAGTAGCAGTACACTACCGTCTGGAGTTAGCACATCCCGCTCGACATGCTTGCCAATCACGTGTACTTTTTGCTTGGCAGGGTCAACCAAATTGTTTGTTAGGGAGGCAGCTGCATTTCGATTGAGGTCTTGCAGTTTGCTGCTAGTAGTATCAGTTGCGGCTTGTAGTTGCTCACCTGCATTCTGGCTTGCTGACTGTAGCCTGCGGTTCACGTTCTCTACTGAGCTTTGCAGTTGCTCACCTGCCGCTTGGCTGGCTGACTGTAGCCTGCGGTTAGCCGTTTGAGCCGATTCTTGGAACCTGTCTTCAGTTGCTTGGACGGCTCCCCGGATACCACCGACCTGTTCTTCCATCATCTGAGCAGTTTCTGGAGGCACAAAGGCAACATCATAACCAATTGTCAGCGTTTCGGGAGCGGGAACGAACGATCGCCCGGAGTAAGCATCGGCAAATACACCGCCAGAAACTTCGTATCCTTCCACCAGTCCACTATGCTCATCGAAGAACAAATCCACCAGTCCACCAAGGTAAAGTCCCTCAGTGGTCAGAATTCTTGTTCCTTTTAGTACGATATTCTCGTGCAGAATCTCTTTAATTGCAGGCACACGATGTACCTTAACAATAGATTCTTTCGATTTAACTATGATCGCATCTGACCCGATCGCTTGCACCTCTTGTAGGGGAATGACTTTTGCATCCCGAAACAGTCCCTTCTCTTCAACCAGGAAACCTAAAAGCTGATTACGTTTATGATCAAAAATTAAATCTATAATTCGCTGAATTTTCTTACCCTTGTCAGAGGTGACGACTACTTTATCGATCACATCACTACCTTTACGCATTTCTTTATTCCTCACAGTTATTATTGATTGGGTTGTCCAGTGACTTGTTCGTTGGTTGGCTGAATTTTTAGCTGAAAATATCGTCCTTCTCTGCCAAAACCGGGAACGATGTCAATAACACCAAAGTATTCAAGGAGTACCCCAAAGATGGCGATAAGGATGATTAGAACGGTGATGTTTGCTCCAGTATTAGAGCGCTGTCCTACAAGTCTAGGCATTTTTTTCTCTTATTTATTGTTGTTTTTTATCGCCAAGCTTGCTGTAAAAATCAGACAAGTTTGTTTGCATTATGATTAATTTGACTTACATATCTATCTCCCGACATATCCCATCGTTCACTTTGCCCTTCAAAAAGAAATAAATTAAAATAATATATTTCTCAAAGTCGATGCATTCTACTATTATTTATCCAGTTTTTTTATTTTGAAGAATAAATATTTTTAGTTTTAGCTTTAATATTATTGTAGTACTTCCAAGATAATTTTAATTAATGTTTTCTAAGCTATCGTTAACAATTAAATTTTTTCGCCCAAAAGATACAACTTATACGCTACTCAAACGTTTGCTGAAACATGATTTAAAACAGTAGACTGTCAAACTAATTTTTGTTAGTAAATTACGCAACACTTAGGTTATAGCCATTTTCAATCCGGTAAGGTACAGGTATGCAAACAGACGTAACCCCCTTTCCGAAGCGAGAAGGGGGAAAATTCAAAGCCTTTCTCCTACAAGGAGAGAGGAATGGAAGTAAGGTCAAAGTTGTACCTCACCGGGTCGAGAACCGTTATAGTTATTAGTTATTAGTTATTAACTTTGGACAAAAGACAAAGGACTATTGCCAGTAATCAGTGACATCGTATTCCAATTCCTCTAGCATGTGCCGCAGCAGGGGTAAACTGAGTCCAATTACATTGGTGTGACAGCCTTCAATTTTTTCGACGAAGAAACTTCCAAAACCTTCAATGGCAAAGGCACCAGCACACTTGAGGGGTTCACCTGTGGCAACATAAGCTTTAATTGCCTTCTCGCTCATTTGAGCAAAGTAAACTCTTGTCACTTGAGACTTGACTATAGTACGGTTTTGAAATAAGTCAATTAAGGCGTGACCTGTGTACAGGTCACCAAAGTTACCTTGCATTATCTGCCAACGAGCGATCGCTTCAGAAAAGTCTGCTGGTTTGCCGTAAATTTCACCATTGATGGACAAAACTGAATCACAACCCATAATCAAAGTTGATTCAAACTGTGGGGCTACAGTTTCCGCCTTGTATTGGGCAAGAGTTTTGACCAATTCTGCTGGTTCACTTAATTCAATTTGCGACTCATCAAAATCACTTGCTCGAACTATCGGTTCAATACCAACAGTTTGCAGCAAGCGGCGTCGGGCTGGGGAAGCTGAGGCAAGTACAAAAGGTGGAATTTTCATGATATTTCTAACAAACTTCGTAATTAGGAATAGGGCATAAGGCACTGGGCATTAAAAAGAGGCTCCAGGGGCGGGGAGCAGGAGGCAAGAAAATTCTTCTCCCTTGCTCCCTGCTCCCTCCTCCCCTGCTTCTTCTTTGTTCCCCATTCCCCAATTAATAAACAGTAAAAGAATTGACAACCTCATCAATCATTCGTTTAACTCTCGGCCAGCGTTTTTCCGGAATTGAGGCGTTGAGGGTAAAAACTTTACCACGGCTAACAGCGACGCTGGCGATGTTGTGTCGTTGCTGTTGATTGGAGAGTTTAACCTCATACTCTAAAAGGTAGTATATTTTCCCGTCTACTTCTCGCTGTGCAGCATTGACTAATTCAGCTGAACGACCAGAGTCAGGAGGCGCAAGAGCTGCTTTTCCCAACTTATATCCTACTTCTGTTGGGGTTCCCAATTCTGACAAAGTTTTGCCTTCTGGAACTGGGCTAATCACAACAGAAACATTTTCAGACACCTCAATCAAATCGTGGAAAACTACATCTGGGCCGTTGGCAACTTTAACTTGCAGCCAGCCGTTAGGATATAAAAACTGATAGCCATCATTAGTGTCTACAAAGCTTTTGAGTCCAGCCGCAGCCGCTACATCAGAATTACTCAAGCTGAAGCTCAACACCAATAGCAAAATTAATATAATTCGTTTCCACATTTTTACAGATTCCTTTGGGCTGGAGACAACACCAGGCTTGTCTCATTTCTCGTTATTATTCTCGCACCAACCGACACGCTTCGGATGACGCATTATATGGGGAGGCAGGAGGCAAGCAAATCATGCTTTTATTTGAAGAAAGGATGATTTGGAGTTACTGAACTCTTGTAATAAAGGCTAATTGAAAACACAAAAAACCCCGACTTGATAGCCGAGGTAGATGGGAGAATTCCAAATGTCGATGGGATATACCGATGCCGAAATGTTTTTTCCTTAGCTAACACCAGTTAGATAGTTAAGTTTGGTTTTTGCTAAGTTATGTAAATAAATTTAACAATAATGTTACAAATAGTCAACTAGACTTGACAAAAAAAAGACTGATACATTTTATAAGAATTACTTATCAGAGACGGTATGGGATTCTTTTTGAAGATGTGGTAGATGAAGTAGCGAAAATACAATAGTTACTGGCTAAGATAGTGAGATGAAAATGAGAACCCATCTACTATAGAGAGTAGAAAAACTGAGCGATTAACTGGATAAATCAGGGTAGTTGGAATTAAGCCAGAGATTTGAGAAGCTAGCTACTAGATCACTAAAGTCTTTACAATTCCTTTGTTACCTCAAAAAATATTTCTCGATCTATGACGAATCAAGCTCCTATCCCGGTTATTGTCAACGGTGCTGCTGGTAAAATGGGCCGTGAGGTGATTAAGGCAGTGGCGCAAGCGCCAGACTTAAACCTAGTGGGTGCAATTGACCACAGTTTAGAACATCAAGATAAAGACGCTGGAGAGTTGGCGGGTTTAAGCGAACCCCTGGAAGTACCAATTACCAATCAATTAGAACCGATGTTGGGGTATGTGGCTGGCGACAGACAGTCTCCTCCAGGAGTGATTGTAGACTTTACCCATCCCGATTCAGTTTATGACAATATTCGTAGTGCGATCGCCTACGGTATTCGTCCTGTAGTTGGCACCACTGGGTTAAGTCCAGAACAAATTCAAGACTTGGCAGACTTTGCTGACAAAGCTAGCACTGGTTGTCTAATTATTCCTAATTTTTCCATTGGCATGGTGCTATTGCAACAAGCCGCGATCGCAGCTTCTAAATATTTTGACCATGTGGAAATTATCGAACTACATCACAACCAAAAAGCTGATGCTCCTAGTGGTACTGCCATTCAAACGGCGCAGTTATTAGGAGAATTGGGTAAAACTTTTAACCCTGCTCTTGTAGAAGAAACGGAGAAATTACCAGGAGCCAGAGGTAGTATAGCAGATGAAGGGATTAGAATTCATAGCGTCCGCTTGCCAGGATTGATTGCTCATCAAGAAGTTATTTTTGGCGCAGCAGGACAGATTTATACTTTACGACATGATACGAGCGATCGCGCTTGTTATATGCCAGGAGTGCTACTAGCGATTCGCAAAATCTTAGCGCTAAAGTCGTTAGTATATGGATTAGAAAAGATACTTTAAACACACTATTGCTCATTCATTACTCAGCACTCATGTTAGTACCACTGACTCGCCAGAAATTTGAACAAGTTGTCCCCCTAATTGCAACTGGTTTGCAGTACAAGTACTACTGGGGGAAGTTCTCAAATTTTTTGCAACGGCTGTTAATTTCTGTAGTTGCCGTAGTTGTTATATTGCTTGTAACAGTCATTTTTAAGCTTGAGTTTGCTTCAATAGTATTTGTGCTGGGAGTAATTAGCGCTTTTTTTTGGCTGTGGTATCCAGTGTTTCAAGCAAGTATGCGGAATTTGCAATGCCGCCGTTACAAGTATGGCGGCTTTTTTCGTGGTCGAGTGCTAGATTGGTGGATTACAGACCAATTGATGGGTAAAACCGAAACAGTCAACAGCAAAGGCGAATTGGTAATTATAGAAAATCGAGAAAAACAGATTAACCTAGAGGTGGGTGATGAAACAGGATTTAGCATTGAGTTTGTAGCACCATTACGTCCTGCCCACAAAGTTATAACTCGCGGTCAAATTGCAGAAATGGTAGTAATGTCAAATCGCCCAGATTTGAGCATTATTGAAGAATTCAGCGATATATACTTTCCTAGCCGTGACCTGTGGGTTAACGATTATCCTTATTTACGGCGAGATTTCTTTAACGAAGTTGGTCGCCGCCTGCGTGAAGACCAACAACAAAAGCCACGTCGGCGTCGTAGCACAGAAGAGTAAACTAGTCAGCAATCAAAAGATTTGCGAACTGGAGAATCCAGGTTCCTTGCTCGGCACTAATTAACAAAAATATCTGGATCTTCAATATTTTAAAATAGTATTTGCCATAGAGAGTCCGATAGAGCCGACGTTCCTAACTCCCGCGATTTCCATCTTGTCCATAGGCTTGCCAAGCCAAGTCTACCAATCCATCAATGATCGCTGCTGCTACAACTGCATTACCTTTGCGGCTATCAATTGTAATGTGAGGCACTAGGGAGTCTCGTAAACGCCCCTTCGCTTCATCAAAATCTACAAATCCCACTGGAGTTGCAATTATCAAAGCAGGTCTAATTTCCTCAGCTTCAATTAAATCAACCAGTGCTGTTAGTGCTGTTTGCGCTTGTCCCACCACAAAAATGCCCTCTGGATAACGCCTTGCTAAGGTTTCTATTCCCCATGCTGCCCGAGTTTTTTCTTTTTGAGGACGTGTCAGAGCTTCCATGCTGCAATATAGAGGATTAGCAAAGGTGTTTTGAATCTCGTAGGCAATACCTACTTGCACCATTGGGACATCTACCACAATTGTAGTACGCGCGGCTAGTGCTGCTGCTCCTGCTTGCAAGGCACGCTCAGAGAAACGAATCAAAGACTTATACTCAAAGTCAGCTGTAGAGTATATTACCCGACGTACAATCTCATACTCTGCGGGTGAAAAAACATGATTTTCAATTTCACTGTCAATGATTGCTAAACTTTGAGCATCAGTTACGTGCCATTCCATTTTTGTTGAGCTTCTCAAATATTAGCTTTCAGCTTATCAGCTTCAGAGAGTGAGTAGTTAGGAGTTATAAGTTAATTAAAAACTCCTAACTACTCACTCATAACTCATTACTGGAAGAAGACCGACTGAAAACAGGAGATAGGTAGGCAACCAAGACGCCAATAAGAAACCCAGAGATATTGCGAACTAGAGGTAACCAATCGCTTGTGCGTGTCACCACTGGGCCAATGCCAAAAGCAAGAAACAAGATTCCCCACAAAGGTGAGAAAATTAAAGCCCATTGCCAAGCGAAAACTTGTCCTTTCTCGCGGGGTTGAGCCGCAAATCCACAAATCACCCCACCAATAATTGAGGTAATCAAGGTGAGAATCCACTGCTCTCGTGGCAGTCCGGGGACAACATTGCAACCACCCTTGAGTAAACAGCCTTTAACTGATTCTAAAGCTTGCAGAATGGCTTGGTCTTCGCCTTGTTCGCGGACAAAGTACAAATTACCGAAGCGGGTTTGCAGTTCTATCCAAAAAGTCCGGGGTAAAAGTTTATAAACAGCATCGCCAACGCTAAAACTGAGGATGTTACCGCCACGAGAATCGGCAACTAGTAGAATGCTTTTGTCATCCAAACCCCAATATTTTATGACTGCGCGACCTGGGGTGCGGTCATACTGGGTCAATACTCGCAGTTTCCAGCCCGTATCGGCTTCAAACTGCTCTAAATCTTTGACAAGCTTTTCTTCTTGCTGCACAGGAAGAGATTTTGCTAAGTCTACAACTGGGGTAAAGGTGCTAGGAAGTAAGTCAGGATTGTCATAAGCCAGTGCTGGGGGAGAATGCATGACCCAAATTGACCCAGCCAGGAAAAATACTGCAATGAATACCAGAATTCGTCGCCAAAAACAAGATTGCATGGACGTTTTTATACAAATATCAACGGTAAAAGCGAACAAGTTGTTTTAAAAGAGTAGTGGAAAAGTGATACTTCTTTACACTTGTTTACTTTACTCTAATCTAAGGGATCAAAGCAAAGCGTTTTTGGGGAGTGGGGATTGAGAGTAACGTTTGTGATAACTTAAGATGTCAATCAGTTTAAATACTCAAAATATTTTAATGAAAATGATAATCGGGGATGGGTAGAGGTGTAGCAGGCAATTGTTGCATACCTCCTACCCCAGTTTTTAATTATCATTATCGCCAAAATTTTGAATAACTCAAAATTGACTAAGCCATAACAGAGTTCTCCATACAATAAAAGGGGAATGATTAGAGGTGAAACATGACTAGCAAAGAATTATTAATCCAAGAAATAGAAAATTTACCGCCGGAGTTGCTAACAGAAGTACTCGATTTGATACGTTCTATTAAGGTTAACTATACAAAAAAGGAGTTGGAACCAGGTAAACTTGAAACCATCTCTTTAAGCGATTATAGAGAAACTTCTAGTGATAAAGATAAAGAGCAACTTACATACCGTCCTGCTTCGGGACGCTCCATCCTTCGACACGCTGGCACTTGGGAAGGTAATGACTTTGAAGAATGCCTTCAAGCAGTATATGGTACCCGTGGTAAAGCTAAATTTGATGACGAAAACCTATTTGAATAATGTATTTAATTGATACAAATCATTGTAGTACCATCATTTTAGGTGAGCCAAATGTTATCCGTCGCGTGAATGAAGTTGGAGAAAATAACATTGCCACTTGCGTAATTGTCCAGGGTGAACTGACATTCATCATGGAAAAATCCCAACGCAAGGAAAATAATCTGGTTCGCTTGACAGAATTTTTAGAAGATATTCGGGTTTACCATATAACAGAAGAAACAGCAATAATTTACGGTTAAATCAAGGCAGCCTTATTCAATCAATTTGCACCCAAAGATAAAAACAAGTGGCGAAAAACTAAAATTGTTGATTTGGGTTTTGATGAAAATGACATTTGGATAGCTGCTATTGCACTGCAAAATAATTTAACTATCGTTTCCAGTGATAGTGACTTTTTGCGAATTCAACAGGTAAGAACCTTTTCGCTGGAATCTTGGGTTTGATTTGCAGCGTAGAGCTATAGCTGCATAATTAACTAATGCCCTTTTTTTAATCAATCTTCATCATCAAAATTGGTTTCCCAGCTAGCGGCGTCGCTGTAACTGTCATTAGCGCGGTACACTTCTGCTTTGATCCGGCGATTTTCGTGCTTGAGTACTTCTCGTTCTCGCAACGTTAGTGGTGATTTTTCATTGCTTGGCAAGCGATCGCTTGTTCGCCTTGTGGGTTTTTGGCGCGTGAAGTTTCTCCAAGCAGCTTTCGCGCCAACAAAGATGCTGCGTGTACCTACTTGCAGATTTTGAGCCTGTTTTCTTGCACTATCAAGGCTTTGATCGACTTGTTTCACGACTTGATTAGCACTTTTTACACCTTCACTGACATCATCAGTTAAATCAGTGATTTCCAAACCAGTCACACGGATAGCTTCTAGAGTGGGTGGTAACTCGCGCGAGAGTGTATCAAATAGCTTCTCTGCACTACGAGCAGCGCGTGCTAACTCCTGCAAAGTCGGTATTGCCGCCACTAAAACCGCAGTCAAACTTGTGGCGACTAAGAGTAAAGAAAGTCCCAACCAAAACAGGGGGTCAATCACGGTTATGTCATTTATGAGCGTTCTAATTGCTGGGGAAGAGAATCTGAGTCTTCAACAGATGTTTGCCGCTTCAAGACTTGGCTTTCTCGTTGACTGGCATCTACACCTGCTGCGATCGCTTCCCGTAATCTATCTAAAGTTTCATCCCAGTTTCGTAGTGCGCTAGCAGATAGACGATCTGCCTGGATTTGCACACTCGTTGATAAATCCTCTGCCAAGTCTGGGATAGCATTGGCAGATTTTTTCAAAATTTTACGCGTTTCGCGCCCTGTGCGCGGAGCCACTAGCAAACCGGTCAAAGCACCGATAGTAGCTCCCAGCATCAAACCGCCAAAAAATACTCCAGAACGGTTATTAGACATCTTGTTGTTTCTCTCCTTACACCCATTTTAGGTGGGTTTTCTCTCCTTGTAAGACTTGACCGATTTTATTCAGTTAATCTATCGTGACAACATATCAGCCAAAAATGTTGCTTTTATTCATTAAAGATCAAAATCATTAATTACTTATAATTCAAAATTCACGGCGTCCCCGTCTCATCGTGTCACCGCGTCCCTGTGTCAGCACTAATTATAAATGTTCATGTGAACTTGGCATAACTCATTTTCCAACAGTTCTTTTCGCTGGTGTTAACTCTAGCCTACGAAAATAACGCTGCCAGATTTGCTGTCCTAGCAAAAGTAGACTGATAATTTGCCGCACTTGTTGAATTTGTATTTGTAGTACTTGATTTTTCTGACGTAAGTTATAAATACTCTCCTGGCTAAGATAAATATTTTCGGGTGCTTTATTCAGTGCTGCATGGGTACAACTTTCATAGGCGGTTAACCTATCTGCTATGTATGCTAACTGCTGCTTGAGTTGCCACACTCGCCAAGCCACATATAGTAGTATCAGCGAAATGAGGGTGTTAATGAGAATAACTAAAATTACCATTCTTTTTCTTCACCAATATCAGCTTTGAGGAATTTTTCTATATACTTGACTTGCTTCTTATTTAATGACTAAGAAACTAAAAAATAAAAATTATGCCATAAAGTACAGCCAGTATTATGCAATAAAAAGCAGTTAGATGATGCTCTGAGCGTTATTGAAAGGCTTTTCTAGGTGAAATTTTGTCTAACAAAGGCTGATGGCTAAAAAATTACCAATTCGCCAATTTTGTAACCACCAGAAGCCCACAGTTCGCAAAACCACAGTTACAATTGCCTTAGATTCACGACTCGGTTTGCGAAATCAACCCGTATGCTCAATAAGCCCCACCATTACTACGTTCCACTCCTTAACCTGATAATCCTAGATCATTTGCGACCTTTGTGGAATGTAAGCACGATGGTATAGCCCCTTCAACAGACGGTAGGAGAACTACACTACACTCTTTACCGGAGGCTCCCCAGCATCACCTTTATTATTGTGCTTTTACCTCTACCAGTTTTCCAGTTTGACAATTGAGATCATGTGGAAAAGCCTACGAAAAACCTAACCCCCTAGCCCCTTTCCCGTGTCGGGAAGGAGGAAAATTCAAAGTCTCTCGTACAAGGAGAGACATTTAGAGAGAGGTTTTCCAATCTGTCGCCTGAACTTAACTAACATTTTGCCTGCAAAAACCTCACTTGAGGTTCACTAAGCAAAAATTCTTGGGTGTGCGATGGGGAAAGGAGAGAGTCTATTAATTCCTCTTCCGTTAAAAAGGCTTTCTCTAATTCCCTCCTTGTTAAAAAGTGTTAAGAAGGATCAAGCCTTAACTCAAGCGTATTGCCTTTAACCTCTTCTTTGTTGAAGGCTTCCACCTGGTATTTAACTAATCCGTTACTGATAATGATTATTTTTTCTATACATCCAGTAGGAGTTTAGGATGTCAAAAAAATTACCATCAACTAATTCCTTCCGAACTATTCTTGTTGCCTTGACGATTGGATTTGTTGGGTGTGGAAATCAAACTGCAAGAACTGCATTCACTCAGACTACTACTCAGGTAAATGAGAATCTTCCCAGAGTCGTTGCAACTACAAGTGTATTATGTGACTTAACCAGACAAGTTGCCGGAAATACAGTTAACCTCACCTGCTTAATTGACGCTAGTACCAACCCCCAATTTTATAAACCAAAGCAGGAAGATCGTAGAGCCATTGAGCAAGCTAATCTTATTCTTTACAATGGCTATAATTTAGAACCAAATCTGATCAAATTAATTAAAGTGACTAAAAACACTGCACCGAAAATAGCTGTTGGTCAACTTGCGGTGTCTAAACCACAAAAATTTCAGAAAGGCGACAACAATGTAACTAATCCTCATCTTTGGCACAATACCAAGAATACTATCAGGATGGTGGAGGTAATTAATAGTAATCTGAGAAAATTAGAATCTAACGATGCAGAGGCTTATACCAGCAATACCAAAAGAATCACAAATGAACTCACTCAACTAGATAGCTGGATTAAGTCAAGAATTTCTAGTATTCCTGCCAAAGAACGCAAGTTAGTTACAACCTCTAATGCACTGAGTTATTACGCCAAAGCATACGGTATTCCATTAGCAGGAGGATTACAAGCTATTAGTTCTAACGAGAATCTGACAGATGTAAGAGTGAAAAATTTGGTTACAAATATTAAACGGGCTAAAGTATCAACAATTTTTCCAGAGGCGGCGACTAACCCTAATTTGCTTCAATCTGTAGCTAGACAAGCCTCAGTAAAAATTTCTGACAGGAAGTTGTATGCCGAGGGACTTGGTGAACCCGGAAGCGAGGCGGACACTTATCAAAAAATGATGATTGCCAATACACGCACAATTGTAGAAGGGTTAGGAGGAACGTATTTAATGTTTGAAATGAAAGCTGCTAAATAGTTATATAGCGGTTCTTAGCTGAGTAGGTACAGAACCCCAACCCTCTCTGCAAACGAGGATCTTGCTCTAATTAATCTGATAAACCGAGTTTTTGGGTTAACAGAAAATTCGGTCTATCAGCCTATTTTTTGAAGACTAAAATGCTAATACTATTTGTCTTTTAATCTGACATCAATAACAGTTGCATTGAAGTTGTAGTTAAAGCCTTCCAACTCAAATGGCATTCCAATTTTAACTTTACTGTTACCGAGAACGGGGCCATTATCAGTCAGTTGAGCTTTGCCATCTAAAGTCAAAATCAAATCGGTACTAAAATTGTTAGTTTTTGGATCTGGTAATTCTTTAACAGTGCCATCAGGTTGGGGAATATTAATTGTTCTAGGTAGCTGTTGAATGGATTTAATCTCAATCTCTCCGTGAGGTTGATTGCGGATAATCACATTTGTTTTCCCGCCTTTTTTTAATCCGTTATTGAATAATTGTTCAGGGTCACGGACATTCAAACCACGAACTACTAAGTCTACTTCTATGGGTACTGTTTTCGCACCGACTTGGGCAACAGAACCAGAAGTGCCAGGAAAGATAAAGATGCCAAATATAACTAGCAGAATTACTAGCGCAGCACCTAAATCTAAGAGGTTGATTTTGCCGAACAAGCGACCTTTTGAATCTAAAATAGCCATAAAAACTTTTCCGAGGTAATAGCGAAGTAATTGATTGTAGAAGAAGGTTTTCGATGGGAATAGTAGTTTTCCCTATTTGGTAATAACTCAAAGCGGCTGGGCGTTGCGGTTACGCAACAGTTTATCACGAGTTCGTAAGTTCGCAAGGGTGGCAGCTAACCCCTAAACTTTTGCCCGTTAAGATTGACACACCCAGAAAGTAATATCTAGTGTTTAAGCCTATCTCTAGAGGGAGTCTTTAACCCCCGGAATTCAGTAGATTTGCCTAAACATTAGCTGTATAACAACTCCTTTGATCTTGATTTAAGAATGCAACTTAGAATACTTTAAATCCGTCTCTAATTTGTCCCATCATTTTATGTTCTCCCAAAATAATCTTCAGAGCGTATTATGTTCAACTGGAATTTTGTTGCAAATTACCGTGTGTGGCGGCGTCGCTGGTTTTATCCTTTAATTTCAGTGATAGTTGCCTTGAGTCTGTGCCTGAGTACACCTCTACCTGGAAGAACTTTAGATTTCTTGCCTCTTCTACTCCAAGGAGTTCAGGCATTTCAGCTTTCTAATATATCCCCTCGCCAGGAAGTTGATCTGGGTAAGCAGATTAATAAAGAATTAGTAGGCAGTGAAGTGCGGCTTTACCGCAATCCAGAAGTTAATCGCTATGTGGAACAAGTTGGTCGGCGTTTAGCAGCTAATAGCGATCGCCCCGATCTACCCTATACTTTCCAGGTAGTTCAGGATGACAGTATTAATGCTTTTGCTACCTTGGGCGGCTATGTATATGTCCATACGGGTTTGCTGAAAACCGCAGACAATGAAGCGGAACTAGCAAGTGTACTCGCCCATGAAATTGGTCACATTGGCGGCAAACACGTAGTTAAACAGATGCAACAAAAAGCGCTCGAAAGTGGTCTATTAACAGCTGCTGGCTTAGATCGGAATACGGCAGTGCAAATTGGTGTACAGTTAGCGCGAGACTTGCCACGCAGTCGTAGCAATGAATTTGAGGCTGATCAAAGAGGACTACGAACTTTGACACGGACTGGTTACGCTCAGTCTGCAATGGTTTCCTTTATGCAAAAGCTGCTGAAACAGGGTGGTTCTGCTCCGACATTTTTAAGTACGCACCCCGGAACGAGCGATCGCATTGATGCCCTCAGACGTGCAATTAACTCTCAACCTAGTAAGGAAAATTATGGCTTGGAAAAAGCTAGTTATAAAGCTAATATTCGACCATTACTGAGGTCTTGAGGGTATTAAGCATTGGGCATTGGTTATTCCCCTTGTCTCCCTCATCCTCCTCATCTCGAATATTGCTCAATTCTTATTGCGGCGATCAACTTTGATTTTAGCTGGATCAACTCTGATCACTACATCTTCTAAGGGCAGGGTACGGAGATAATCTTTAAAAATATTAACTTGATAAACCAGGTTATTTGTGACATCTAGTCCAGTCAACCAGCCACTCCGGGGATGATAAGCGCCAGTATCTATGTCTAGCCATCCCTCTCCTTGTGCCAGTTTACCAGGAGAAACACCCGGCAAAGTAAAAGTAATGGTGTGACCGATAATAATTTGCTTATCTGGGAAGTAGGGTTTTTCAATGCTGTGAAATTCCTCTCGTATCCAGCACAGTTCATCAGCAGTTTGTTCTGCTACCGACTTGGAAGGGTCAACACCAGCATGAGTTAACCAAATATCTCCCAAGTCGAGATATGTAGGCAAACTCTTAAACCAATCCAGATGGTCATCAGGAATTGAAGCCTCGTGGTAACTGGCTACGGTAGCTTGCCCTCCACTGTACAGCCATGCTTGCATCGTCGGGGAGGAAGTTCTGTCATTGGTCAGAATGTTTAATAACATCTGCTCATGATTTCCCAGCAAACATGAGTAGTTATGTCGCTTGACAAAATTAACTACTTGTGAACTATGAGGACCACGATCAATTAGGTCTCCCAGAAAATAGATTTGATCATCTGACATGGGGGCGATCGCCTCCAACAATGTCATCAAACCTTCATAGTGGCCATGTACATCCCCAATTACAATTCG
Organism: uncultured Nostoc sp.; assembly: GCF_964245445.1. Classification (GTDB taxonomy): domain Bacteria; phylum Cyanobacteriota; class Cyanobacteriia; order Cyanobacteriales; family Nostocaceae; genus Nostoc. The sequence goes on from NZ_CAXTNE010000018.1 coordinate 25,301, forward strand.
TCTGGGGCTAGTTTCGCTCATTTTCTCTTAGCTTCAATAGTTTGGCTAATACTTCTGCTACAGTTTAAGCTGTCTGGTTTCCGTAATAGAAGGTAGAAATACTGAATAAGTTTTATTTTAATTTAATTATTCCCCCATAAATAAAATTAATTTATTATGCAATGGGATAAAATGCATCGTCTTGAGTGCTAAGAAAGAAAATCAGCAAATTTCATTCGCGTTGTTAGCTTAAAATTTAAGCTGTTACTTCTATCTCAACAATGTCTAAAGATTTTTCTGCTGATATTAGTTCGCGCATCTGCAAGCACATGAATGATGATCATGCTGATGCCATAGTTCTTTATGCTAAGGCTTTTGGCGGTATAAGAGATGCGATTGCAGCACAAATGCTGTCAATTGATGCACAAAGTATGGATTTAACAGCGCAAGTGAATGGAGAAGCTGTGTCAGTTCGCATTCAGTTTGATCATGTTCTAGCAGATGCGGAAGATGCCCATCAAACTCTAATTGCGATGGTGAAGCAGGCGCGGGTGAAGACAAATTAGAAATTGGGCTAATTGATATGACTAATGCTTGGCTGTCTTTAGACACACTTAGCTGTCAAGGATATTAGCTGCTGCGGCATAAGCCTTTGCTTGGATAATTTCAAGCTTCCAGTCTGAAGAATAATCAGGCAACTCATAGTCAACACTCTTAACATGAGCCAACATCAACTCATCCCGTTGATGCCAAACTGCAAATATTTTCTCTCTGCCATCATAGAGTGTTTCTAGGTCGATTTGATAAACCTCATTTACCCGCTTTAGTTTCAAGCCTAACAAATTTAACAGTCGGCTGAGTATTTTTATTGCCGATATCTGCTCTTTTTCCCCTATTAAGTTAATCCCAAGCGCTCTTTTAATATGCTTACTGTGCTGAAAAACAATATTTTTCAGTAATATCAAATCTGGATTACTCTCAGTAAACTCTCTTTCTGATTCGAGAAACTGAAGCATTCCCAAAGCTCTCATTACCTCAACTTTGAGCGTGTAAGTTTTTAAATCTGGCAGAAAAACTTTCCCTTCACCCCAAGACAATTGCTGATGCCATTCTTGCTGATCTCTGACATGAAAATACTCGCTTTCGTGAGTTAGATAATAATGAATTAACAGTTGACGATAATATCCTTGGTCATCCTGCAATTTCAGCCAAGGAGTAACTTCTACACCATACCTTTGCCTAAGAATATATTTATTGATTTGGTTGCGTTCTCCATCAGTCAGGGAATGCTTTACTAATAGCTGCTCATATTCTACATTATCGATATCTTTAGCATTAGCTACAGATGTTGCTACAAATAGTTGATTTTGCTGCTTAATATCTTTAATTTTGCGTTTAATTTCTTTAGTTTTTTGACGGCTTTGTACCCAATCTTTTTGAACTTTGACAATTTCTAAAATTAATCTTTTGCGGGTAGCTAAATCCTCAGCATCAGTTGCCAAAAACGCAAGGCGTAAATCTCGAATAATATTATTGTGAACAGCATTACTCCGCATCTGAATTTGATGTCCATCAGCAATTAAACCATCTTGCATCGATTGACGGTAGAGGCGGATAGAGGCATTTACCCGTGCAGATAACTTGGCCCAAGTTCGCAAATGAATCGGGTCATGAACTAAAGGTAAATCCACATCTATTTTATGCAGTGGACTAAGCAAAGCTAAGTTTTCTTTTTGATTTTCTTGATACCAATCAGATAGCAAGCGATAATTTGTACTACCACTACCAATTAAGCCAATACCTCGTTTAGCGCACCAGACAACACGCGGCACATCATCCCGCACTCTTGCTAATGCTTGTCTTGCTTCCGAGTCAGGAATTACGCCTTGAAAAATGCCATAAACTCGGTCGAAATGTTGGACATCAATACTAATTCCTGTACCAAGGCTAGGGGTAACAAAAACGCCGTCATATTCAGAGATTTTTTGATTGATAGCTGCAATAAAATCAACCGCTTCGTGGCCAGGTGTGTTTGTAGTGTGGCTACTAACTACCAAAGTTTTAGGAAATTGCCTTCGTAATTTTTGTAACCGCTCTTTCAGATAACGTTCAATTATTTCACAACTGTAACGCCCAGCGCGACTATCGGTAGTAACATAACATTTACGTCCAGCAAGTAAATCCAATTCCAGTTGGTGAATTAGCGGTGTTGGGTTCGGCGAATCATAAAAAGTTACGTCCCAACCATGCTGAGGTTTCCACTGATTCAGAACTACCCAAGGTGTTAATTTAATTCCTGCTAATCCCTGTAAATATTCAAGTGACACATCTGATAAATCAGCATCTTGGGCAATTACTAACCCCCCAGTTGTTAAAACTGTGGAAATTAGTTGCTGGAATAATTTTAATATTTTTACACGCTTGTGTTTACAAGTATTACTGTTTAATAGATGCCACAAAGACTGCTCTACTTCATCCAGAATTACTATTGCTCCTCGCCAATTTTCCGGGTTAAGTTTCCAAATAGAATCAACGCACAATCCAATAGATTGCTGAGGAGAGAGTGACCGGAGAATGGGAGGAGCGGGGGTAAGTGTTTGATCAATCCTTTTCTTTGCATCTTCTTTATGTGTTCCCCATTGAATACCAATTTTCTCACACAAAAATCTTCCTAATAGGATTCTGTGAGTAATTAACAAAACAGGTTGATTTCCAATTTTTGCTTGCTGAACAACGGTTTGTAGTGCTGTAGTTTTACCTGTTCCTTTTGCTGATTTGACTCCTACTAATCCAGAAGTGGGGAAAGGTATTTCACTTATATAAGGGCGATTGAAGGTGAGTGCAGCAGGAATAGTTAACTCAGTGTGAGGTTTTGTTTGGGCAAGATAAATTTCTAAGTCAACACTTTGACGATAAACTTTATCGAAACTACTTGCACCTTTGGCAACGATAAACTCATCAACTCCTTTTTCTATTCCTGGAAGTTCGATAATTTTAACAGTGCATTTTTCTTGCTGGAATAAACAACCAAGTTGAGAAATGGCATTATTTACAGCAGCAATTGTTTTAGGTTGAGTTTCAAAATCAAAGCAAATATAAAAGCTACGCTTTGTAATTGCAAACGCTGCTAAATCAGGAATTAGCTGACGACGGGTAACTTTGCCAAATTCATCTTTAACAACCCGATAACCACTGGTAATTCCGGGAATGGCAATAGCTACATATCCTTGCGTCAACAGTGTGGCTGCTTTCTTCACACCCTCGCAAAGAATGAGGGGAATGTTGTGTTGCATCACCCATTGCCAGAAGCCTTCAGCTTCACCATCAGCACTAATGGTGATATTGTCAGGCATGACCAGATTGTAACGTCCAGCGACTTGCTGCCACACTTGCAGTGTTACCCGCAAACAAAACACCCGCGTTGGTGTGCTGGGGGGATGCTCGTATTTGATGGACTTACCATTGTGATTCTGTCGGGGTTGGTTTGGCTTAAAGCATCCCCATTCCATCATTTGCCAATTATTCAAAGGGTCTAGCCCGGAACACCACCAACCACCTTCAGTGATATGGGCATAATGCTGCAACCATACACTTTTCACCATTCCGGTATTGGTGCGAGGGAGTAGCTCAGAAATCAACAGGTACTCAAAAGCTGTTACGCCTTGGAGTGACCTAAAATTGAGTTGCACTAGGTGTAAGTCTATACCACTACTCTTGACTAATTCTTCAAGGTGTTGGGGGTGTAAATAGTGCAGATGCATAGGGAAAGGCACGAAGGGAAGACAATGAGACTAAAACATTAACATGCATCTGCTTTTTTTCTCTAAGAGAGATTGCGAGGCTTTTATAATCTTTTTTTTTACTTCGTCATGGGAGACACATCGGTTTGGACTTTAGTAGGTTATTCTGCCTATTAGATCCACGAAGTAATAATTTTGTATTGTGATATTTGTTCGCTATTAATTTTTATTTATCAGTAAATTTTTTTGTTAAGGAATGCGATCGCTTGAGGGGTTGCAGTAGCGATCGCTATGGGGTGACATTTTGCAAGACAAGCTTTGTCAGGATTTGTAGACGCACAGTAGGTTGTCGTCAGACATTACTTTTGGGATAAAAGCTTATCATTTGAGTAGAAACTATGATTTACACTGTTCAATAAAGATAGTGTCTGCAAGTATGGATTCTCTCAAAGAAAAGATTTTGGAGAAACTAGAACGCCTTCCAGAAAATGCACAGCAGGAAGTTCTAGATTTTGTTGAGTTTCTAGAGTGGCGAAAAGAAAATCGTCAGGAATCTCAGTTATCTGTAGTCAGTGAAGAATCTGATGCAGCATGGCTAGAGACTGACTTATCAAATTTGGGTAGCTATGAACCTTATGATTGGCAAACCGGTGAACTAGATAAGGGTTTGCCTATTAAGTATGTTCCTGGGATGGGAGTAGTAATTGTTGAAGAATGACAACTCGTTCTTTACAGTTTGGGGACGTTGTAACAGCACGTTTTCCTCAACAAAACCCCCAAGGTCGTGAGCAAGAAGGTTATAGACCTGCAAATGTTATTAGTATAATCACTTTAAACTGCCATGTATATATCATATATTAATAAATTTTAACCCGTATAATTTCCGAGGCTACCCAATAAGTCTAAAACAGAAAATGTAGATGTGTATTTAGAGGGTGTAGCCATGTCAGAAAGTTCAGCTTTTGCTCGTGTGTTTAACTTAGGAGTAGACCTTCTTCAGAAAGGAGATAAGCAAGGAGCAATTATGGCTTGGAACGAAGCATTAAGTCTGAATCCTAATAATTCCCATGCTTACTATTATAGAGGTGTCACCAAAGCTGAGATAGGAGATTACAACGGTGCAGTTGAAGACTTGAACCAGGCACTCCGTATCACTCCCCAATATTTAAATGCTAAACGTAAATTAGAAAAAATATATCAAGATTTATCACCAGATGTCTTTACACCTCAAGCAAATGACCATCTTACACGCTATCAACGTGGAATATTTAGATTACAATTTCAAGAGTATGAAGAAGCAATCAAAGAATTCAATCAATCATTACACATTAGTCATGATTTTGCACCAGCATACTACAATCGAGGAAAGAGCTTTCATAAATTGAAAAAAAATGATGAAGCTGCTAAAGACTTTCAAATAGCTGCCAAATTATTTTGTGAAAATGGTCAATCAGAAAAACTAGCTGTTTGGAATCCATTTGAGTTAGGTGAGTCTAACAGAGAGGAAGCAATTTCCTATCTTATTACATATTTATCAAGAACAAGTTCCTATGATGACAAAAGATTAGCCGCATCAGCTATACGCAAACTTGCTATAAACTTCAAAACTGTTCCTGATTTAGCTATTAATCTTTTATTAGATAACTTAACTCATCCTGCTCCACAGGTTAGACAGTATGTTTTAAAGGCTCTTACAGTTATCAACTTACCTAGTTATGTAATTCCAAATATTGAAGAAATAGCTAAGAATGATCCCAAAGTATATAATAGAAAGATAGCAGAAGATATGTTACAAAAATTAAAACCTGTTTCTCATAAAAGATTCCAAAATCACAATATGAACCAGATCATATACATTCTGTAAAGGAAGCAGATGTGGATTCGGAAGAATTTAGTCATTCTTGGAATCAAGAATATTTTTATGAACAGGCACATGACACATCTATGGATTATGGTTATTTGGATGACCTAAGTAATCCAGAGGATTATCTTTACAATTATTAATCTTTGATAAGAGTGAGGACGTTATTTTTAAGTAACGCCTCTGTATCAAAAGCGTTGATTTTTTTGAAACCGCGATCGCAATTAAATTTATTGTTGCTGCACTAGATTTATATTCTGTTACGTGAAATCATTGCTAAATAGCAGTTATTATTCAGACCTTGTATTCCGTTCTATGCGGCTTAAAAGGTCGATGATTGCTATCAATACTGCTATAAATCTATTTATAATAATGTAGGTAATCACCACATAAATTAAATATACAAAAACTAAAGTCGAACTAAAGATTGAAAGTAGAGCAAGAGAAAAAACGACTACAATGAAATAACCGATAAACTGAACTATTTCTAAAGTCGTAATTAAGCTGGTGTATAGTCTATTTTCATTAGGACTGCTAGGTAATTGGTTGCTGCTCATAAATACATTATTTATACTAAATTAGTTTGAACAGTCAATTTTTTTTCATAATAAGCAGAAGAGTGTTATTTAAAAGAAACACTCTTCTATGGAATTCTAGCTATCAGTTTTATAGCTGATAACTAAATTATCATTAAGCCCCGACTGCTTCCTTAGCGGCATAAAGTACCTCAGCGTTGATTTCCTTGAAACCGCGATCGCGGGCAAATTTCTCAGTATTACGCTTCACTTTACCGCGAACAAATCCAGGAATCTTATTCAATTCTGCTTGACCATCTTTTGTCCAATTCAAATCAGAATCAGCAGAAATTCCTCTAGTAATAACTTCTTTAGTATCGTGACCACCAAAGATTTCTAACAGGTGATCTTCCATTCCCAAAGTGAAGGAATTGTAGATCAAATCTGTAATTTGATTCGTGCCTTCGTAACCCATAAATGGTTTGTAACCAATGGGGAAGTTTTGGACGTGGATTGGTGCTGCAATTACGCCGCAGGGAATATCCAAGCGTTTACCAACGTGGCGTTCCATTTGGGTGCCGAAAATAGCAGAGGGTTCGACACGAGCGATCGCATCCCCAATTTCACCATGATCTTCGGAAATTAGCACTTCATCGCAATACTCGCTAACCTGTTCGCGGAACCAGTCTGCATCATATTTGCAATAGGTTCCAGCCCAAACAACATGAATCCCCATTTCTCGCGCCAGAATCTTGGTGATGGCGGCAGCGTGGGTGTTGTCACCAAAAACCACAGCTTTTTTGCCAGTCAAGTTTTGACAGTCAATTGAACGGGAGAACCAAGCAGCCTGAGATACATGCAAGGTTTGCTCATTGATGAAGTCTTCGTAGTCAACTTCTGCACCTTGAGCGTTAATTACCTGCTGAATCTTGCGAATACAACGGGCAGTTTCCACTACGCCCATTGGAGTAATGTCTATATAAGGTGTGCCAAATTGTTCTTCCAGGTAACGAGCTGTGGTTAAACCGAGTTCACGGTAAGGCACTAGGTTAAACCAGGCTTTGGGCATCTTCTTCAAGTCGTTCACCGAAGCACCTTCGGGAATTAAGGTATTTACTTCAATTCCCAAGTCAGCCATCAGCCGTTTCAGTTCGGTGCAGTCGTGATTGTTGTGGAAACCGAGGGTAGTAGTACCGATAATGTTAACCGAGGGTTTCGCAGTTTTGCCCTCTGCCAATTCACCCCGCCTCCGGGCTTTTTCAATGTAGTATTGGACGATTTGATCCAAAGTGCGATCGGCTGCTTGCAGTTCGTTGTAGCGGTAGTGGTTCACATCCGCCAACATTACGTCTCCTTTGGCTTCCAACTGTGCCCGTTCGACAAAGTTGTGCAGGTCTTCTTGCAAAATGCTGGAGGTGCAGGTGGGAGTTAACACAATCAGATCAGGGTGTTCCTCGGCATCCTTGCGGGTGATGTTATCTACTACCTTCTCTTGGGAGCCGCGTGCCAAAACGTTGCGATCAACGACACTGGTTGTTACCGGAGTGAAATCCCTCTCCCGCGATAGCATGGAGCGCATGACGTTAAAGTAGTCATCGCCAATGGGGGCGTGCATGATCGCATGAACATTTTTAAAAGAGCTAGCGATTCGCAGAGTGCCGATGTGGGCTGGGCCTGCATACATCCAGTAAGCCAATTTCATGTTTGTGTTCTCCCTTTTCAATAGAAATAACACGGAGTCCGATAAGAGTGGACTATAAGTGCTTGATTATTATTAAATCGTTTCTGATTGTCTCAAAAGTTGTATCCCTGATGAAGTGAAGACTTGTAAGGATTTGACCTGTGGTGTATAGGCTTAGGCATCGCTCAAACCTTGTTCCCGATTGGAATCTAGCTTCTGAATTTAACAATATTATTGTTACTTTTTTAAAATAAATCTTAATTTTTCGGCAAATTTGTTTTCAATTTAGGGGGATGTGTTATACCAATTCTGTATAAACATGCGCTAAATCATATTTAAGTACAAGAAAGAAGAACGAACCGCATAGACGCAAAGCGGCTTCCCGCAGGGTAGGACGCAAAGGACACAAAGAAAGAAAGAAAAAAAGAAGTTAAAATGGTTTTACGCAGCGTGACAAAGAAATAGTATTAACTATCACCAATAAATTTATAAAATTTATGTACAACTTCTCAAAAAATACAAATATCCTCTGAGAGGATGTTTGTAAAGAATCAGGTTGTAGTATCAATATCCCCCCTAACCTTGCTTAAACAAGGAAAAAAGAGGGGAATAACACTAGTACAACACGGCGGAAATAAACATACCATTTCAAATGGCGTAAAAGCTTGGAATACAATTCTTTTGACTTTTGACTTTTGACTTTTCACTTCCGCCTTGCTGTACTAGAGAGGTGTTAATTACTGCCGAAAAATTTCTACTTTTTCTAACACTACGTCTTGATTTGGACGATCTCTAGTCGTAGGCACATTAGCAATGCGGTTGACTATATCCATACCTTCGACAACTTTACCAAAAACACTGTGTTTGCGGTCAAGATGAGGCGTTGGCCCTTCTGTAATGAACCATTGCGAACCATTAGTACCGCGTCCTGCATTTGCCATTGAGAGAATACCGGCACTAGAGTGTTTCAATTCAGGATGAAATTCATCTTCAAATTGATATCCCGGGCCACCAGTACCCCAACGGTTGGCCATATCTGGATAACGAGCCAGGGGATCGCCACACTGAATCATAAAATCAGGGATGACTCGGTGAAAGCGAACTCCATCGTAGGCAGGAGTCCCTTTCTGAGATTGACCTGTCTTAGGGTCTTTCCAGTCGATTGTCCCGGTTGCTAAACCTACAAAATTTTTGACGGTGTTGGGGGTTTTGTCTTCCTCCAAAAGAACTATAATTTCACCCAAGGAAGTAATTAAACGAGCGTGCAGTGTGCCTTCACCGGGAATATTAATTTCTGGAAAATTCATGAGCTATCCTATGAATGAAAACTGCCAGTATTTGACCTACGATAAGCTTATCAGCATTCAAGTTACAGGTTTACAGATAACGAAAAAACTGAACTAAGGAAACTTTAGAAAACGAATATTTTACTCTGGTAAATTAATCGCTGGATTACGGCTAAAAAATCCTCTAGGGATTAGCTTAAAGCCAACTCGGTGAACAGGCATCACAGGCCAATCTTCCGATCGCGGAATATGAGTTACGCCCATTGTGTACCACAGCACGATATCTTCACCCGTCAAAGATTCATCGTCTGCAATATATTTAGGTAAACCCTGTCCTGGTTGAGTTTGGTTTGGATAATCGCCGCCAGCATAAAGTTCAGCAGGTTTATATTTTGTTACCCAGATGTGGTGAGTCGCAAATTCTGCCTTTTGACGGATGTTTGAGCCTTCCACAGGGAAAAATATGGAGTTTCCACCAGGCATCAGCATATATCCAGGTGCAGCCCCTAGCGTATTTTTCTTATCTGCACTAACAATCATCCATTCCCGACTGCTTTTCATATCCAAATCGCGGACAGCAGCCGTTTCATTTGTGAGTGGGGTTTCTGTAATTGCGATCGCATTTCCTAAAGGATTTTTCTCATCCATCGGCAAAGCTTTCACATTCATTTCCATCACAGCATTAGCTTGTCCATCGACATCGAAATCTAGGCGGTAGTTGAAAAAGTGCTGGTGATTTACTCCGAAGATATTCTTAGCAATTAACCGACCATAGGAATCATCCTCAGATTGCTTTTGGGCAGCCGTTCCCTGCGCCAGTACGATACCTGTTAATTCATTTTGGACTTCCAAAGTGCCATCCTGGTGAAAAATCCAATTAATGCTGTAATCATAGTTGTCAACGGCCGCAGTCATCGACATCACTAATTCTCGATTGCGACGCACATCATTACGCTGAGTATTATACTCATAATGTTTCCACAGCATTCCGTTATCGCGTTCATAGATACCGATAACTCCTGGTATCTTATAAGGTTCTCCCTGCTCATTAGCAAATACAGCATTTAGCAAAAGACCGTTTTCAGGAATTTCTTTACCTAACTCCATCGTATTTGCTAGCAAACCAAAGTTATATTCTCCAACATCAAATGCATTCCTAAAAGACCAAGTAGGCTCAGGATCGCCATAAGGTACTACCATTTCTGATAGACTAGCGCGGTATAAAACTGGTCGAATATTTTCGCCGTCCTTATGCGTCACTTGGTACAGCACTAATCCATTACGAGGATGCATCAAATAGCGAAACTTCCAACCTTGCCAGCTAATTTCATTGTCTTTGATCTGGAAACTTACACCATTTGGTTGGAGAATCTTCAATGCTTTCAGTGGTGAAAGTAATTTGCCCAAGGACTTTAGATCGTAGTTCCAATTTTCTTGAGAGAAAGGTACGTTTCCTCTATCAACAAAACTAGCTATTTTACCCGTGTTTAAATTTACCGTTGCTAAGACTCCTTCAATGGGGCTACCGTAATAGTTCCAGCCTTTGCCCTCATAGTAAGATAAGGCCCGACACAGACGATTACCTGTTGCTTCTTCCTGTTTACTCAGAATGCCTGGTGCCCAACAACTAATTTTGACTTGAGCAAAATCGCTAATTCCTCGGCTTTGCATCGCTTTTTGCCATCGGGGATCGGCTTTAACTACCTGAGTAGCGAGTTCATATTCTGGATTGACGATCGCAGGTTGAACAGAGGGTATTTCTTTCCAAGAACTTAAGGTTTTGCTTGTTAGATCAACAATTCCCTCATAAGTTTTGTTTTGCGTAGGACAGAGTCCTTGCCGCAGGCATCGCTCATAGATTACCAAAAAAGCTTTTCGCCCAAAAGCTTTACCAGGTGTAAAATTCAGAACTTCTTTTTTATCTGGTTCTTGTAAAGCGATCAGTGGAAAAGCTGCCATTTCGCTCAAAGTTTTTTCTCTTTTGATGACCGAAACGGCTGTACTAATTTCTGCCTCTGTAAGCGAAGTGAGAGGATGGGAAATCAAAGGCTGTTGAGCCGTCAATCTTCCCATGAGTCCCAATGAGATAGAAATGACGACAGTGATAGTAATAGCTATCCAAAAAAAACGTAGCCGCTTAATCATCCCTTTACATTCTTTCAACAAACGTATAGTTATTTATTTCTAAGCAATAGCTCAGAAACCGATAGATTAATAAACTAACGCCAAATTAATTTGCTAACAGTATCCCTAATTATAAGAATCGTATTTGATTTTTGAAATTATCTACGTGGGCGGAGAGTGGGGAGTAGGGAGTAGGGAATAAGGAATTAGGCTTTTCGAGATGTACCGAGCTTTTTCAGAAATCCAATATTAGTCCTATATAAAACCCATCAGCCTAATCAATTGTTAGCTTTACATTCAAACCTGGGAACACTGTATATAAGTATTCATAGAAAATTGGAGTACACTGTCATGCAGCAAGCAAATTCAGGTGTCGCATACATTCTTTGGTGTTTGTGCTTCTTTGGTATCTGTGGTGGGCAAAGATTCTACACCGGACAGATTGGTACTGGTTTGATCTATTTCTTCACAATTGGTTTTTTTGGGATTGGTCAATTAATTGATTTGGCTCTCATCCCTGGTATGGTTGACAAGCGAAATATTTATTTGCGTGGGTTATATGGTAATGGAACCCCTAGTGTTAATCAATCAATTACGTTAAACATTGGTGACATTCCCCAACTTCAACAGTTACAAACGATACAGCCACCAATATCTACAGGTAGTCCAATGCAGAAGCTGCTCAAAGCTGCAAAAGAACATAATGGGCAACTTTCCATCGCTCAAGCAGCTATGTATACTGAACTAGAATCAGAGCATCTGAAAGAGTTGCTTCTTGAAGCAACAAAGATAGGATACGCTGAGGTCAACAATGATCCAAATACTGGAGCTATCCGTTATCACTTTGATGTGTAAGACTTAAAAGAAATATTTATATATTTTCATATTTAGGACTTACGCATCAAGTACGAAATCCAAGGGCAATTCATGAATTGCCCCTACGGGAAATTAAGGCTATAATCCTCTGTTCATAATTGATCAATTATGAACCATTAGCAATTACGCAGAAACCAAACGACGTAAAGATTCAGCACGACGTTTAGCAATAGGATTATTTGGAGCCAATTTTAGTGCTTCTTCGTAAGCTTGTAACGCCTGAGTAGTTAACTTTTTTTTCTCGTAAGCGTGACCGAGATTATTCAACCCTGTTACGTAGTCTGGTTTAACTTTTAGGGCTTCTTTATACTGACGAATTGCTAGGTCATATTGCTCTTGGATAAAATAAATATAACCCAGCCCGTTGTAAATAGGGGCAATATTTTCTTCTCCCTCTTCTTGGGCAGCTTTGATAGCTTTTTGAAACAGCAGTATCGCTTGGGAATACATTTTTTTGTCTGAATAAATACTGCCTAACTCATAATATTCTTGAGTCGTACCCTTTTCTTTCTCTAACTTCTTCCGCAATCTTCCAAAAGAGCCTTCAATCTTGCGAGTTTTGAAAATCTGGCGAAAAACACTCACGGCTGCAATTGTGAGTATAACTACCAAAACGGAGAGATAAACAACGGCTAGACTGTTATCCATTGCTGCAAATACAAATATTAAAAGTTGTTTCTGTATCTATTATCAGCTTATTGTCATTTGTCATTTGTCCTTTGTCCAAAGTCCAATTGTTATTCGTTAATGACTAATGACTAATGACTAACTTACGGTAAACCCCAATATTGAACACGTTGCTGGAGCCAACCTTCTGCTAAATAACGAGCGATCGCTTGATTCACATTTCGTCTTAAATCATCGTACTGCAATCCCTTGGGCATGACTACAGATAAGGGTTCAGTTGATAGCTTAATTGGCAGTAGCCGATATTGGGGATATTGTTGCACCCAACCGCTCAGAACGCTAGCATCTGCGGCAAAGGCAAAGGCTGCATTAGTTTCTATTTTATCTCGCGCTTCGTCATAAGAATTCACTCCTACCAACTCGGCGTTTGGCACATAGTACCGCACCTGAGCAATGGTGCTGGAGTTATTGAGTACAGCAATTTTTTGTTTTGCAAAATCACTCAATTTCTGCACAGAGGCATCTTTTGTAACTAATACAGTGCTATCCAAATAGTAGGGAACACTGAAACTAACTATGCGGCTGCGAGATTCAGTTGCTGTTACCCTAGCGATCGCAAAATCAACTTTCTTGTCTAAGACTACAGACAAGCGATCGCGATTCGCTACGGGTTTCAATTTGACAGCCTCGGTACCAACCAAGTCAAGTGCCAATCGCTGTGCCAAGTCAATTTCTAAGCCTTGCAAATTGCCGTTAGCATCTCTAAATCCCAACGGACGCAAGTTATCTTTAACGGCAACAGTTAGATAGCCTCGCTGCTGAATTTCTGGCATTTCGGCAGCAGATGCACTTAATCCTGTCCCCACTATGGAAAAGCAAGATATCCAAAAAATAGTGGCGGATAATACCAGATGTAACCGAGTAATTACTTGCCATTTGTTACATCCGTTATACATCCGTTGCCACCTTTATCCTTTCGCTTGATTTGCGAGTTCAGCAACTTTGCCGAAGCTAGCTGGATCGAGGACTGCTAATTGTGCCAACATCTTGCGATTTAGTTGGATATCAGCTTTTTTCAAGTTACCGATCAACTGGCTGTAACTCAAGCCGTGTTGCCTTGAAGCAGCGTTGATCCGGGTGATCCAGAGGCGACGAAAATCGCGCTTTTTCTTTTTGCGATCGCGGTAGGCACTGCGTAGTGCCTTCATCACTTGTTGGTTGGCAGTTCTAAACAGAGTTGAGTGAGAACCGCGAAAACCTTTAGCTAGTTTGAGAATTTTATTGCGGCGCTTCCGAGCTACATTACCGCGTTTTACCCGAGTCATAACTTATTTCCTTAAATACTTACAAATATGGGAGCATCAAGCGCACGTTAAGTTCATCGCGTTCATGTACAAGTGCGCTCTGACGCATACTACGTTTTTTGTCAGAACTTTTGTGCTCTAAAAGGTGGCTTTTGAAAGCTTTTCGACGGACGATTTTGCCGGTGCCGGTGGCACGGAATCGCTTCGCTGCGGCTTTACGAGTCTTTAGTTTAGGCATGGTCTAGCTTTGATTCGACACGATCCATTATTATACTAATAAAATTACTTGAATGGTAATTAAATAAAGGATTTAACCAGCCACGACTGCTGTAGACAAAATTAATTTCACCTATGGATGAAGTAAATATAGTCGAATATGATCCACGTTGGCAGATTTTGTTTGCAGAAGAAGCAGCATATATTTGGCAGGCACTAGGCAATAACTTAGTTGTGGAAATTGAACATATTGGGAGTACGGCAGTACCAGGAATGGCAGCTAAACCAGTTGTTGACATCATGGTAGGAGTCCGTTCTTTAGTAAATGCGAAATCTACTATTCCGGCATTAGAATCGTTGGGATACGTTTATTGGCGTGAAAACCCAGATCCTGGACGGATGTTTTTTGTGAAAGGAATGCCACCATACGGAAAGCAACGTACTCACCATGTTCATATAGTCGAGGTTAACAGCGAATTTTGGGAACGCAGGCTATTTTGCGACTATCTGAGAAGGCATCCTGAAGAGGCGAAACGATATGAAACTTTAAAACGCGATTTGGCAGCAACTTTTCAAAGCGATCGCGAGGCTTATACCAATGGTAAAAATAATTATATCCTGGCTGTGATGTCAAAAGTACGGTGTCAAAAGATGGGGAAAATCCCTTAGATCAAATGCATCGAATGCGATCGCGTTCTTCTAGCAATCTCAATGCTTCACCTATCACCTCACTAACTGAGTGATATTTCCCACTACTAACCTTATCTTTAACCAACTGCTCCAGTTGTGGGGTCAAAGATATATTCACAACTATTACCTCATTCCATTTACCCTGTATCCTAACCGACAGGGGTTAGAGCAAGATTAAAATAATTCGTAATGGATAATACTAGCCTCTAGCGAGTATTACAAATTACAAATCACAAATGACAAATTAGTTAATTCGCAGCTGTTTGGGCTTCTTGATAAACTATTTCTTGAAACTGGATCATATCTTTTTGCGGATCGGCGTGGCTGACTTTCACCAATATCTGTTCGCCCAACTTCACAGAACGTTTGAAAACCATTGGTAACTGCAAGCCCAAATCTTCTAACAAAATTAGGGCTAAGTTGCTGTCTTCCCGCAGCCACATCAACACTGTTACCTCCCAAGTTTCCTCTGGATGACGGCGTAAATACTCTAGAGCATAATATCTATTAGTTTGCCGTTCTACCATCGTCACCTCTTGGGTGATGCTGGTGACAGTCATCATCACTTCTTTAAGTTGATCTGCGGTAAATGGTAAAACTTCACCCCGCAAATGGGCTTTCAATTGGAAGTGGGTAAGTAAATCACTGTAACGACGGATGGGAGAGGTTGCTTGGGTGTAGGTATCCAAACCCAAACCAGCATGGCGCAGAGGCGTAATGCTCATTTCGCTCTTGGGCATACAACGACGCATAGCGCAAGCGCGAACGAATCCGGCGGGAAGTAGCAGCAATTCTTCTTCTGAGGGTAATTCCGGTTGGGGCTGACCGCGAAAAGGCAAAGGTATGTTATGAGCTTTACCATAACGAGCCGCCACTTCACCGGCAACAATCATCATTTCTGCTACTACTTGCCGCGACGGGGAATCGTCCAAAATGTCAATATTGATCTCATCATCTTTGACTTTGATCATCGCTTCGGGCATAGTGATGCTAATTGCCCCTTGGGCGTAACGCCAAGCTTTGCGCTTCTGCGCCCAAGTAGCGATCGCTGCAATTTCCGGTTCTGCCTGTACCCGTAATTGCAGCATTTCATCTACATCTTCGTAGGTGAGGCGATAAGTCGGCTTAATCAAGCTGGTATGAATGCTGTAATCTTCTACTCCCCCACTTGCACCTAAAATAATTCCGAAACTGAGGGCGCAACAAACCCGTCCCTGGATCAGACTCATCGGCCCAGTCGCTAATACCTCTGGAAACATGGGAATCATCCCCGTAGGTAAATAGACTGTGCTACCCCGCTTTCTGGCTTCCAAATCTAATTCATCTTCAGGTACCAACCATCGAGTCGGATCGGCGATATGCACCCACAGGCGTTCCCGTCCATCAGGGAGTACTTCCCAACTCAGACCATCATCGATCTCTGTGGTAGTTTCATCATCAATGGTGTAGACCTTCAAGTGAGTCAGATCAAGGCGGTTTGTATCTGAGTCAATCGGCGGGAAATCCAAACGCTGTTGCGCCACTTCTAATACCTTATTAGGAAATTGGATCGGAATTGAAGAACGACGCAGGAACAAGTTTTCATAAGGACTCCAGCAACCCAAATCCACCAACAGTTGAAAGGCTCCTTGAGGTGTTGTGGGCCGTCCCAGCATGGTCATAGTTTCTAATACTGGAGCGCTTGGCGGATAAGCGCGAGCCAAGGAGTCATAATTAACCCCTGTCCGCACGGTGTCAGCAAGCAACGCGGCGTATTTTTCGAGTCCTTCTAAGCGCTGGCGATCGTGGCGCTGCCACTCTACTGCTTCACCTTTGAGCGCCTGCTCTACACGAGTTAAAAATTCCTGCTGTCCCTTGGCTTTTAGCGCCTCTACTTCCATCTGGTGCTTGCGTTCTGCCACCTGAGCAGCAGTTCGCGGCTCGTAAGCTTCTCCTTTTTGCTTGAAATAAAGTTTGTCGTCTGATAACAAGCAATGGGCGGCATAACAAGGAGGCGCGTCTGATTCTGAAAATAGCAGATTCGCCATTTGGTCTGGGGTGACTATTTCCCCATCTTCAACCAGTAATTCCCAAGCTACTTCTAAGCTAGATGGATCTAAATAAGGCTTGATCTGCTCCAAAAAGCTGGTAATCTCTGAAGGCTTGTACGTCTGCCCGGTAACTGTATAAGTTATTTGTCTAGGCGCGAGGCTGTGGGATTGACCACGTTCGTCTACCACAAACCAGCGGGTTTTACCGTCTGGGCGTTCTACGATGCCCAGACGGCGATCGCCTTGAACCCTAAATTCAACTAGCGTCCCCTTCTCCACAACTCTCGCACTTTAATTTGGTGAACAGTTTAAATAGTTTTAAGTTAGGAGTTAGGAGTTAGGAGTTTTGATTCTTAACTCCTGCACAGACGCGATTAATCACGTCTCTCCTTTAGTACAGACGCGATTAATCGCGTCTCTCCTCTTTTTAGCCTTCTGCATTGATAAATGGCAACAAAGCCACAATCCGCGAACGTTTAATTGCTAATGTCAACTCTCGTTGTTGCTGAGATGTAAGCCCAGTAATCCGACGTGGCAATATTTTACCCCGCTCGGTGACAAACTTACGCAGTAAATCAACATCTTTATAATCGATTGGTTCTCCTGGCTTGATCGGAGAAAGGCGACGACGGAAATAACTCATCTCTACTTAATTTCCTTATGAACGGTATGTTTGTTGCAGTGGGTGCAGAACTTTTTCAGTTCTAGCCGATTAGTGGTGTTGCGGCGATTCTTGGTGCTGGTATAACGTGAAACACCAGCAGAACGCTTGTCTGAATTTGTCCGACACTCGGTACACTCTAGTGTCACAATAATGCGGGCACCTTTACTCTTAGCCATAATCTTACAAACAGTGAAGCCTGAAGAGAATTAACACAAATGACTATCTTCTCACATTCCGCCGCATATTTTCAACTAATCTTTTAACTTTTATATCGAGCGAGTAGCCACGACGCGACGAAACTATGAAAGTTCCGCAATAGCGATCGTGTAAAGCCTGCCGCATCTGGGCATCAGATAAGGCAGTCCCACAATCAATTGCTAGGGGAAGTACTAGCAGTATAGCAGTGGGATTGGCTCTAATATTGCTCAGGGCAATTGATACTAAAAGGGCACCTAAGCCGACGATCGCCTCTCGTTTCACCAGTGAAAGCAAATCTGGAATTCTGCCCACTACTTCCCCATCTTCAACTTCCAACACCTTTAAATCGAACGCCCAACGCCCTAAACTTTGCCCTTGATTGTTGTATACCACCAGCACCCGCAAAATTAGCCAAAGTATCACAAAAACTAGGATTTGCACAAATTGAATCCCGATATCGCCCCCTCCCAGTAGGGAACTGACTAACCAGACACCAAGGAAATCAAGCCCCAATGCCATACCTCGCCGCCCAATTTCAGCCTTCGGATAGTGTTTTTGGGGAAGTCGTTCGATAGTCATACAACACAGGTATTTTTATTTAGGGGTTGGGAAATAATTGCTTCTGTTTTTAATATTAAGGTGATGACTTGGGTTTCGTGTTTAGACTAGTTTTGGGTGAAGAGAGCGTTTTTAGTAAAGTTTAGTAAATTATTAAACGTTTGTATCTAAAGAGCCTCAAAAGCTTCTTTGAACAGTGGGTCAATCCTAACTACTGGGTATTTTTGGAGGGTGTAGAGGATTGCTCCTGGTGTCATATTGGTTTACATCTAGATCAATAGACAGGTGAACCGAAAGGTTCTACAATCTGACTGATTGCGGTAAATTTACCTATTGCCCAATCCACATAAGCATAGTAAAGATTTTCTAGTGATTACGTTTGATTGCGGAAGCACTAAATTAATATAGGAAAGTCTTTAAGTAAGGGGCAGCAAAAAAATGGATGTAAAGCTGATTCTAGCTGGATTGACAGTTATCTTTACGCTTTCGTGCTTATTTTTTGGCACGAAAAATGGATTCTATGATTCAGATAACTATCACGGCAATGGCTCTGCACATTGAGATAAATCTGTAAATGCTTGGGCGACTTACCGTAGGGTGAGTTGGTTAAGAGCATTCAGAACTTGCAAAGGGAAAATAAACAAGAGGCATCCTTGAGCTAGTAATTTGATGGCTTGGCTTCTCGTTAATCCACCTTTCTGAACCAGTGCGGGTTCAGTGGAGGCGTCCTCCCCAATCAAAAATCTGTATTCTCAGGGTGTAGGGGCGCACGATAAAACTTACCCCTAAGTCACAAAACCAAAATTTGTGTAATTTTTGGCTTTTGGGATATGTCCATGATGATGAGGTTTGAGGGGAGGAGAGCATGAGAGATAATCTGTCGGCATCCTCTCGCGTAGATGCTGCGGAAGGGGGTACTGAATTAGAATGTTTCCCCTATAGTGTCCAGCATTACGATGAGGGCGTGTGTTTATTAGTGAAAATGGGTCCACACCGCATCCTATTGGATTGTGGTTTGGAGGATATTTCATCATTGGCGAAGGGGCTTACTAAATCGGTACGGGGAGTTGTTTCGCCCTCACCAGCAGATTTCGTTTTGATTAGTCACGCCCACCCAGACCACGCCAGAGGCTTACTGGCACTTCATAAAACTTTTCCAAAATTACCTATTTATGGTAGCGAAGTAACCAGCAAGTTACTGCCGTTGAATTGGCTAGACCAAGATCCTGAGAAGATTTCCGAATTTTGTCATGCCTTGCCGTTGCGATCGCCTGTGGAATTCCAAGATGGTTTGGTAGCAGAATTATTTCCCGCAGGGCATCTACCAGGGGCAGTGGCAATTCTCCTTACCTACACCACTAAGCAGCGTACTTATAAGCTACTGTATACAGGAGATTTTTTCCTGTCAAACTCCCGGTTGGTAGAAGGTTTGCGTTTAGAGGAACTGCGAGGATTAGATTTGGATGTGCTAATTATTGAAGGCAGTTATGGCACATCCCGTCATCCTCACCGCCGCAACCAAGAAAATCAACTAGCAGAACGAATTAATCGCGCGATCACTGACCATTGTTCTGTGATCCTTCCCACTCCTGCTTTAGGATTGGGTCAAGAATTATTAATGCTCTTACGCTCTCATCACCACTTTACCGGACGAGATTTAGATATCTGGGTAGATGGTGCTGTCGCTACTGGGTGTGATGCCTACTTAGAACTGCTTCCCCACCTTCCCCCATCTGTACAGAACTTCGCCCGCCATCAACCTTTGTTTTGGGATGAACGAGTGCGTCCCCGCGTGCGTCGTTTACAAGCAGAACATCGTCCCACTGTGGGTAAATCACCTTGTATTGTCCTTACCGACTCTACAGATGATTTGGGTAAGTACTGCCAACTAGACACTGGCCCTTGGCTGATCCTGCTACCAGAAAAAATTGATATAAAAGTTAATAAAGAATATTTAGCACCTACGACTGTT
This sequence comes from uncultured Nostoc sp., assembly GCF_964245445.1. Classification (GTDB taxonomy): domain Bacteria; phylum Cyanobacteriota; class Cyanobacteriia; order Cyanobacteriales; family Nostocaceae; genus Nostoc. Next base: position 45,622 of record NZ_CAXTNE010000018.1, read on the forward strand.
GAAACTTATCTCTTGGCTCAACATAGTGATGGGTCTGGTACTACGCAGCTAATTCATAATTTGCGACCCCAGCACGTCATTTTTATTCACGGTTCTCCTGCCTACTTGGCAGACTTGACTAGCTTAGAGGAGTTGCAAAACCGCTACCATATCCATTCTCCGGCGGCTGACATTTTAGTAGAATTGCCTATCGGCGATACATTTTTACAACCGGCAGCACCAGAAACTAATTACGAAGGCGAACTGACAGAGTTGGGAACAGTAATCACAATCACTCTAGCCGATGTGATTACGACTGATCCTCGTTGGCGGCAATTTGCCGATACTGGTTTAATCGAAGCTCGTTGGCAAGGAGAAGAACTAGTATTGAGAGGATTGTCTCAACGAGAACTGCTCAATCAAAATAGCGATCGCTATACATGGACAGATGTAGACTGTTGCGGTACTTGCCGACATCAAAGGGGGCAGCGATGTTGGAATCCAGCTTCCCCATTGTATAACTTTAAAGTAACTCTAGAAGGTTACTGTCCTGCTTTTGAAGGTTTGAATGAGAGCCAATAGTCATCAATCCGGTGCCCTTGGTCATTTTTAATTAATGACAAATGACAAATGACTAATGACTACTGACTATTAACTAATGACTAATTATTCTGGATTCGAGTCAGTGTAACGGTTGTGGATGCGCTCGGCTTCGGGACAATCTTCAGTCATCAAAGGTTCCACATTACCGCGTGGTACTGAAGCCAGCTTTTGCGTTACAGCACCAATGCTCTCGAGGCGAACCATTTCTTCCCAAGAACAAACTTCGTCCTCTTCTTCTGTTTCATAGCGTAGAGTCACTAAATCTCCCTCTATGTCGATGATGCGGGCGCGTTCAATCCAGCGTTGCTGGTCCCGCAAGAAAACACATACCTCGCGCCCATCGCAACAGAGTTGATAAATCTTGCGGTGTAGCATGTACTGTTTCTGCCTTTTTAAACAACGTAGTTAAACCTGTCAAAATCTGGGTTCTACCCAATTACATTACACCTTTAAGAGGTTAATTTCACCGTTCAGAACAAGTACGCTTCATCACCTAATCCCAAAACTTGCATGTAGTTGTCAAATATTGGGAAATTTTGGGTCAGAAATCAATGCTTGCAGCAATGAACTCAATCTCCCTCCGGCTCATTTTAGTCAATGTCTGCTTCATCGAAGTCAAACAATTCGGAACCTGTCTTAACCAGGCTCATATTTGCTGGTGAGTCCTTGTTACTATTATGTAATAAAGAATACTCAAAACCAATCGTTGATTGCGGTTGTTTAACTTGCCTACTTATAATCATTGGCATTGCTGGGAAGTCCGGGGACTTGGTTTTACTTTTACCCATGTGTATATGATCTTAACTCATTCTCTTGCTGACCTTGATGGTTTTCAACAATAACACCTAAATAGTTTTGATTTTTGAAGGTTTTTGACTGATGATAGCTAATTAAAAAGCAACGGAGTAGAGGTGAGAAGCTTCAGAGGCAAAGGAAATAGGGGGATAAGGGGAAACATGGGAAAATTACCCTCCGCTTATTTTGGAGTATCAGCAAGATTTATATGGTAGCGGAAATTCTATCAGCACGTTCGATGAGGAGGCTTCTCGTTTAATTTTACCTGCCCGAACTGCATCGTATAGGGCTGCGAGGGCTGACAAATCCTCTTCCTTCCAGCATTTAGTGACAAGCACTTGATGGAGTAATCCCTCAGATTCAACACTAAGATATCCAGTTTGGAAAGCAGATTCAATGAGTGTGCGAATCATCTTGGTTAGGACAGAGTAAACAAATTGTTACCTCAAGTGTGGAACATTTAGCTCTGATCTTAATTGATATGGAACATGAATATCATGTGATTATCATTACACCTAGTTAGTGATTTAGATCACATTAATGGGTTACAATATGAAATTTGGGTGCATTTATCTATTTATATACGCAGATAATGGTTACAAAAAACTTTAGTATCAGTACTGGAATGGCGTATAATTTGACAATATGAAAAGATAGGGAAATTTTAGTGAAATATAAGCAATCAAGCAAAAAACTGGCGGAAATCTTCATCCTTTTGGCTTAATTGCACCCAGTCTAAATTTAAGGACTGGAATTTTTGCACTAAGCGATCGCAAGCCGGACGTTCGGTAGCGTAATGTCCGGCATCGATTAGAATGAGATTGCGATCGCGGCTTTCTTGAAACTGATGAAACTTACAGTCAGAAGTCAAATAAGCTTGAGCACCACTTTTGGCAACAGATGAAATGTAACTAGCCCCCGAACCACCCAAAACAGCAACTCGTGAAATTGTTTGCTGTAAATCAGCACTTGGAGAAAAAATCAAATTAGGGGGAGCAAGTCGCTCTTGAATGGCTGCGAGTAATTCCTGTAATGTTAGAAATGGCTCTAGCAAACCAATACGACCATATCCTAACCCTGCTTGTGTAGGTTGTATAGGAATAACTTCTTTTAGTTCTAAAATTTGAGCTAAAACGTCAGCAGTACCATCCTGCACTTGGTCGAAATTGGTATGGGCAGTGTAAATACCAATATTGTTGGTAAAAGATAACCGTACCATTTCTGCGATCGCTTCACCAGTGCGTAAAGATTTGGGAGGAGTAAAAATCAAGGGATGATGAGCAAATATCAGATTAGCATTCAGAGCGATCGCTTCCTGCATTACTACCAAAGTCGGTGTCAAACATACCAAAACCCGTGCTTTTTCCTGCAACACTCCTGGTTCAATCTGCCAGCCGCAATTATCCCAGCTTTCACACCAAGCGGGATTTGCCCATGCTTCAAACCAAGTAATTAAGTCAGCAATTTTCATAACTATATTTCTTCAGCAATTTTTAATTTTAATTGCTAATCAGTGTTTCTGTGGTTGAATATTTAATTTTAATGCTAATTGCTGGCGCATTTCTTGAAAAGGTTTGTTCCAGACAGGGCTAGCATTCCAGTTCCACATTGCTACTGGGATAAGTTCTTCTTGGGCAAGACAAGTTAACAGACAATATTCATCTTCTGGTTCACGAGAAAAAGTGAAGGGATTACGGTAGCCTGTGTCACATAGTTTATAAGATGTGATTTGTCCGTGATTAATCCGTTGTAAAAGTTCATTTCCTTTGACGAGCAAATAATCAAAAAAAACCGGACTAAAAGGCTCTATGTGTGCGCGTTTTTGTGGCTCTTTTTGTACCCATCTTGCCCACTCAAACCCATACATAAAATCGTGAACGTAACGAAAGCGCATTTCCGTTTTATTTCCGAACATTTCTGTAAGAGAAACCATCTTTTCACCAAAATATTTTAAAAAAGCTATAGCACCTTCATCTGCTACTAAAGCCTGCCTTAGCATACTGCTTACCAGAAAATCAAAATCCCAGAATATGTTTTCTGGAAAGTTTTGCAACTGAGTACAGACTATGCTTTCGAGAGTTTCTTGAAGGGTTATAAGGAGTTCAATATCAGTTTTTTGTTCAGTAATTAAATTTTCCAATTCTGCGAAACTGGTAATTAATGTTTTTTTAGGATTAAGTGATAAGAGGTTAATAGACTGTTGGGCAAGGATTTCATCAATAAATTGGAAAGTATGAGTTGGTGTCAGTTCTTGCTTCATAGTAATTGAAATAGCCCAGACAGCTTGCAATAAATATTAGTTTATATCGAAATAAGTAGGTATCTAAATAAACACAAATAAACTTTACTTTTTAATTTACAAATTGACACGAATTATTTGGCGTGTATCTGATTAATTTTCATAACAAAACGATCGCGGCGAAATTTATTTCATGTATATCACCGCGAGTTTATGAGATTATAGCCAAAGGGTAAGCGGGATAACCAGAGTATTTAAACTCTACAGAACTCCATTTTAAATAAAACTTGAGAATCGGCTATCCAGAAATATGGATAACCAATTCTCTTAAATGACTGCGTTGGCGATGTTCCCAAATATAAATTCCTTGCCAAGTTCCCAGTACTAAATGACCATGATTAATGGGGATATGTTCAGAAGTGTGGGTGAGTGCGGTACGAATGTGTGCCGGCATATCATCGGGGCCTTCTGCATCGTGAATATATCTTCCCGATTCTGGGACGAGTTTTGCCATAAAGTTAGCTAAATCCATAAGGACATCGGGATCGGCATTTTCTTGGATAACTAAACTGGCTGAAGTGTGGCGTAAAAATAAAGTACAAAGACCAGTTTCAACTCCCGATTCTGCAACTATGGCTTCAATTTTTGCAGTGATATTGTAAAAAGATTTACCAGTGGTGGAAATTTTTAGTAGCTTTTGGTAGTGAGTCATCTGTAATTTGATTAATTATTGACTAATAACCTTTGGTAGCACAAATGTGTGCCCCTACTATATTTTACGTAATTGAAAACGGCTATAACCTTCCCATAGGAAAGCTAGCAGCTTATTCAACGTTGTAAATTGAGTAAAGTTTAATTACTGCGAAAATAATTGATAATAGCTTTAGCGATCGCTTCATTACCATCTTTAGCAATTGCTTGAGATTGTTTTGGTGGTTGAGGTAACTCATCTAGAAAATCCCAAGTTCCTTGAAAAAAATCAGGTGGGGTGATGATTTGATGCTGGTTATAATTACTTATGCCTTCTACTATAAAAGTTGCTTCGGCAAAGTCCTCACGCGGGATGGTAACGATAGGTACTCCTAGTAATGTGGCTTCAGCAAAAGTGCTGTAACCAGGCTTAGAAACCACTCGTCCACAAATAGTCATAAAATCTACAGGGCGGTATTTGCGGTCATCAATTTTCACTAAATTAGGTAAATCAGGAGCAGATTGATCAAAGACGATAAATTGCCAATCTGGGAATCGCCGCAGGTTATCGTAGGGAATTTGTTGTAAACCCAAGCCGCCAAAGGTTAACAAAATAGTTTTTTCGATTGGTGTAGTTATTCTCCAAAGAGAACGTAAATCATCAGCAGAGTGACGGGGGGAACCGCCTGTTAAGCCGACATCTGTGATATTGTTAAAAGCCTGCATCGATTCATGGAAGGGGAGACGAAACAGGCGATCGCACTTTGAGTACCAATCACTAATCCAATCTGCAACTGCGGTAAATTCGCCTCCCCAATCTCGGTAGATAAAGTCCCAGCCAAAGTTACTCATCATCCAGCAGGGAATATTTGCACCTTTAGCAAACCCAGGAGCCAGGAAGGGAATGTCTGCCAAGATGAGATTAACGCGATTTTGGCGGATAAAATTCACTTCTGAGGCAATCAGCGAATTTTGATGTTTTTTAATGTCGAGCAACTTTTCTAAAGTCGCTACTTTATCCATTGTCAAACTATCGGTTTGCACCACACCCAAATCAAATGCACGGGGACGATAGATAAAATCGCCTTCTATGTAACACTCTAGCAACCAGCGTGGGGCAGTAGTTACCAGAATTAGCAGAACTTCTGGACATAATTTTTGAATTGTCGCAGCTACAGAAGCAATGCGGGTAGCATGACCAAAACCGTGGTTAGTTATGGCTAAGTATAAAATTGGGCGTTCCATTTTAATGTTAAAAATTATGAATTATTGGATCATACAATTGAGTTCTAGCCAATCTTTGATAGTGCATTCATTCTGGAATAGCAAAATATTTTCATCTACTTCAGGAGGCTGAAAATTTTGCATTAGTTCGGCGAAAATTTCCTTTTTGATTCCTTGACGTTTTTTAGTCTGTTCATTCATTTGCATTCTTATGTAAATTTCCTCTAGCGGAACATCGAGGTAAATTACTTTGGTTTCATAATTATGTCGTTTGGCGACCTCTCTAAATCTGTCACGCAACCAACGAAAACAGTTTGTATCATCAAGAACGATGTCTTCTTCTAGCTGCATTAAATTATCCAAAATACCAATTGCGATCTGGTGAGTATTTTCCCACTTTTCAACGGAAATACCATCTCCACCAAAACCAAGTCCTCGCTCTTTATTGATATCATCCAGACTTACAGATGCACAGTTTAGGTAATTGACTATTGCTTTAGCCAAGGTACTTTTACCGGAAAACGCCAAGCCACAAAGTAAATAAAGGGTTTTCATTTAGTTCAGCAGAGTTAAGCACAGCCTTTTAGCTTGAGATAGGGGACTTCCAGATAAAAAAATATCCCATCGCTTTGAGGGCAGGGGGCCAGTGAGCAGGAAGCAGGGGGAGAGAAAATCATTTTGACTCAGTGAAATTGGATAATTTATTTCTTGGAAGTCCCTAGCATAACGCACTAGTAAAAGTGCGTTACAGCACAGCCTACTTAGTACAGCATTTCATTAATTCGTAACGAATTAAATTTGGCAATGCCAATGCATCGGCTGACAATGCCAACACATCGACTGGCAATGCCAATGCATCGATTGACAATGCCAATGCGTCCCTTTGCATTAAAAACGCTATGATTTCACGCAAAGCTGTACTTAGCCTACATTTTGCAAAAACTTTGAATCGCCTCAAGCAATTGGTCGATTTCCGATTCTAAAGTAAAGTAATGGACGGTAACACGTATACAGCTAGGATCGGCAATTGTCCGAGTTAATATCTTTTGTGAATCTAAAAATTGCACTAATTTGAGATTAGCTTGGGGCTGATTATTTATGAGTTGGAACGAGACGATACCGCTTTCGGGTGGGGAAGTTCGCAAACATTTAATATCGGGTAACGCCGTCAATTGTCGCCAAAGGTAGTCACTGTTTTGGCAAATTTGCTCGTAACGTTCCTGTGAGGTTCCCCATTGCTGATGGATTGCGATCGCCTCCCGTAACCCAACATACAACGGATAAGCTAATGTAGACACTTCATATCGTCGCCCATCTGGAAGCCAATCCACAGGCTGAGATTGACTATCCACAACAATGCCATTCAAACCAATAAACGTAGGTTTCAGGCTTTCTCGTGCTTCTGGTCGGACATACAAGCCACCAGCACCCGCAGGGCCACATAACCATTTGTGACCAGTGAAAGCATAAAAATCTACTCCCAATTCAGTTAAGTTTAAAGGCAACAAACCAGCAGATTGGGCAGCATCTATCAGTAAAAAAGAATGATTGTTTCTGCATACTTCGGCAATTTTATCAAGAGGTAAAACTTGACCAGTATTCCAGAAAACATGGCTTAATATTACAAGACGGGTATTGGAGCGTAAGTGCTGGGCAATAACTTTTACAGGGTCGCCCTCATTTAAAGTTGCCTTTAGGGGACAGGTGGTAACTTCCACCGCGAATCTCCGCGCGATTTCCTGGGTTGTGGCAATCACGCCTGGGTGTTCGCAGTCTGAGAGCAGTATATGGTCGCCAGCACGCCACTCAATACCCCACATGGCGATATTACAGCCAACAGTGACATTCTGCGTAAGAGTAATTGTTTCGCTTGGTGCATGTAACTCTGAAGCGATCGCAACTCTAGCAGCTTGAGTCTGGGGGGCTATCCAGCGATACGCCTCATTACCAAAGGGGCCTATTTGCTGAACATAAGCTTGAGTTTGAGCGATCGCATCCATTGCCCTTTGGGGCATCGGCCCTTGTCCCCCATAATTGAAATAAGTCTTATTCCCCAAAGCTGGAAATTGCTCTCGATGGCTATGCAACCTGGTTTGTGTGGCAGAAGTACTGGTGTTACCTTTTTTTGATTTTAGTTTGTAGATTTTGGATTAGTCAAAAGT
>NZ_CAXTNE010000019.1:0-53045 GCF_964245445.1 uncultured Nostoc sp.
GCCCCTGCCTCTTCAGTCACAAATGACTAATTTGGGATTATTTCTCCTGCTTTCACAAAAAGAATTTGGGAGGACTTTAACCACTGAGAATCAAAAGAACCCAAGTGAGTAGTAGTAATTAGGGTCTGAAAGCGGTCTTGAATGGCATCGAGCAATTGATTTTGGCGAGATAAATCTAGTTCGGCAAGAACATCATCAAGCAATAGCAATGGTGGCTCTTTAACGACTTCTTCAATTAATTGTAATTCTGCTAATTTTAAAGCTAGAACCAGTGTTCGTTGTTGACCTTGAGAACCGTATTGACGAGCGGGTGTCTGGTTAATAGTTAATTCTATTTCGTCTCGATGGGGGCCGACAAGAGTAGTGCCTTGGTGCATTTCGGCGATCGCTCGTTGCTGAATTTTTGCTAAAAAAGCTTGCTGCACTTCTTCTGGATGGTTATCCTCTAAAGGAATATTCGGCACGTACTTGATTTGTAGAGCTTCTGTACTGCCGCTAATACTGGCGTGCCAAGCGGTAGCAATGGGAGCTAATCGTTGTATGGCGCGATCGCGTCGTCTAATTACCCTGGTTCCTGTGGTAGCTAACTGTGCATCCCACAACACCAGTTCTGATTGTAGAGACGTTGCATCCAACGTCTCCAGATGGCGTTTTAAAAAGGCATTGCGCTGGCGTAACACATGGTTATACTGCTGCAAAATGTGAGCATAAACTGGTTCAAGTTGAATTAAGAGTGTATCTAACCAGTTGCGGCGGCCTTCCGGCCCGCCGCGTACTAGTTCTAAATCAAGGCTGGAAAATTGGACTGCATTGAGAACGCCAAGAAAATCCATTTGACGGCGGATAGATTCACCGTTGAGGGCAACGCTACGGCGACCATTGCGGCGGAGGGTTAAAGTAAGGTCACTGATGCCTGTTTGTCGCTCAAGGGTGGCATTAATTTGGGCTATGGCTTCTCCTTCTTGAACCAAATCGCGATCGCGGGTGATTCGGTGCGATCGCAATGTCGCCAGCAACTCCACCGCCTCCAACAAATTCGACTTTCCCTGAGCGTTATTACCTACCAAAATTGTTTTGGCAGCATTAAACTCAACGTTCTGGTCTTGATAATTGCGAAATTGTCGTAGATTTAGAGTTTTCAGATACATAGGGAAAAGTTAGGGGCGAGGAGTTAGGAGTTAGGAGTTAGGAGTTAGGAATTGAAAACTCATATCTTACAACTCATAACTGCTGTAAAGACGCGATTAATCGCGTCTCTACTCATAACTCCTCACTTTTTCAAACGGCCTTCTTGCCCATAATCCGCAAGAATATCTTCTCCGCTTCAATCCAGACAAACATTAAGGCACTGAAGCCAATACAAACCCCCAACTCTTGCATATTCAGGTAGTGAGTACCAAAGAAATCTCGCAGGGGTGGGACGTAAACTAGCATCAACTGCAAAATCGTGGTGACAACAACAGCCGCTAGTACAAATATATTAGAGAAGGGATTCATTTCGATGGTCAGTCGGTTGTTGGAGCGAATGGCGATCGCATGACCCATTTGGGCAATACACAAGGTAGTGAATACCATTGTCTTCCAAGCATCGCGATTTCCCTGATAACCAGGGGCATGGGTATGTTGATAAGCCCACCACATTAACGCGATGGTGATGATTGCAAAAATGATCCCAATGCGAATCATGTAAGAACCTAATCCCCTAGCGAAAATACTTTCGCGGGGACTAAAAGGCGGACGTTGCATCACATCCGGTTCTGGAGGTTCCACAGCTAATGCCAAAGCTGGTAAACCGTCTGTTACCAAGTTCATCCACAAAATTTGTAAGGGAGTAAGGGGAACGCCTCCCAAACCAATTAAAGGTGCAGCTGCAATTGTCAGAACTTCGCCAATGTTACTGCCCAGAATGTATTTAATAAAGCGGCGAATATTGGTGTAAACAACTCTACCTTCCTTGGTGGCGCTGACAATGGTGGCAAAGTTGTCATCAAGTAACACCATGTCACTAGCTTCTTTACTTACATCAGTGCCAGTAATGCCCATCGCAATACCGATGTCAGCTTGTTTGAGGGCTGGGGCATCGTTAACACCATCGCCTGTCATCGCCACAAATCGACCCCGGCGTTGCAATGCTTGGACAATTCGCAGTTTGTGTTCTGGGGAAACCCTAGCATAAATGCTTACCAAGTCAACATTTTGCTCTAGTTCCTCGTCACTCATCCGTTGTAATTCTTGACCAGTGAGGAGGCGTACACCGGAGGGGTTGCCGGAGGCATCGCCTTCTTGGGCAATTCCCAAATCGGTAGCGATCGCTCGTGCTGTTAATTGGTGGTCACCAGTAATCATCACTGGGCGAATGCCTGCATCTCGACACTCTTGCACAGCTGCCCTTACCTCTGGGCGTGGCGCATCTAACATTCCCACCAATCCCAACCATACCAAGCCTTGCTCGGATATTTCGTCTGAACCTTCCGGTGGAATTTCTGCGAGGGGTTTGTAGGCAAAACCTAGCACCCGCAAACCTTTACTCGCCATTTGGTCATTTTCTGCCAAAATTTTCTGGCGTTGTTCTTCAGTTAAGGGGGCTGAGTGATTGCCCAAATGAATCTGAGTGGAACGTGCCAAGATTAACTCTGGAGAACCTTTGGTAAACATTAAGTAAGGTTCAGATTGTACAAAACTAGCGATCGCAGGGTCAACGCCTCTCGAAGATGCGTCACCTGTGGCAACTCCCTCCACCTGAGAAATTACGCTCATCCGCTTCCGTTCTGAGGAGAAGGGGAACTCCGCAACGCGAGGTAATTTACTGTTCCACTGGTCTTTTTCGATTCCAGCTTTTCCCGCCAGTGTTAACAATGCCCCCTCTGTGGGATCTCCCAAAATTGCCCATTCACCTTTTTCTTTTTGCAACACCGAATCATTACAAACAGCACAGGCGACTGATAACGCTGAGATTTCTGGAGACGCCTCTAGGGAAATTTTTTGACCATCTAACTGAAAGTCCCCTGTGGGAGCGTAACCTTCGCCGATGACGCGAAAAGTTTTGTTATTGGTGGAAACCGATTGCACCACCATTTTATTTTGCGTCAGCGTACCGGTTTTATCAGAACAGATGGTAGTTACAGAACCCAATGTTTCCACTGCTGGGAGTTTGCGAATTAAGGCATTCTGGCGCACCATTCGCTGGGTTCCCAGCGCCAAGGTTACGGTAATTACAGCAGGTAAACCTTCTGGCACCACAGCAACCGCCATACTCAAGGAAACTTCTAAGAGTTCTTGGATGTTGCTAAAACCTCTGTCTTTGATGACACCACCGATAACGACGATCGCCACAAGAATCAAGGAACCCGTAACCAGGACGTTGCCTAGTTGAGTCATCCGTTGCTGTAACGGCGTTGGTTCACTTTCCACCGACTGCAACATGGTAGCAATTTTGCCGAGTTCTGTAGTCATTCCGGTGTTAGTCACCAGAACCTTAGCTCGTCCTTGAACTACTTCAGTTCCTTGAAATACGACATTTAGGCGATCGCCTAATGATGTTTCCTCCGGCAATTTTAATGATGCCTGTTTATTCACGGCTTCGGCTTCACCAGTCAATGCCGACTCACGCACTTGTAAATTCGACTGTTCTATCAAGCGTCCATCTGCGGCTATCTGCATCCCAGCTTCTAGCAGCATTACATCCCCTGGGACTAGTTCCTTGGCTGCTATCTCTACCAGTTTAGCGTCGCGGATGACCCGTACTAAGGGAGAGGTCATTTTTTTCAGGGCTGCCAAGGCTTTTTCGGCACGGCTTTCTTGGACGTAGCCGAGTATGCCATTGAGGATGACAATTGCTAAGATAGCGATCGTATCTTTAAATGGCACTTCACCAGGCTTCAAGCGACCCTCCCGCAAAGCCATCAGGTCTAAAAAGCCAGAAATCAGAGCTACGCCAATCAGCATCAACAACATAATGTTCTTGAACTGATCCAGCAGGATTTCCCAAGTACTACGGCCAGCAGTTTCTTCAAGTTCGTTAGGCCCGTACTTTTCCAATCTCTGTTGAATTTCTTGGGGTGTTAAGCCACTGTCTGCATTACTATCGAGCAGGTCTAGCGCTTTATCAACTTCTAAACTATGCCAAACGGCGGCACCTTCAGGCAGAGAATTAGCAGACATCGTGTAGGTCACAGCAAATGGTTACAAAATTTGATCATAATTTAGTGATGGCAGGAATTCCATCTTCTAAAGTTACATTAAGGCGATCGCCCAGTTGCATGAGTCTATCTGTAATTCTTAACATTTGTAAATTTATTTTTTTTAAGATAGTGTTATCTCTCACGAAAGAGTTTTTCGGAACACATTGTACCGATAATTATAAGTAATAGAGCTTTGAAAAAGAGGCAAGGTAGCAGGGAGCAGGGAGCAAGGGGGATGGAAAATAATGGGGATTCGACACTTCGGCTACGCTCAGTGACCACCCTACCAGAAAGAGAACCATACCCACTTTTGTGGAGGACTCAGACCCATGTTCCACTCTGCTCTACAGCAGTTCTTGATAGGGTCATTTCCCCCTGCCCCCAGTAAGAACTGCCTCTTCTTTGAAGCTTAGTTACAGAGCATCTGCGACAATGAATTTTAGACTGTATTGCTTTAATTTATATTTGGTCAATAGCCAGGATGCTTGCTACAAGTGCATTTATTCATTGTTAATTTTGAGAGAAGTTGCCAGTAAGGTTTCCCTACCTAGTAAATTTTTCAAGAATAATTTTGAATCGCTTAAATAGTCATGTTTCCTCCCCTACCTAAAGGTGAGGGTTTTTTATACTTTCGACAAGGTTTTATGAGTTTTGCACTCCCCACTTTGACCGTTAGCCAGATGTTTGGGCAAAAGACAATTCGACCGCTTACTGCTGCTACCCTATGTGGCATTACTTTCATAAAAGACAGACTGATTGCCATTGACAGTATTAAAGGGCATCTACTAGAAATTGATCCCACCTCTGACAACAGCAAAATTCTCAATCCCCATCAAGTTAAAGAATTTACCGATGTCACTGGTCTAGCTGCGTGGGAAGATACCCTGTGGGTGAGCCGAGAAAATAGTGTTTACTTGTGCAAGCTCAATGCTTTCGGTCTGGAACATTTTGTGACATTGCCTTATCCTGCTGACGGCGTTGCTGTTTGGGAAACAACAGTTTATGTCAGCTGCCAAAGGCTAGGCTACATTCTGATTTATGACCGTGAAACGCGAAAAGAGATTACTAGGTTTTATGCCCCAGGCGTTGGGATAGAGAATTTAGCAGTTACCCAGGAAATGCTGTGGATTTGCGATCGCACCGAACAATCAGTTTACGCAATGGATAGGGCCACAGGAGAACTTCAATTCAGTGTCCTGACACCCTTTGAATGTCCCACAGGCATAGCGATACATAAAAATGCCGAAACAGGCAAAGAAAGTATTTACGTCGCCTACGCTTCAGAGGAGCCTTATATCCGGGACAATCCAAATGCTGATCCTAGTCATGAGCTAACGTTCCGCGATCGCACATTTATTCACCCTCTGTATTATCATTACCAGCCAGATAAGCGTTACGCCCTCTCTAATGGCTATCTGATTGAAATGTCTTATGCTGAGGAAATTGCACCCTTAGACGAGGTTTATTTACCTGAGGTAGAATGGCGCATCGCCTTACCATCGGAAACTGAGCGTCAAAAGGTGAAACACATTGAAGCCATTGGTATACCTTTTACTGAAGAAGTGGTACAGGGGCAACGTGTAGCAGTCTTTAAATTTGATTCTCTTGCCCCAGGTGAACGGCATATATTTGGCTGGAAAGCCCTTTTGGAAGTTCGTGGGATTAAGTATCGCATCACACCCAGAGATGTAGAAGATATACCTAAACTGTCTTCAGAATTAGAAACACGTTACCTAGTGGATGACGACGATTTGGCAATGGATACTACCATTGTTCGCCGTGCCGCCAGAGAAGCGATCGGTTCTGAAACCAATGTATTGCGGAAAATGCACAGCATCCGTAATTACGTCTATGATGAGTTATCTTATGGTATTAAACCTTACATTGACACGCCAGATACAGTTTTAGAACGGGGCGTTGGTTCCTGTGGCGAATATGTCGGCGTTTTACTTGCCCTATCCCGTTTAAATGGCATCCCTTGCCGCACCGTAGGTAGGTACAAATGCCCTGCTCATAGTGACTTACAAGGTGTGCCTCTGCAACCCGACTTTAATCATGTTTGGTTGGAGTTCTACGTCCCGAATTTTGGCTGGTTGCCAATGGAATCAAATCCTGATGATGTGGGTGAAGGTGGCCCTTATCCGACGCGCTTTTTTATGGGCTTGTGCTGGTATCACATTGAAATTGGTAAAGGTATCACCTTTGAAACCGTGACAAGTCAAGGTGAACGGCTAACCAAAGAAGATATCCCCATTGGCGATTTGGCGATTAATCATATTCGGTTCACAATTCTTAAAGAATTACCGCCTTTTTAAATTAGAGCATTGAAGAAAGGCGCTAAGAAAGCGAGTAAGGTGTGTTATGCCGTAGGCTAACGCACCTTAATACTCTCTGCTTATTACCAATTTTTTTGAAGAACAAAACTGCCGTAAATTATAGATAGTTCAAAGATGTCTGTGGTAATTACAGTAGCTTTCTTATGGGATTCTGCACCGATAGAAAAGCCGATGAGATCAGCTTCTGATTCATGTACTTCCTCTGAGTCATGCACACTCCACCTTATGTCATGACAGTCCTAAAAAACTAGGACATAAGGCAAGCGATCCTCAGTAGGATCGTACACACATTCAAGTAATACTTCGTTTCCCCATAGAGACACATTTACACTTGTAATTAGCGACGTCAAGCCACCAAGTTTAAGTAAATGATAATCGTCCGGCATATTAATTACCCACCATTTCTCCAATACTGTGTTCCAGGTAAGGGAACATTAATAATTTCCTTCTGATAAGCAAAAGGACAATTAGGATAAGCTAATCGTCATTTAAATTGCACCATTTTCATGGTAATAAAAGCTGCAAACCCTCTCCCTTGCTCCCTGCCCCCTGCCCCCCTGCGATCTCAATGTGCAAATTAAATGCTTAACAGCTTAATTAGGGGCCATGTAATCTTAAACTGGGCATGGGATACGATTGATGCTGCTTAAAATTGGCAAACTCACAGATTGAGTTAAATGGACAAAAGCGGCAGTGAGAGCCAGGATTGGGAGGGAAAATTTTACTGAAATTAGTAGTTTCTTCCTGATATTTTTGCAAATCGTGCTGGTGCTTGTGGGCAATATTAGCTAACTCAAATTTTAAGTATTCTAATTCACTATTATTGATGCTAATTAACTCAGACTTTTTACATATTTCTAAATTATAAAATGATGCAACAGCTTCCCGTCCAGGGTAAAGATAACGAGCAGCTACCAAATAAACTAATGCCTGTCGTCGGTCAAAAGCCGACTTACCAGTTTTGAAATCTAAAATATGTAAAGTACTATCAGATTCAATGAAAACGCAATCCATAGCCGCATATAAGCGAAAGCAATAATCTTCTTGTTCCACTACTATCGGTTTAGGAAAGCCTTCATCACCCGGAGTTAATTGGATAATATCTTTATCCAAAAGCAACGGCGCATCGTGATATTTTTTCAGAATTTGCAGCACGCGTTGCTGGACTTGATCGCTTGAGTTGCCTAATTTAAGTAGCTGTGCAACTCTTTCTACACCATCGGCTTGCTTCAACAGATGCTTGTGATGATGAAACTCATAAATGCCTTTTTGGGCAAGTATGCCAATTCGCTGGGGCGCGGTGGCTTGTCTTAAAAGCGCTTTGACTTGTGGTTCGTGTTGCCGTGCTTTGATAAACCCCCGTCTCATCTGGCAATGCCAGCGTTCTTGCCCAGTCGCTGGGGCAACTAGAGACCAAAGGTGATAACTGGCAAAAGGTCGATCGGGGGTTGACATTGCTCAGAAACAGTGAGAGAAAATACGGTGGGGAGAAGTTTAAACTAAGGCTTGCTTAGTAAAGAACTTCGGAGGATAGTTGCTGCTACACGCGGTTTGCGGGAAGCTTTTATAGTACTGATAATGTACGGGAGCAAGTAGCAAAAATGTCCAGCAAGATAAAATTTGGTACTGATGGATGGCGAGGGATTATTGCTGATGACTTTACTTTCCCCAATGTGCGGAAAGTAACAAGAGCAATCGCCACTTACCTGGATACAGCCTACACAAAAGATAGACCAGTACTTATTGCCTACGATACTCGCTTTTTAGCTGACCAGTTTGCCCAAACATCGGCCCAAGTTTTGGCAGACTTAGGTTGGACTGTGAAAATTACTGATCGGGATTGTCCCACACCAGTAATTGCCTACAACGCCCGTCATCTAAATTCTGCTGGGGCATTAATGTTTACTGCTAGTCATAATCCAGCACCCTACTGTGGAATTAAATATATACCCGATTATGCTGGGCCTGCCACTCCAGAGATTACTGATACTATTGTGGCAAATATAGAAAGTGCATCGGATGAGTTGCCTGGGAGTAACCCATCAGGTTCAATTTCAATTTTCGATCCGAAACCAGATTACCTACAATTTATCTACACTCTACTTGATGTAAAAAAGATTAAAAGCGCAAATTTAAAAGTAAAGTACGATGCTCTGTATTCTACCTCTCGCGGCTATTTAGATGAAGTTTTGCAACATAGTGGCGTTCAGTTAGAAAGTTTCCACGATTGGAGGGATGTGTTATTTGGGGGTGGGATGCCAGAACCCAAAGGAGAACAATTAGTTGAGTTAGTAGAAGCAGTAGTTCGCGATCGCGCTGATTTGGGTTTGGCGACAGATGGAGATAGCGATCGCTTTGGTATCGTCGATGAACAAGGAACCGTCCTGACTCCTAATACTGTGCTGTTGGTTCTAGCACGTCATTTAATCAGAAATAAAGGTAAAACAGGTGCGATAGTCCGCACTGTGGCGACAACCCACCTGTTGGATAATTTCGCTGCTAAAAATGGGCTGCAAATTTACGAAACAGCAGTTGGGTTTAAATACATCGGCGAAAAAATGCGCGAAACTGCCGTGTTAATTGGTGGAGAGGAATCAGGTGGTTTGAGTATTATTGGGCATATTCCCGAAAAAGACGGGGTATTAGCCGATATGCTGGTGGCAGAAGCGATCGCTTATGAAGGTAAACCTCTGAGTCAACTTGTCAAAGAAGCGATCGCCCAAGCCGATGGCCCACTTTACAACAACCGCTTAGACTTGCACCTCACAGAGACGCACAAAATCGCCGTCATCGACTCCTTTACTAGAAATCCACCTACAGAGGTGGCAGGAATTAAAGTCAAGGAAGTGGGGCGTAAAGATGGTATTAAGCTCTATTTAGAAGAAGGTAGCTGGGTTTTATTGCGTCCTTCCGGTACAGAACCACTGGTGCGCGTCTATCTAGAAACTAATACTCCTGAAAAACTCACCCAAATCGCCCAAGAGTTAGAAAGTGTCATTGCTAAACTAGAGGCAGTAGCAGTTTAATCAGTCAGAATTAGGAGTTAGGAGTTATAAGTTAAGAATTATTAACTCCTAATTTTTAACTTTTATCAAACTATGAAAATCGCTCCTTTTTTGACATCTCTAGTTTTAACGGTTTGGGTAATAGCGATCGCAATTATTTCAGTCCAAAATGCCACACCCGTATCGTTAAAATTCTTAACATTCCAATCGATTCAGATACCAATGGGTTTAGTGCTGGCTTTTAGTGCTGGTGTAGGATTAATTGGCATGGCACTGCTGCAACCTCTCTGGGGACTTGCTGGTATTGGACAGGGTAATTCTCGATTGGAAGACGATGCGGAGTTTTTTGTCGATGATGAAGATTTTTGAGGTTTGATAGCTGTGCAGTACCAAAACATTATTACAATCAAACCAGGAAAACGAGGTGATAAGCCTTGTATTCGAGGAATGCGAATTACTGTATACGATGTTTTATCTTATCTGGCCTTTGGCATGACCTACGAGGAAGTGTTTGATGACTTTCCTTATTTGACACAAGAAGATATTTTAGCTTGCCTAAGCTATGGGGCTGATCGAGAACCGCTATGAGCGCAACTTATAAAGCAGATTTTAATTTGTGGATTGAACAGACAGCCCAACTATTGCGATCGCATCGCTGGCATGAAATTGATGTAGAACATCTGATTGAAGAGGTTGAAGGCTTGGGCAAAAGTGAACGGCGGGGTATTGCCAGTCAACTAACTCGCTTACTCTTGCATTTGCTCAAGTGGCAATATCAACCTCAGCGTCGCTCAGATAGTTGGCTCGATTCCATCACCGATTCTCGCACCCAAATTGAGTTAGCCATAGAAGATAGTCCTAGTCTTAAAAGCTATCCTACAGAGCAACTTGAGGAAAGTTATCAAAGGGCACGTCGGCAAGCAGCCAAGCAAACGGGGATACTTGTATCCGTGTTTCTAGAAGAGTGCCCATATTCTGTAGAGTTAGTGTTAGATGAAGATTGGCTACCAGAAGCAAGCAATATTTGATAACCTTATTTATTTGTGACTGCATGGAATGAAGCGCACTGCATAGCCACTTAATATACATTGGTAAGTCTTGCAAAAGTCGCTTTTACTTCTTCATGACTGGCCAAGTCTCCAGCATCCGCTTCAGCAATTCCCTTTTGAATCTCCTCGATTTGCCACTGATACATTTCTAGATAAGCGGCTACCGCCTCATTAAGGATGTAGCTGCGATCGCACTCGGCTTGACGCTAGAATATTAGTCGCAATCTTGTGGAGATGATTGGTAATGAAAATTAAAGCAGTTATCTGGCAAGAAGACGGTGTGTGGTGTGTTTCTGTACCTGCCCTACCAGGATGCCACACTTGGGGAGACAGCTATGAACATTTGTTAGAGATGCTGCAAGATGCAATTCAAGGTTGGTTGGAAGTTGCTAGCGAACGAGAAGAACTTGACCCGGAGAAACAGTTGGTTGAAATATCGCTATAAAAGCGGTTTCAGGTAAAGCACTTTGTAAAATTTTGAAACGGCAGGGTTAGGAATTGAAACGGATTACTCGCAGTCATCATATTTACGTAAAAGAAGGTGTTGATGTAATCCTCTCCGCTCCGGTTTATAGTAATCGAGATTTACCGATTGGAACTTTGAAAAGCATTATGAAAGATGCTGGATTTACCGAACAAGATTTGGACTAAAAGCGATCGCAATTATCCAAAGTTCACATAACAGCACCTAAGTTTAGCAACTTTGGGTTAGTTGTAGCTTAAGATAATCAATAAAGTCCAGAATTACTGTATCAGTGAGTTGTAGACGCGTAGGCGTAGCCCGTCGTAGACATCGCTTGCTATTACAAAATCTGCTGAATCTATAACAAACTTTCTGGATCGACACCAAGCGCATTCAACCTTTCCGCTAACATTTTCACCTGTTGTTCTGCTTCCACCCGTCGCTGTTCTTCAAAAGCTGTGCGTTCTTCCGCTTCCCTGATGCGTTCTTCTGGTGTCAGCAATTTTTGCCCTTCTTCGTCATACCAGTACAGCCACTCCCGCACTATACCTTGATAAATTCCCCGTTCTCGCCCAATTCCTAAACCAATCTCTGGCAGCCAAACGGGATTTCCTGACATTAAGATATATTCCCCATCAACTAGGTGATACACCTCCAAAGGTGTCTTTCTACGCCGAAGCGGACTATATACAACGTAATACAAAATTCCTAATTCTTTGCCATAGAATTCTTTCTTAGTGCTATATTCTTCCCGATATATTTGAGAAACAACTTCTAGTGCTAAAATTGGCTGCTTCTTTTCTTCCCACAGCACATAACTTAGGCGTAAATCCTCATCAATGAAGCGTTTAACTTCTAAGCTGAGAAACCCATCAGGGACAATCGCTGCTTTGTCTGGGTGATAATAAATACCCATGTCAACACCAAAGAACCAATCCCAGCGATCGCACCAAACCAAAGCCAGTGTCGTTTTCAGCAAGCCGGGAATTAAATTTTGAAGTTCATTATCCACAGCAGTATCATCTGAGTCGGGTAGTTCTTCGGAAGATGGCAAACAATGCAGTGGATTGTAGTTTAACATGAGCGGTTTTGCCAAATCTGATTTTAGATAGATTGTACGTAATCTATTGATGTGCGATCGCAGAGCAAGAATAAAGAACCATTTTTAGTGTAAACGTAGCCCGTCCTAAACATCGCCTGTGGATCTTTCTCAGTATTCACAGACTTATGATTGCAAAATTTTACATTAAATTCATGGTTTTTCGATACTGATTACCAGAGTCTCTAACTGACAATAGCAAAAAAGCGCGGAATATTTTTCGTTTGGTATGTCTGCTGCAAAAGCGTACCAAAAAGGACCGGTACAAACACGCCCTCAAAGCAATAAATATTTCAACTAAAATAGCGATCGCTATCTAATTAGCAATTTGGGGTGCATTCAAAAAAAACTTTGGCGCTTCTTTTTTGTTTTGCTAATGTCGGCACAATTTTTAACGCATGATTTATGAATGCTATAGTTGAGCAAAGCGAAACTCAATGTTAATAATTTTCCAAAACTATCATCTGCAATCAATTCATGACTAATGTTAGCGATGTCTACGACGGGCTACGCCTACGCGCTGATTTTGATAGCCCTTGGAAAGAAATTATAAAAGCTTATTTTCTCCAAGCAATGCATTTCTTTTTTACAGAAACTTCTGCATTAATTGGGAACGTCCATACGAATTTCTAGATAAAGAATTTCAACAAATAGCTCGTAAAGCTGAACAGGGTATAGATTTTACTGCTACGGAAGATTTACTTAACTGGTTGCAAATAAATCAGCTTAAAATCTATTTTTATGATAGTTGTAAAAAATACATCTCATTATTTACCAGTACAAAGTTTTTTTTAACTCAGTTCGATGGGTTATTTTTTACTTCACCGAATAGAAAATTTCGAGTGAATAACAAAAAGGGCAGGTACAAAACCCGCCCTCAAAGTAATCAATATTTAAACTAAATTAGCGATCGCAATTTAATTAGCGATTTGGGGCGCACTCAAAGAAACCTTTAGTGCATCGTCTTTTTGCTGTGCTAATGTCGGCACGGAATCACGCAATCTTGCTGTCAATTGTACAGTTGTGGCGTCATACATCTGAGTCAGCAATTTCGGATAGAAACCAATACCAATAATTGGAATTAACAAGCAAGCAATGATAAATACTTCACGGGGTTCAGCATCTATCAAAGCTTGGTGAGAAACTAATTCTTTGTTCTCTTCTCCGTAGAAAATTTCTCGCAACATCGACAGCAGATAAATCGGAGTTAAAATTACTCCCACTGCCATCAAGAATACAACAATGACTTTGAAGGTAGAGCTATAAGCATCGCTAGTAGCAAAACCCACAAATACCATTAATTCTGCCACGAAACCGCTCATCCCTGGCAGTGCCAAAGAAGCCATTGAACAAGTGGTGAACATGGCGAAAATCTTCGGCATTCTCTTCGCAACACCGCCCATTTCATCCAACATCAGGGTGTGTGTGCGATCGTAAGTTGCGCCAACCAGGAAGAACAAACTCGCCCCAATTAACCCGTGGGAAACCATTTGCAACACTGCCCCACTCAATCCCAAATCGGTGAAGGAGGCAATACCAATCATCACAAAGCCCATGTGGGAAATTGAGGAGTAGGCAATTTTTCGCTTCAGGTTGCGCTGGGCAAAGGATGTTAAGGCAGCATAGATGATGTTAACTACCCCCAAAACCACTAACACTGGTGCAAAAAGAGCGTGGGCATCGGGGAGCATTTGGGCATTCATCCGAATTAAGGCGTAACCGCCCATTTTCAAAAGAATACCTGCCAATAACATGTGTACAGGCGCTGTAGCTTCACCGTGGGCATCAGGTAGCCAGGTGTGCAAGGGAATAATCGGCAACTTGACGGCGTAGGCAATCAGGAAGCCAGCATAGACGGCAAGTTGGAAATTGAGGGCAAAGTCTTTTAAGCCGAGCGATCGCATGTCAAACGTCACCGTATCGCCGTAAAATCCCATTGTCAGGGCAGACAGCAAAATAAACAGCGAACCGCCAGCAGTGTATAAAATAAATTTGGTCGCTGCATATTGTCGTCTTTTGCCTCCCCAAATCGACAGCAGAAAGTATATCGGCACTAGTTCCAGTTCCCACACCAGGAAAAATAACAGCATATCCTGGACGGCGAACACGGCAATCTGACCGCCATACATCGCCAAAATCAAGAAATAAAATAGCTTTGGCTTGAAGGTAACAGGCCAAGCTGCTAATATCGCCAGCGTGGTAATGAATCCAGTCAAAATAATTAGAGGCATGGATAAGCCATCTGCCCCTACTGACCAATTCAAATCTAGTTGGGGTACCCAGGGGTAACTCTCGACCAACTGCAAATCTGGATTGGAGAAATCATACCCAGTATAAAAAGCATAAACAATTAGTGCAAAATCTATCAGCCCCACGATGAGGGAGTACCAGCGTACTGTTTTGCCTTCTTTATCCGGGATGATGGGAATCAGTAGTGAAGCGGCTATCGGCAACAGAATAATCGTCGTCAGCCACGGAAAATTAGCTGTATTCATCACAATTCGTCTGCTATCAAAATCATGTTTGGCAAAAAGTCACTAGTTATTAACTAACAGCTTTTTGAGGATTTCGTCTTCCTCGTTAGGTTGATTTAATTAAATTGGCAATCCCCTATTTTTTCTCTTGGGAGTCTTTTTTGACAGTTGGGGGTGCGGAATGTGCGTTGTGATACTCCCAGTCAAGTCAAAAATTCACCCTAAAAAAGCCGCTAAAATTATAGTTTAGGGGTGCGATCGCGTAGCCCAACCTATCGCTAAAAATACACGATGCTGTTTGGTGGTTGTTGAAAAAAGCAATCTGGTGCAAAAATGCATCAAAGGAGAAATAACCATAATGATAATGGCACAAATTAAAAGTCAAATTCGTTATGTCACTAACGTAGATGGAGAAACAACAGATGTACTCGTCCCTATAGAACTTTGGCAACAGCTTATAAGTTCCATAAATTCTAATAACACCAGCGGTTTAGCTTGGATTGATGAACAAGAGCCAAAAGCACAAACATTAGCTGATTTGCAAGAGTCTGTGCGACAAGCAGCAGCAGGACAAACTTTCCCAGTTTCAGAGCTTTGGGACGATATCGAAGCCTAGATTTATGGCAAAAGTTCGGTTTACACTCCTTTCAAAGTCCGTCTCAAAACTTTGACTAAACAATATTTGTCTTATCAGCTTTATGGATGGTAATAAAGAAGCAAATAATAACACTAAGCTGCATATCTAATAATCTCCAATTCTGCTCCATTATTAATAGCTGACTCTGCTTTTTTTAAAACCTGTTCGGTAACTGCATCACTTAAATAATATTCACCACAGCTATCACAAATTTCTGCTGGGACTTTTTTCAAGACAATAATACATTCATCTCTTTCTAATGTCACATTTGCGGAATGTGGGTTTAATTGCTAACTATCAGCCAAAAAAATGTAGAGACACGAAATTTCGCGTCTCTACTTAAGGGCGGACAGCCGCCCACCCCTATAGAAATCAGGTAACACCAAATACAATCACTAAGCCCAAAACCGCCCCAAACACAATCAAGGCATAGAATTGAGCGCGACCGTTTTCTAGGTACTTCAGACCTTCACCGCTAACAAGGGTGAAAAAGCCTGTGAGGTTAACAGCACCATCGACAACGCGGAAGTCAACTTCCATAACTTGTCTGGCTACGCGACGCAAGCCGAGGACAAAAACCCGATGGTAAATGTCATCAAAGTACCATTTATTGAGGGATAACTCGTAAAGTGGTTCGATTTTAGCAGCGATCACAGCCGGGTCAATTTTACGGCGCAAATACATCAGCGAAGCCAGGGTAATCGCAATCAAAGAAATTCCGACTGAGGCACCCGCCATAATGTAGAATTCCGTCGGATTGAACTCGGCAGCCTTTTCTATAACTTCGGAGAGGGTTTCACTAGGAGGAAAGATAAACTCTTCAAAATAATTGGCGTAGGGAGTTCCCACCAAACCAATCAAAATCGAAGGCACAGCCAACAGTGCCAACGGCAGCGTCATTGTCCACGGCGATTCGTGGGGGGAGTCGCTGTGATGCCCGTGGGAGTCATGGGAGTCATGATGCTGACTAGTTGCCGCCAATTCTCCTTTCTTCATCGCCCCAGGCCCAAAATTCGGGACTGGTTCTTCTGACTCTAATTCCAGGACAATTGTCGCCGCAGCTTTCTTAAGTTTTTCCTTGATTTTCTCGTCAGTACCCCGGAATTTGCCTTCAAATGTCGAAAAATACATTCTAAACATATAGAAAGCTGTAATCCCGGCAGTTAGCCAGCCGATAAACCAGAGAAATGGGTTAGCCTCAAAAGCCTTCCCTAAAATTTCATCTTTTGACCAGAAACCAGCAAAGGGTGGAATACCAGAAATTGCCAAGCAACCAATCAAAAAGGTAGTTGCCGTGACAGGCATATACTTTCGCAGTCCACCCATCAAGCGCATATCCTGCGCTAAGGCGGGGTCGTGTCCAACGACACCTTCCATACCATGAATTACTGAACCTGAACCCAAGAACAGCATCGCCTTGAAATAGGCATGGGTCATCAGGTGGAATAGTCCAGCACTATAGGAACCTATTCCCATTGCCATCACCATATAACCAAGTTGGGAAATGGTGGAGTAAGCCAAGCCCTTTTTGATGTCGTTTTGGGTAATGGCAATGGTTGCCCCCAAAAACGCTGTAAACGCCCCAGTAAAGGCAATGACATTCATTGCGGCTGGGACGTCTTCAAATACTGGGTACATCCGGGCAATCAGGAAAACACCCGCCGCCACCATCGTTGCTGCGTGAATCAAGGCAGAAATGGGGGTGGGGCCTTCCATCGCATCTGGTAGCCAGACGTGGAGGGGGAATTGGGCTGATTTCGCCACTGGCCCTAAGAAAACTAAAATCGCCAACAGGACAGCGAGAAAATTGCTGATAGAACCTGATTCTACGAGTTGGGCGAGGCGATCGCCCATGATATTAAAATCAAAGCTTCCTGTTGCCCAGAACAGTCCTAAAATGCCGAGTAACAAACCAAAGTCGCCCACGCGGTTGGTCACAAACGCTTTTTGAGCGGCATCTGCTGCTGACTTGCGATCGTACCAAAAACCGACCAGCAAGTAGGAACACATCCCGACCAGTTCCCAGAATATATAAATCTGTACTAGGTTGGGGCTGACCACCAGACCTAACATTGAAGAGCCAAACAAACTGAGATAGGCGTAAAACCTCACGTAACCGGGATCGTGAGCCATGTAGCCATCGGTGTAAACCATGACTAAGCAGGCTACCGTTGTGACAATCACCAGCATTAGGGCTGTCAGGTGGTCAATAGTGTAGCCCATGCTCAGGTGAAAATTACCTGCTGCCGCCCACTCAAAGGTGCGAATATAAGACGCATGTCCTTGAATTTGACTCCAGAGCAAGGCAAACGACATCCCCATAGCTGCTGCCATCATGGAGATAATCACCACAGCATTAAGCTGGCGGAGGCGGTTTGTCACCTGATTCAACGAGATTAACCCTAGACCGACCAGCATTGCCCCAACAAGAGGGAACACCGGAATCAGCCAGGCATACTGATAGATTACTTCCATGACTGACGCCTACTTTTAGAATTCTTAATTAGCGTGTCGAAACTGTTAATAATTGTGACACACACCCTTTAGGATAAAATAACCCACCCAAGACTGAGTTGGGTGGGGTGTTAAGCATGGTTTTAGATTTGGTCATTAGTCATTAGTCATTGGTCATTGGTCATTAGTCTTTAGCCCCATGCCCCATGCCCAATACCCAATATCCATCAGGCTAACCGACACTCTAAGTCCACTGTTTTTGAACTTTTGTAAATTTTAGAACTGCTGGTGTACCTAGTTTTAATGTCTTCTAAAGCTAGACGTAAATCTTCTCTACCGCGAAAGCATTCCAAGCGATGGCGAATAGTGCCATTTTCTATCAATAGTAAAGTGGGTAGTGATTTGAGCCTATAAGTAGTAGACAGTTTAAAATTTTGATCGGCATTAACCCCAACTAATTTAATTTCTTCCCCACATTGGGCTTGAAATTGCAATAACAGTGGGTGGATAATCCGACACAAGCCACACCAAGGTGCTTCAAAATTAACTAAAACAGGAATAGGTGATTCTAAAACTTCTTGAGTAAATGTCCGCTCACTAACCGACAACACCATGACGCCTCTTGGATTATAAGGTTTTTATATTAAACTACCTATCAGCATTGAAGTGAAAGATTGGCAAGTCAGTAACTGCCGATAGATGCTTTCAGGAACCAAATCTCAGGACACAGAGTAATTAGGCAAAAATTGAGCGTGTTGATGTGTCTCTGACAATAAAAGCCAGCGCTACTCTCACGGTGGCTTTTTTGGATGTTAGGCTCCTGATTGCCGTGGCCATCTGGCGATTTGACTAAATCTGCCATTTTTTCCCAAGGAAAGGCAACTGACCAACAACTACTAATTTAAAATCTTAACTCGACTCAGACCACCCCCATCGATAGATGTTTGAACTTATCGTACATTGATTTAGGGCAATTGATAAGCTGAAATCCTTATCTATTTTGGATTTTATGCTGACACTGGGGATCGCCTAAATTTCCCATCTTATCTTACTAGTTGCTTCCAGCAACAGAGGGTGCGATAACCAAAGCAAAGCTATGAAAATGGCAACTCCCAAATAAGAAGGGCGAAGAAATTCGTGCCATTTGATAGATTGACGGCCGTCGATAATTGCTTTAAAGGGAATAATTGAAGTCCGTTGCTTGGCAATTTCAAAGGCTTCCCCATAGCGATCGCTTAGACGGCGATCGCCATGCCAAACTCCAAACAAGTGATGCAACACCAATCCAATAGAAGTCACGAGTGTAAAGGTAGTACCCAGCCACAGCGTATGGGCAACACACCAAATTATTTGTCCTACCATCTGAGGATGACGGGTAATCCGAATAATTCCTGTTTCATAGAGATGAACTTGGGGCTTTTGAATGGCAGCAATTTCGAGTAGATTGAAGGTAGCAGGATATAAAAATAAAAACGAGATAGCTGACAGCAGCCAAACAAATTCTCGCACTCCTGGTACTCCTTGTACCTGCCAAAGTTGCAAACCATCATATCGATGCCCAAAAAAGTAAATAATTAATATTACAGCCAAAGGTAGGCTGACTAATGCAAAGAGAACGCGATAAAGCCTTGGCCCAATATATTTTTCTGCCCAAGGACGCAAAGCAGCGCCTCCACTGTGAGCGATCGCAAAAACTATTTGTAGCCCTAGCATGACAAAATGACTGGGTGTCAACCAAGAAATCAACAGCATATACACGGGTGAAATAATTTAAAGAAAATGGAACTCAGTACAACCAATACCACAAAGTATTCAAAGGGAGACTTTAGTCAAGATGTTGTGCTACTGTCTTTTTCGAGTCAAGTTTTCAAGTTTAATATGCAACAAATCATACCTGGCTGATTGTTGCCAAACCTGATTTGTTGTGTGCATCCGCTCCTTTCAAAGTTTGTGGTTTGAGCCTTATGTCTGACCTTCCTTTCACTTTAGATCAGTTACGTATTTTAAAAGCGATCGCCCAAGAAGGAAGCTTCAAGCGTGCCGCTGATAGTCTTTACGTTTCCCAACCTGCCGTCAGTTTGCAAGTGCAAAATCTCGAACGGCAGCTAGATGTCCCCCTATTTGATCGGGGAGGACGACGCGCCCAATTAACCGAAGCAGGGCATCTACTCCTAAGTTACGGTGAAAAAATCCTCAGTCTGTGTCAAGAAACCTGCCGCGCGATCGAGGATTTACAAAATCTCCAAGGCGGTACTTTAATTGTCGGTGCTTCTCAAACCACCGGCACTTATCTTTTGCCCAGGATGATCGGTATGTTCCGACAAAAATATCCAGATGTGGCAGTGCAATTACACGTCCACTCTACCCGACGGACTGCTTGGAGTGTCGCTAACGGACAGGTTGATTTGGCAATTATCGGCGGTGAAATTCCTGGTGAACTATCAGAATCCTTGGAAGTTCTTTCTTACGCTGAAGACGAACTAGCGCTAATTCTACCTGTCTTTCATCCCTTTAGCAAACTGGAAAAAATCCAAAAAGAAGACCTATACAAATTACAATTCATTGCCCTAGATTCCCAATCTACTATCCGCAAAGTAATTGACCAAGTGCTAGCACGCTGTGAAATTGATACCAGACGTTTTAAGATTGAAATGGAATTAAATTCCATTGAAGCAATTAAAAATGCTGTGCAATCTGGTTTGGGGGCTGCCTTTGTTTCAACTAGCGCGATCGCTAAAGAGTTACAAATGGGTGTTCTGCACCGTACCCCCATTGAAGGCGTTGTCGTCAAACGGACACTGTGGCTGATTTTTAATCCTAATCGCTATAGATCCAAGGCCGCAGAAGCTTTTAGTCGGGAAATTTTGCCCCAGTTTGCTAATCCTGGATGGAGTCAAGATGTGTTAACATTGGCACAAAAAAGCATAGTGATATCTACATTGGATATAGCGACGTCCACCTCTGCCGCCGAAGACTAAAATCTGGTGATTAGTCCTACCCCTAGAGTGTCTACGTCATTTGTCCGATGTATTTTGTAAATAACCAATGAGCAAATAATTCGTAATTCGTAATTGGCCACGCCCCGCTACGCTCAGGTAATTCGTAATTATTATTTCATAGCTTTTCGTCTAGCGTACCGTAGGCAAGCTAAGAATTTGACATCAGTAAAAAAGTTTCCTGTTCTTAATAAAGAAGTTGAGTTTTTATGTAACCTGAATGAATTCCTTTAGCGTAGCGGTAGCGAGTCCGCGTTCGCTTTTAGCGTCTCGTAGAGAGCGTCATTACGTATTATCAATTAGGAATTATTTTGACCAAAAAGAAAAAGGCACAGAGCAAGTAAATTTATTTATGGAAAATAAAAAATATGTATGTAGTGACACTTGGTGCAATAAATACTAAGTAAAACGGTGTGGAAAAACAAAACTATGTTAAGAAAAATTAAATAGGCTTAAACCCTCTTACCTCCTGCCTCCTGCCTCATCCTAACGATAAATATTCACGCCCACCTACTTACGTCAGTTGACTCAAACAAGCGCATTATGAATGGCTAAAGAAATTGCGAATTGCGAATTGCGAATTGGTTTGACTAATGACTAATCACGAAAATGGAAGTTTATTGTACTCGTCCACGTTGCCCACGCCCACAAAACTATTTTGCCGATTTAGATGATATTACGACGCTGAAAACAACGCAGCAAAAATACTGTACTAGCTGTGGTATGCCACTGCTGTTAGATGGTCGATATGTCACCGTAAAGCTTCTAGGAAGGGGGGGATTTGGAGCAGCCTTTTTGGCACGCGATCGCCGAATTCCAGGAATGCGTCAATGCGTAGTTAAGCAGTTTCAACCTGCGGGAAATTTAAGCTTAAATCAACTGCAACAAGCACAGTTGATGTTTGAGAGAGAGGCAGAAGTTTTATCACAACTGGGTAACGATCACGAGCAAATCCCTGACTTGTTTGCTTTCTTTCCAGTGATAGTTAATGGTTTACAACCAGGACAACAAGACCAGTTTTTTTACTTAGTACAAGAATACATCGATGGGCAAAACTTAGAGGAAGAATTAGTTCAACAAGGCAAATTTTCTGAGCAGGAAGTGTTGGAGGTGCTGCAAGAAATCCTGAAGGTGCTAAAGTTTGTCCATCATAGAGGCATTATTCACAGAGACATTAAACCCTCTAACATCATGCGCCGTCGTGATAATAGACTTTTTTTACTAGATTTCGGCGCAGTTAAGCAAGTAACAAATGTTGCACTTGGTTCTGCTGCTTCTTCCACAGGAATTTATTCTATGGGATTTGCACCGCCTGAGCAGATGGCTGGGGGTCAAGTATTCCCGTCTACGGATTTATACGCTTTGGCTGTAACTATTCTTATTTTATTGACAAATCAAGAAGCAGTTCAACTATTTGATGCCTATAGCAACCAATGGAAATGGCGAACACAAGTTAATGTCAGCCCTCGCCTTGCTGACGTTTTAGACAAGATGCTGCTACCTGCTGCTAATCAGCGTTTCCAGTCAGTTCAAGAGGTTTTAGATGCACTTAACTCACAGGCGGCTCAAGCTTCTACACAATTTAATTCGCCCTCTGTAACACTTCCGCCACAACCACCCAGTTCTAGTCCCGTTGTCCCCCGCCGTTCACCAACTCAATCAGCGTTTTCGACAGTGGAATTATTGGGCGGGGCGGCATTTAGTGGATTTGAAGGGGCATTAATTGCGATCGCTCTCTTCAGTCTAGTAAAATCACCAATAGTTAGTTTCACTGTTGCATGTGTAATTTTAGGCATACTGATATTTGCCCAAACCAGGCGGTGGATTGAAAAGTTCGATTTATTAATTATTCCAACAATCACTTTTGCTATTATTTTTTTTCTCCCTTTTTTACAGGGGGGACTTGGCATTCAGGCAGTAGTAATTTTATCAGTTGCAGCAGCCTTAGTAGCCATTTCTTTAACAGCCGTGTTTCGACTCATTTATAAATTATTATCTCTCTTACTTTAAAAAAGTTTTGGTGCTAACAGCTAACTATGTCTCAGAAAAACGAAACACTTAGCCTTTTCTTAGCTGCTATCATCACCATTGGCTTAATCTTTAGTGGCTTATGGTTTTTTATGGAACGGTGGGCACAACTAAATGGAACTGTTGCTAAACCTTCAAAGAGTAGCAACACAAATAATTCCACAAAGCAGTTTGTCAACAACAAATGTAACGTGCCAAATCTCCCGGAGGGAACATTCAACTATGGTGGTAGCACAACCTGGGCACCCATCCGTAAAGACGTAGACTCTGCACTAGAAAGCCTGTGCCCTCAATTTACTTTACGCTATACTCAACCTCCTTCAGGTCAAGCAGGATCTGGAACTGGTATTCGGATGTTGATAGATAATCAACTAGCTTTTTCTCAATCTTCTCGCTCAGTCAAGGCAGAAGAAAATGCCGAAGCTAAACAAAAAGGATTTAGTTTGAAAGAAATTCCAGTGGCGATTGATGGAATTGCGATCGCAGTTAACCACAATCTGAATATTCCTGGTTTAACTGTCGCCCAACTCAAAGATATCTACACTGGCAAGATTACTAATTGGCAACAGGTGGGTGGACCAAATTTACCAATTACAGTCTACTCTCGAAGTCAAGAAGCTGGCGGCACAGTGGAGTTCTTTGTCGAAAATGTTTTAAATAAAGAAAAATTTGGTGCCAACATTAGTTACATTGGTACGACCACAGAAGCAGTACGAAAAGTAGCTGCAAGTCCTGGTGGAATTTACTATGCTTCTGCCCCAGAGGTTGTACCCCAGTGTACAATTAAATCCCTACCACTAGGGCGGACAAACGGTCAATTTGTGCCACCCTACCAAGAACCCTTTGTACCTCTATCTGAATGTCCCAGTAAGCGTAATCAGTTGAATACTCAAGCCTTTCGTAGTGGAGATTATGCAATTACCCGCAATTTATTTGTAATTGTTAAACAGAATGGTCAAACAGATCAGCAAGCTGGGGAAGCTTATGCAAATTGGCTGCTGACACCTCAGAGTCAAGAACTGATCGAAAAGGCTGGATTTGTCAAAATTAAATGAGCCAAATTTTTAAATTTAACAAAATAATCAAATTAGGGCTTATACAAATTTATTAAATTCTTATTTATCGTAGATATGGAATAGTTCGTTTTTTACCTCCAGACGTAAGTTCTACAAATAATAAACATTTTTATTTTACTTTATTTAAATTTGTTCATGTCACAAAAAAATGAAACTAAAATTTTAGCTTTGACCCTGCTGTTGACCGTTGGAATAGTGGGCGGTAGTGTTTGGTGGTTTACTAACAATGGGGTCAAAATTAGTAATAGTATCACTCAAAATCCAGAAATAGGTAGCAATCCATCCTTACAAGACCGCATTAGTTTTGGGGAAAAATCCTTGACTCCGGGTGATATTTCTCCAGTTAAAAAAGAAGGATTACAGGCGCTCACAGCTAAAAGTTATGATAAAGCGATCGCTAATTTGACAGATGCCCTAAAACTCAACCGTAACGATCCAGAAACGCTAATTTTTCTGAACAATGCCCGCATTGGTTCTTCCAAGAGCTACACCATTATGGCTTCTGTACCATTCGGCACTGACCCCAATGCTGCTTTAGAAATTTTGCGTGGCATAGCCCAAGCCCAAAATGAAATTAATACCTCTGGAGGAGTCAAGGGAGTACCGTTAAGGGTAGGGATAGCTAACGACGATGACAATCCAGAAATAGCCAAGCAAATCGCTTCCAACCTAGTCAGTAATTCAGAAGTATTAGGTGTAGTTGGGCCTAATACTAGCGATTCCACCTTAGCCGCCGGTACTATTTATACTTCAGGACAACTTGTAGCAATTTCCCCTACCAGTACATCTGTAAAAATTTCTAACTTTAGCCGCTACGTTTTTCGCACGGTTCCTAGTGATTTTATGGCTGCTAGAAGTTTAGCCAACTATATGGTGAGAACCTTGCAGAAAAAAAATGCAGTGATTTTCTTTAATTCTCAGAGTAATTATAGCCAGTCTTTAAAGTCGGAGTTTGTTTCATCTGTTTCCCTAGAGGGTGGACAAGTATCCAGCGAATTTGATTTGTCTCAGGTGGGTTTTAGTGCGGCTAAAAGTGTAGAACAAGCAACTAAGCAAGGTACAGAAGTGTTGATGTTAGCTGCTAACACTGAAACTCTCGATAAAGCGCTGCAAGTAGTTCAGATTAACCAGAAAAAGTTAACTTTGCTGGCGGGAGATGATGTTTACACCGCTAAAACTTTAGAAATTGGCAGAGAACAAGCTGTGGGGATGGTATTGGCAGTTCCCTGGCATATTGATGGCGCTCCCAAGTCAAATTTTCCTCAGAAATCCCGACAGTTATGGGGCGGTGATGTGAGTTGGCGAAGTGCCCTTAGCTATGATGCCACTGTAGCTCTGATTGAGGCATTAAAACGCAACCCCATACGTTCTGGAGTCCAACAAGTACTTTTATCTTCTGACTTTTCTGCCACTGGTGCTTCTGGTACAATTCGGTTTTTAGCATCAGGCGATCGCAATGCGCCAGTCCAACTTGTAAAAATTGTTCCTGGTTCTCGCTCACGCACGGGTTATGACTTTGAACCAGTGCGATAATCAGCAATAAAAAATTAAAAATTAACCAATACTTAACCTGGAAAAACCCTCAAAATGAGAAATTGAACTTTATGAGGAAAAATTTTACTATCAATTTATTCTTACCAGCGCTCAAATTTTGAGAAAACAGACGAATAATCCAAGGGAGATTTATTATACCTTGGCATCTATTGTAGTAAAAAGTGAGGATTTGTCAGCATTTGTTAAGAAAACACCTGTCCTCCAAATACAATTTCAAATAGCAAGCACTTATCAAGTTAAGCATTTGTATTGAATGGACGCGTGAGTAATTATATTATGTCCCAAAAAAATGAAACAACTATTCTTGTATTATCCATCCTAATCACAGTCGGGCTAATAGCTGGCGGTTTTTGGTGGTTTACTAAAAAGTCTGGTGTCAACGTAAATACAATTAATTCTGGTAGCATCAAAACGCCCCAAGCTTCATCAGAACAGCCTAGTGGCAATACTTTTACTTCAGTACAGGATGTTCCTACAGGATTATTTAATTACGGAGGCAGTACATCTTGGGCGCCAATTCGGCTGGTAGTTGATCCAGCACTTCAAGCCGCGCGGCCAGAGTTTCGGCTGCGCTACGTAGAACCGAGTAATGCATCTCCTGGTTCTGGTACTGGCATTCAATCTCTGATAGACGGTCAACTAGCCTTTGCCCAGTCCTCCCGACCAGTTTTAGATCAGGAATTAAGCCGTGCCCAGCAGCGTGGGTTCACTTTCAAACAAGTTCCTGTGGCAATTGATGGTTTGGCAGTTGCAGTTAACCCCAACCTTAACATCCAAGGGCTAACGGTAGAGCAGTTAAAGTTAATTTACACAGGTAAAATCAATAATTGGAGCCAGGTGGGCGGCCCCAATATTCTGATTAAGCCTTATTCCCGCCGCATTGCTGATGGCGGTACGGTAGAGCTTTTTGTCCAAGATATCTTGGGTGGTCAACCTTTCAGTCCCAATGTGGAATTTATCTCCACAACCACCCAAGCCTTGCAAAAATTGGCTGGTAGTCCTGGTAGTATCTACTACGCTTCTGCCCCAGAGGTGATTCCTCAATGCTCAATCAAAGCCTTGCCGTTGGGGCGGACGCAAGGGCAATATATTGCTCCATACCAGGAACCATCTGTCCTCCCGTCCGAATGTCCTGGTAAACGAAACAAATTGAACATTGAGGCTTTCCAATCAGGAAAATACCCGATTACCCGCAATCTGTTTGTGGTGGTCAAACAGAATGGTCAGACTGAGCAGCAAGCAGGTGTCGCTTACGCCAACTTACTGCTGACTGAGCAGGGACAGGAACTGATTAGCCAAGCTGGGTTTGTCAAAATTCGCTGACTCTTGCGATCGTCTCCGGCGGGGCGTAGCCCATCGCGCTCAAGACAGAGTGGCGGAAATCGCCGCTCTGAACTGTGCTTTAACCAGCTCTATTAATCGATTCTGCTGGCAAGCAAATGAGATTATCGCCTTGAGTCAGGATTAAGCCACGTTGACGTAGCTTACCCATCAAACGGGTGACAGTAACACGAGTGGAACCAATCGCGCTCCCAATTTGGGCATGGGTGAGGGGGAAGGGCAGACAATAGCCGCGAATCACATCAGGATCAGTGTCGCTCATTGCTGGCTCTCCATATTCCTCAATTAACAATGTGAGAAATCCTAAGAGTCGGTCAATCGTGCGGCGTTGTCCCAAGGCACTCAGCCACAGTAGCTTACGCTGGTGCTGATACCTAAAGGCATCCATAACTTCACGACGGAAGTGAGGCCAGTTGTCTAAGTCATGCCAGTACATCCACAACACCGCAGTTTGGTCAACATGGGCGTAGGACTGGAGTGTGAATGGTGATTGGGCAACAATTTCAAATGGCTGTCCCGCTCCCACAAAACCCAAGAACGCTTCTTCTGGGGTTCTGTTAATTCGTCGAGACGTTAGCTGGCTGGCAGTCGCGCTAACTTGGGCGGTTCCTACCATACGGATCGCACCCCTTTGCACCAAATATAGCAATCCAGGCCGGGCTGGAATGCGCTCATCTTTGCTAAAGGTACGGCAGCGGTAGTGTTCTTGAGCCCAGTCAAGAATGCGTTGCCAAGTTAAAAAAGGCCGTGATGCCTCAGAAAAGGAGGATGGAGATTGCATAGGTAACAAAGAGCGTTCGGCTGAAGACAAAGACGTAAATAAAAGGGTGCAAGGAGTGTCTTTGTGTTGGCAAGGCAGGCATAACGCCTAACAGCGCCAGCCAATCCAAAGAATAGAAAGCAAATTACTCTCTACTCTTTTGTTATACTTCCTACTGTACAATGATGGTAGTAAAGTTTACTTACTATTCATCGATTATTCATCAAATTTTATCCTCTTCTCATTTTTCTTTATCTAAATTAAATTTATACCGCAAGATGGATGACAGAAAAGTAACAAATATATCTTACATAAGGATTTAAATAATATTACGTGCATCATAAAATACAAGTTAGCAAATATACGTCAATCAAACAGTTAGTGTACAGTTGTTTAAGAAAATTACTAAGCATTGATACTTATAAAACAGAAAATAGATGCATAAAAAGTGAAAAAATTACTCTATATAAAGGTAGAGATAATAATAGAATTTTATACACCTCAAGTGTGTCTCTGGGACTATCAAAATCTCAGAATCGAAAAGCGATGGAACTTGCCAGCGCGATCGCCTCAGAGATATCAGGGATTTGTGACGACGTTTTTACCATCCAAATAGTTCCCCCTGGTTTGATACATTTTGAATTAACTCACTCAACGTTAGCGACTTGGTTACAAAGTCTCGTAGTCGGGAGTTTGTGGGGAGTGGGGAATAGGGAAGAAGCAAGGGAGCTCTTAGCTGGGAGCAAGGGAGAAGAATTTTCTCCTCTGCCCCCTGCACCCCGCCCCTCTGCCTCTTGTGTATGCCCAATGCCCAATTTGTTTGCTGTTCAATATGCCCATGCACGCTGCTGTTCGCTAGTGCTTCTGGCGCATCGAGAAGGATTGATTAAACTTAGAGAACCAGTTCCAAATACTAGTCCAGCTTTTTGGAGTGTGATCTCTCCTAACCCTTTACCTTGGCTTAATTGTGACGGAACATTGCGGCTCAATCACCCAGATGAGCGTCGTCTAATTGGTGAGTTAATACAAGTGGTAGACAACATAGAGTGCCCTGATGTTAAGGGTTCTGTGAAATGGGAAAAAGTGGCGCTGAGTTTGAGCCAAGCTTTTGAAAAGTTTTGGTGTAGTTGCCGGATTTGGGGTGAGGTGAAAATTACTTTACCAGAGTTAGCCCAAGCCAGACTCGGATTGCTTATGGCTACTCAGTCAGTATTAAGATTTGTGCTAGAGGAAAACTTGGGTGTTTTTGCGCCCTTAGAGTTATAAATCGGTAATGTCGCTTAGGCCAAAATAAAAACTTTTATATATCTATTGACTCAATGCATCACCTCAGCTACATTAACAGGTGTGTGAGGAGCGAACCAGCTAGGACACCGAGACGAAACACGGCCAGTCGTCGGTGTCCTTTCTGATTTATATGGGTTAGGTTTGAAAAATTGCCCTCATTACAGCAAAAACTTTTCAATTGCTACTGCTGCTCCATCTTCCTCTACGCTAGGAGCTACCCACTGCGCGATCGCTTGCACTCCTGCTGGTGCGTTGCCCATAGCGACACCAAGTCCAACGTACTCCAGCATTTCCACATCATTGAAGTTATCGCCAATCGCCATAACATTGGCTAACTGTAATCCCAACAATTTTTCGGCTAGGTAACGTACAGCAGTTCCCTTATTCACAGAGGCGTTAGTTGCTTCAAAAAAGGTAGCAACAGATGTTGTCAGATAAAGTTCAGCAGGTGTGTATTGGCGGCGCAAATTTCCCAATAGCTTGTCGATCACATCAATGTCATCAGACAAAGCAAGAATTTTTGTTGGTTCATTCGTTAAGGTTTGACGCAAATCACCTACCGGAATCGGGGTAATCTCAGAACGTTCTGCATAAATTTGGGTTTCTCTAGTTAGTTCACGGACGTATAGTTGATCATTGATGTAGAAGTGAACAGATAGGAGCGATCGCAACTCAGGCTGTTCAAAATAGTCGAGTAACTGGTGGGCGATTTCCCTGGAAACAACCCAATGGCGATGAATTTTTTGGGTGAGCGGATCTTGAATCCAGGCTCCTTGATAGGCCATTAATGGTAGGGTAGAGCCGATATCTTGGTGAAAGCGCAAGGCTGAACGATACATCCTACCTGTCGCGATCGCTACTTGAATTCCTCGTGCTTGCGCTGCCACAATAGCTTGCTTTACAGGTTCGCTAATGGTGTTAGAGTGTCCGGCGATCGTGCCATCTATATCCAAAACTAGTAGTTTAATGTCTTTTGTAGCAGCCTGATTATCAGTAGATACTAAATGTGTGGCAGATACTTTCTGCATAATTTCCTAGATTTTAAGTTCCAGTAAGAGGTTAACAGGCTCTAGCTAGCAGTGGGGAGTAGTAGAAAAAATTGGGTTCTCTATTCAACCCTAGTTTCCTAACTTGAAGATGCTAAATCATATCATGTCCGGCTAAAGACTTATCATTTAGAGCGCAGGTCTTGCTGGGGACTCTTAGCTGGGGGAAAGAGGCATTTTCGATTTTTGCACAGATACGGTAATCATAAGTGATTCACCGGACTTGATATCAGACAATTTTAGATTTTAGATTGCTATGGTATTTTTTGAATATTGTTCACAATTCTGACTAATAGTCTCAAGAAAAAAACCCGATTCTCGAAAAAATCGGGGATTTTGATTTAAATTAGATAGCCTGACTAATAGATGGGATGGGAAAAACCTATCTCTTCAATAAAGTCTATGAATTTGCCAGTTAAGTTAGAAGGAGTGTCTCCAGATGTGCCACTATAATCAGTAATGTTGTCATATTTAGCAACTTGGTAACTGGAAGTATATTGTGGATTGAGTCTCAACAAAGACTGATTATTTAGTTGTAAGCTCAGTTGACTGCCAAGATTTACAGTGGCTTGACTTGGGGTTGGACTTATATTTTTAAAACATGTATTTTCGAGTATGTCTCCAGTAAATTCTATTGTTTGTCAGCGACGCTATATCCATCCCAGTTTGTAGATTGGGCAGGGGCTATATCAGGCAAGCTTGGGCAACGAACAGAGAACGGTTTTGTAGCCGAGTCAGGAGGATGACTTCCTAGCTTAGGCATCCACTTGAAATTAATGCCAACTGAGGTTGTGCATTAATAAAACCTCTTTACATATTCGGACACCCTGGCATGTTATCTCCAAGCAGCAACCGTGCCAGACTGGGTAAAGCTTCACCATAGGTAGGATGGATGTGAACCGATCGCTCTAACAACTGCCAGGTTGCTCCTGCTTCCATCAGGGATAAAAATACATGCACCAGTTCAGCAGTTTCGTACCCCACTAGGGTTGCTCCCAGGATTTTGTCTGTGTCGCTGTCGATCACCATGCGATAAAACCCGAGGTCATGCCCCCACTCGATCGCACGCGCAATTTGGCTCATGGGTAACGTGACAGCACACGCGTTGATGCCTTGTTTCTGAGCCTGTTCTAACGTCATACCGACTCGCCCAACCTGGGGTTCTGTGTAGACTGCATAGCCAAGGACGCGATCGCTCCGTGTCCGGTTTTCTCCACACAAAATTGCTTTTAAGCGGCGATAGTCCTCCCAGGACACATGCGTAAAGGCAGGCTGTTTGGCAGCATCCCCGATCGCATAGACTCCAGAACAGGTGGTATGGAACTGGTCATCAATTTTGACAAACCCTCGATCATCTAGCTCAATTCCGCTGGCGGCTGCATTTAATGCACTTGTATTGGGTTTCCGTCCAATCACAACCAGCAATGCTTCTCCCTGGAGTTGTTCGCCACTGCTCAGGGTCAGCCTAAACACATTACTCTCGTAGGCGACGTGATTCACATTGACTCCAAAGTGGAGTCCAATCCCATCCTGCTTTAATGCTTCTGCTAAGACCTTGCTGACATCAGCCTCTTCCTGTCCGAGGACGCGATCGCCTCGCACAATTAACTGGGTCTGACTGCCCAAACGCGCTAGTCCTTGTCCCAATTCCAAGCCAATATAGCCGGCTCCAATCACCAATAAACGGGCTGGTAAGGTGTACAAGTCAAAGAAGTTGCGGTTGGTCAGGTAGGGAGTTCCTGCAAGTCCGGGAATGTCAGGAATCAGCGATGACGTGCCCGTGTTAATGATTACCAGAGGAGCCTGAAGGGTAACATCCCCACCTTTGACAGTCCGTTCACCCACAAAAGAAGCTTCGGCACAAATGACTTTGACACCCGCAGTCTCCAATCGCTTGCGAATCCCCTGATTAAAGCTGCTGCGGATTCCCCGAACTCGCTCCATAACAGCAGGAAAATCCACTTCAACCTCCATATGGATGCCTAACTTCTTAGCCTGGCGCGCCCGCCCTGTTGCATGAGCCGCTGCTAAGAACGCTTTAGACGGAGTGCAGCCATAGTTGATGCAACTGCCACCTAAAGCATCCCGCTCAAACAAGACAACCTTACGTCCCTCATCGGCAAAATCAGCCGCCAGTGGAATGCCTCCTTGACCACTGCCGATCACAATGACATCTGCTGTTTCCATCACCGCTAAACTCCTTGGAGATAGTTTGCTTTCATAACACTCTCACACTCAAAGTTAAAAACTCTCCACCTATTCAGGTAGGGTTTGGATTTAGTTATGACATCTAAAGCTAGCGAAGCCCACCCGATATGTACAGCGTTTCGCCAGTGATCTAGGTTGAATCGGAGGAAGCAAGGAAGACAACGGCAGGGGCGATGTCCTGTGGCTGTCCAATGCGACCTAGTGGTGTTTGCGCTTCAGTCTGTTGACGACAATGCCTGCACCTTCGGCTGCCAGATGTTTGGCGATCGAGGCACCGATGCCTTTATACGCACCTGTGTGGTGATTGTGCTCACGTGGCTCCTATGTAATATTGTGAGGTTTCCCAATCTGTATCTGGTTCGGGTCGTAAAGATAACTGTATCCGCGATCGGTAACTGATCGATCAATTACTAGTTGATCAGTTGATACATAACTGATTTCAGCAGTCTTATTTTGATGACTTAATTCCTCGCGAAGGTGGCTTATCTAACTTTCAATCAGTTGTCTTGATTCTTCAATTTTGGTTCAATTTAGACCACTCAAGTTCTTTAATTTAAAATACCAGTTAACTTAGGACTTACATACTTCGTGACATCAACGGGTAACGATAAAGGCAGCCAGAGCGATCGCTACAACATCCTCAGCAAGTGCAGCAGGAACTGC
Organism: uncultured Nostoc sp.; assembly: GCF_964245445.1. Lineage (GTDB taxonomy): Bacteria > Cyanobacteriota > Cyanobacteriia > Cyanobacteriales > Nostocaceae > Nostoc. The sequence continues at coordinate 32,658 of NZ_CAXTNE010000019.1, forward strand.
ACCAATCCGTTCAATGGCGGCTATCCGCACCGCCCGACCCCCATACGCACCCACCACACCAAAGAGCGCTCCAACCGGTGCAAAACTGCTGTTTGCTCCAGTGACTAGCCATCACACAATGCCACCACTGAGAATCCGAGCAATCAACGCAGGGGGACTGGTGCCAGAGGGGATTTGCGGCAGCATGTCGCCAATCAACTCAGCCACTGCCAGTACAGCCAGAACGATCCCTATAATGCCGCCCCGTGCCAGAAATAAAGCAACAGGAGCTGTCAACGCTCGCAGTCTTGCAACTAACCCAAGGAAAAATGCAGAAATCAATGTCATGAATATAAATAGCCCTTCTGGTAGATTTAGATGCCATCTTTAGTCATAATCGTGAGTAATAATCGTGCTTATGAGATTATTCTTCCTTACAATGGGTTGATAATAGTCTGATTGGTGATTCGAGGGTTTGCTTGGGTTCCAATTAGGTGTTCTTATTCTTCAACGCTGGTTCCAGTCAAACCACTCAAGTTATTTGAGTTAAAACTCAACTTATCAAGTTGTGCGTAGTATTCGTGATATTCTCTGTGAAAAACTGGAAGAGCGCCCTATCTGTAAGAGCTTGCAATTATAAATGCTTCAACCTGCCATCAAGACATTTTACGGTGCTATTGTCGCCAAAGCCAAAATGAATGAGCATTGAAATTGCTAACTATGTGACAAAGCTTCTGGCTAAAATAGGGCTATGTCTGAAATCACTTCTGTAACTGCAACACGCCCCACGTTCATCCTGGTAGATGGACACTCCCTGGCCTATCGTTCATACTTTGCTTTCGCCAAAGGGCGAGATGGAGGGCTACGTACCAAAACGGGGATTCCTACCAGTATATGTTTTGGTTTTGTGAAGTGCCTGCTGGAGGTAATGGCAACACAACAGCCTCAAGCAATGGCGATCGCTTTTGATTTGGGTGAGGCAACTTTTCGCCACGAAGCTGACGAGACTTATAAAGCCGATCGCAAAGAAACGCCAGAAGACTTTATTCCCGACTTAGCAAACCTGCATGAGTTGCTCAATGGCTTCAATCTACCAATTTTCACTGCCCCTGGTTATGAGGCAGATGATGTTTTGGGAACATTATCACAACGAGTAACTGCTGCTGGGTATAGGGTGAAGATTCTCACTGGCGATCGCGATTTATTTCAACTAATCGACTCTGACAAAGAAATCACCGTTCTGAATTTTAGTCCAGATGCCCTAAAGCGCTCTACAAATAGCATCACGGAATTTGAAGCAGAACAAGTCAAAGAAAAAATGGGGGTTTTACCTTCACAAATTGTTGATTTCAAAGCTCTTTGTGGTGATAAATCAGATAATATTCCTGGTGTGAAGGGAATTGGCGAAAAGACAGCAGTGCAACTGCTAAATACCTATGGTTCACTTGATCGTGTTTATGCTGCGTTAGATGAAATTAAAGGCGCAACTCAGAAAAAACTGGCAACGGGTAAAGAAGATGCCGAGAAGTCTCGTTATTTGGCAACCATAATTTTAGATGTTCCTATAGAATTTGATTTAGAAAATTGCAAGTTAAAAGGTTTTGATACAAACGTCTTATCACCAATTTTAGAAAAGTTAGAATTTAAGTCTTTTTTAAGTAAAATAAACGACCTACAGCAACGTTTTGGTGGCAAATTTGAAGAAAAGCAAGAAGCCAAAATAGATACAATTAACCCCAATACTAACTTAGAATTCAGCGCTGATGAAGATAATGATTTGTGGTTTTTCAGTGCTACTGATACAGCAGCAGTTACACAACAATCTACTTCCCCAATTACACCACGCATCATCAACACTGAAGCAAAATTAACTGAGTTAATAAAACTTTTGCAAAAATTCACTAATCCAGAAACACCCGTTGCTTGGGACACTGAAACCACCGATTTAGAACCGAGAGATGCTGAGTTAGTAGGAATTGGTTGCTGTTGGGGAACGAAACCAGATGAGGTAGCCTATATTCCTTTGGGGCATAAAACTGGGGAAAATTTGCATAAAGATTTGGCGCTAGAAGCATTACGCCCAATTCTCGAAAGTGCTGATTATCCCAAAGCTTTACAGAATGGAAAATTTGACCGCTTAGTTTTAAAGTGTCAAGGAATTAATTTGGCGGGAGTAGTGTTTGATCCTATGCTGGCAAGTTACATCCTAAATCCCGATTCAAGTCATAATTTGATGGATTTGTCACAGCGATATTTGGGATTAATAGCAAAAAGTTATTTGGATTTGGTTCCTAAAGGTAAAACCATTGCTGATATAGATATTCCTGCCGTAGCAGATTACTGTGGTATGGATGCCTATTCTACCTTTAGCTTAGTGTCGAAATTGCGTGAAGAACTAGATAAAATTCCAACTTTGTCTAAGCTATTAGTGGAAGTGGAACAGCCACTAGAAGCGGTTTTAGCCGAAATGGAATACACGGGTGTCCGCATTAATTCAGCTTATTTACAAGAACTTTCACAGCATTTAGAAACTGAGTTAGCCAGGTTAAAAGAGGAAGCAACTAAAATAGCTGGGGAAAATTTTAACTTGGGTTCGCCTAAGCAGTTGAGCCAAATTTTGTTTGAAAAGTTGGGGTTAAGTACTAGACATTCTCGTAAAATTCAAACGGGCTTCTCTACAGATGCAGCAACACTGGAAAAACTTCAAGAAGATGATAAAAGTGGATTTGTTGAGGCGATCATAGAGTATCGTACTCTATCTAAATTAAAGTCTACTTATGTTGATGCATTGCCTGCATTGGTGCGTCCAGATACCCAGCGAGTGCATACTGATTTTAACCAAGCAGCAACATCAACTGGTAGGTTATCTTCTTCTAATCCAAATTTGCAAAATATCCCCATTCGTACAGCTTTTAGTCGCCAAATTCGTAAGGCGTTTTTGCCAGAACTTGGTTGGTTAATGGTGGCTGCTGATTATTCACAAATTGAATTGCGGATTTTGGCTCATTTGAGTCAAGAGCCAATATTAGTGCAAGCATATCAGCAAAATGAAGATGTTCACACTGTTACGGCGCGGTTAGTGTTTGAAAAAGAAAATATAACCTCAGAAGAACGAGGGATAGCAAAAACTATCAATTTTGGCGTGATTTATGGAATGGGTTCTCTAAGGTTTTCGCGCTCAACTGGGATAGATAAAACCATTGCCAACGAGTTCATTAAGCGGTTTAATGAACGGTATCCGAAAGTATTTGCATATTTAGAACGAGTGAAAAAAGAAGCGATCGCTCTTGGTTATGTAGAAACTATTTTCGGTCGCCGTCGTTATTTTGACTTTACTAATAACAGTTTACGCAAATTAAAAGGGAGTAACCCAAAAGATATTGATCTGAGTAAATTGAAAAATTTGGGTGCTTATGATGCAGGTTTACTACGCTCTGCTGCTAATGCACCAATTCAAGGTTCCAATGCTGATATTATCAAAATTGCAATGGTGAGATTGCATGAGGTTTTGAAGAACTATCAGGCGCGTTTGTTGTTGCAAGTTCACGATGAATTAGTGTTTGAAATTCCTCCTGATGAATGGGAAGAATTACAACCGCAAATTAAGTCGGTGATGGAAAATGCAGTCCAGTTGAGTGTGCCGTTGCTAGTGGACGCGCGTGTCGGTGAAAATTGGATGGAGACGAAGTAAGTTGAACTGTGACAAGGCTTTTAGCTATAAAAGTGTCAATCAGTTTATTTGAAAATTTCAAACTCTGATTTATATCAAGTTGATAAAATAATCAAGAGCCAAAAATATTGACTCTTGATGATAGAGTAGGCAATAGTTAAGAATTAACCTCCACGCTTCAGCGCTACTTCTACCTGCTGTAACTCCTTCTCTAAACGATTTTTGAGTTTTTCGGGTACGGCACGATTTGGGTAAGAACTGTAGTGTCCAGCCAGGGAGTTGAGGGCTGTTCGCATGGTTGTAAAAGAGCCAAGACCAGAAACAGAGTTAACTCGCTGATAGCGAGCCGAAAAGTCATTAATTTTTTGACGCGCTTCTGCTTGAACTGCTGCTTTTTCTGGTGAATCTTGTGATATATCCAGAGCTTGTCTCATAACATTGACCACAGCTAAGGTGTCTTGGCGATAATCCCCAGTCAAACTATCTGGACTGCCAGAACAGCCCATTAAGCCGATAGATACAACCAAAACCAGCGCAAGCAAACGCGACCAATAGCGCTTCATATGCATTAAGTAAAAGAATACGTAAATCAACGTCCATCGTATCTTGGATTGGTAACTTGGGGATCAATCAATTTAGTTAGGAATTAGGAGTGATGAGTGAGGAGTTAGAAAACTTCGTTCATTCATCTCGGAACTCAGAACTCCGTTCAGCTAACTTAAATACTTGTCCGCAAGCCTTTGACTTGACTCTCTAACTCTTAATTTTTTGATAAAGAGTATTGCGTTGTTGGTAAGGTCTTCCTAAAGAAGCGATCGCAGCTTGTAAGGTTTCCACTTCCATACACGTACCACCCAAAGCACCTGCCATTGTGGTAATATGCTCCTCCATCAATGTGCCACCGATATCATTACAACCCCAAACTAAGGCTTCCGTTGCACCTGCAAGCCCCAGTTTTACCCAACTTTGCTGATGGTTAGGAATCCAATTACCTAAGTAAATCCGCGCCACAGCGCCTAGCAGCAGTGCATCACTCAAAACTGGTTGATCGCGTCCGACACGGCGACGTAAGGGTTTGGGTGCTTCTTGCCCAACGAAGGGTAATAAAATAAACTCTGTGATGCTTGCTGGATATCCCTGATTAATGGCGGTTTGTTGGAGCGATCGCAATTTTTCTAAATGCCCAATTTGCTGTTCGTGGGTTTCAATATGCCCAGATAACATGGTGCTAGTGGTATGCAAGCCTAATTTGTGAGCGGTGCTAACAATTTCTAGCCAAGTGGCTGTGTCAATCTTCTCTGGACACAGTATCCGCCTAACTTCATCGTTTAACACTTCAGCTGCTGTTCCTGGCATTGAGCCAACACCAGCATCGCGCAAAGCAGCAATTACATCAGCATACCCAAGTCCATCAAGTCTGGCGATAAATTCTACTTCTTGGGGAGAAAAAGCATGTAAATGTATCTGAGGAAATTCCTGTTTAATGGTTTCCACGACCTTGAGATAATAAGGCAAAGATTTACCATTTATCTGCGCTTGTGGATTTAATCCCCCCTGCATACAGATTTCCGTCGCACCCCGTTGCACTGCATCTGTCGCTTTTTCCAAAATTTGCGCCGAATCTAACCAGTATGCACCGGCATCACCATCATCTCGACGGAAAGCACAAAAACTACAGTGCTGCTCACAAATATTAGTAAAGTTGATATTACGATTAATTACATAAGTAACCGTATCGCCTGCTTGAGTGTGGCGGAGTGTGTCGGATGTAGCACGTATCGCTGCGATCGCCTCCTCATCTGTTTGTTGTAACAATACCACTCCCTCTTCGAGAGATAAGTCGTATCCCATCAAGGCACGCTCAAGAATTTTTTCAACAGTAATTTTTGTCAGCATTACTTTCTTAACTTCTGAGTAAATTTTAATTTTAAGCTCTTGTAAATAATAAAATTCTACTTAATAAATACACCAAGTTCTGGAGAATCCCAAGAGCGGACATAAGTTTTGTCTTTAAAATTAATTTCTTGAGATTTTTTTTGTTTACTTTTTTTAGTTTCCATTGAAATAATCCCGCAAGGCTCAAAATCTTGATAGGAATCCTCTTTTTCTAAACTTGCCGAAATATTATTAACATTAATATGTTGAATTTTAAGTAATTTTTGATTACTTTGCTGCAAAAGTACCCATAAAGGGTATTCCCAAGGGTCATTCCCCATTGATAGCCCAATATTCGAGCATTTTTTGGAATTTAAAAACTCAACTGCTCCTGTGTAAGTACCTTTGAGGAATGGTCTATTACTAAAATACTGCTCAATTCTGGGGGTTTGGAATATATTGTTGCTATCAATAATAGGTCTGTACCTATTAAAAAACACCCACGGTAATGATGAGATTAGCAAAAATGTTACTATAAAAATTGCTATTTTTTGGTGTTTCAGCTTAGATAACACCACACCTACAAATGGAGAAATTAGGACAAACAAAGGTAAATGCAGACGACTATTCCAGGCTTGCCATTTTAGTAAGTAGCAAAATATCAAAAATGTAGATATGGTAGCAATGAGATAAGTAAAAATATAACTTTTTTTACGAAGAGATTTTCGACCCATAAAAATAATCATACATATCATTATTAGCGCTAGATGTAATAAATTACCAGCACTGTTTTCATTACCAGTTATCCCAATTGTTGACCAACCTCCTGGTACAAAGAATGTCTGGGAAAAAGTTATCCGAGGATCGTTATAATCTACACCAATGAATATATGTATAAGTTGAATTAATCTGTTCGCTTTTCCATTCCAGAAACCAATCGGTGTTCCTATATGTAAAGCAAGATTTCTCAGGATATTAGAAATGAGTATATTAACACCGAGTATTTCATTACGATAACCACTCGCTTCACCAAGTGGCGAAGCAAATAAATTATAATTGCGTAAATAGTGACTAATATTAAGCAACAAAGAGATACTTCCTACTATCAAAGCAGGCTTCCATGCTTGCCAGCGTAAGCGTTTAACCAGGTAAAAACCAAACCAAATTAAAAAGGGAAATACATAAAAATAAGCAGTTCCCTTGCTCAAAATAGCTAATCCTGTACTACTACCAATATTAAATGAATTCGTCCAAATCTCGCTTTTTCCGGCTTGGATAGTTGATAGTAAGTAGTAAGCAAGACAAACTAACCAAAATGCAGCTACATAATCATTTTGAGTGCTTGAAGCTTGCAAGATTCCCATAGGAATTGTTGCAGTTACAACCGCAGAGAAAATTTGAACTCGTAAATCTGTTCCGAGTTTTTTTGCAATTAATGACACTCCAATAATACAGCCAATCATACTGAACCATTGAACTAAATTAGCGAAGTAGTCACCACCACTGAGAATTTGAAAATGCAAAATCACGAACTCTGACCAAGGGTTTTGATATAGCTGTGGGGTATAACTTGTTGGATAATGAACAACGGTATGATTTTGTATCCAATAAGCAACACGACTCATGTGATAGTCCATAGAATCCCAATTATTGGGTGGTGCTATGATGGCAATTAATCCAACTGTCGCTACAACGAAACCTATGCCACATAACAATAAATTTACGATGGGTTTAATTTTAATATTTGTCTTTATTTGAGAAGAATTTATTTGCTCTGAGTTTGGAATTATTTGGTGATTTAACCGAAAATATATATAAATTAATGTGATACATATTAATCCCCAAGTTCCTAATATCCAGCCAAAAGTAATTAATTTAAAAATACTCAAAAATTCTGTGATTGCAGTGAGTAAAATTCCCCAGTAAGTAATTGCTAGTATCAGCGAATCACGCCAATCGCTACGTTTTTTATTAATTAACAAAAAAATAGTAATTAAGGAAATAAGAGGCAAGAGTATAAACATCAATAATATTATCCACTTTCAATCTAATTTCTGCTGTGGTAATTGTAATATGGGCTGAAGCCGCTTACTACTAGCTAATTTAATTAATTTTACACTGCGTAAGATACTTTGATTTATTCTTGCCCACTTAAGAGACTTCCAGTTTAAAAACATCCTATCTCCGGGGCGCAAAAGCTTGCGTCCCTGGAAATATGGAAATAATTTTGGATAATTGATTTTTTGCCAGTCTAAAAGTTAAGTAGGTAGGCGTAATTAAACATAAGATCAAACCTCACCCTCAATCCCTTTCCTTGGTAAGGAGAGGGATTGAGGGTGAGATTTTGTATTTAATTTGAGCAACTTACTTAATGCACATTGTTATATTGGCTGGAATTCTCACTAAAAGACTGATATTACTAATTTTCCCTTGCTTGTGGTGTGCGTCGATGTTGTATTAGCAATCCAATCGCCATACCGATGCCGACAAAGGCTGTAAAGTAGAATAAACCAATCAATCGGATATAAATTGGTGGTGCGATCGCTTCAACTTCAACTTCTTGTGCTACCTTCACTGGTATAAATTGACGGCTAGATCCTGGTAGAGGAGTTGCTTCCACCTCGATTTTGTGGGGTGAACCATCAAAAAATTGCTCTAGCCATGTTAACTTCCCTTGTTCGTCAGGAATACCTTTGTAGTCAAAGACTGTTAAATTATGTTCTGTAGCGATCGCTTTCACCTGTAACGCTACATCTCTAATAGATTGTCCAGTTGCGCTATCTTTCACCTGTAATGATAAGTTCGCAAGTTTTCCTACAGTTGCGTTTTTATCTCCCTCAAGGTTAATTTCCAATCCCTGAGATTTTTGAGATGATGGTGCGATTGCCTCGGTACTACTTGAGTGGTGTTCGCTGCCATGAGCTTCGGCAACTTCTGCACTAATGTTGATAACTAATAGGGTTACTATAGCTACCACTGTCAATGCACTTAATAAAAGGCGGACTGACTGTGGTGCAATTTCTCCTTGTTGGAGTTCTTCTTGTCCGCCAATAATCCAACCACCCAACAATCCAAGTGATAGTAAAATAGCTGCAATAACAGCAAAGTATTTATATTTAATTGGATTTTCCCGAACATTCAGATTTAAAGTTTGCTGATATGGGGCAAAGGCATTTGCTACCAAAGGTGACACATTTACCAGCAGTTGGTAATTACCACGAATGGGTAACATCTGTTTAATTTCTAGCTTCCCATCAGGTGCAGTAGCATCCATTTGTAGCAATTTTGTTCCCTCAACAATGGGAAAATCTGTTGTTAACCAAGGATTCCGACTAGGCGTCAGAATTTGTAAGCCAATTTTGGCATTTTCTAATGGTTTACCCGCAGCATTAACAGCTTGTAACGTCAGGTTAACGGGAGATTGTGGTCTTTCTGCCTCTGCTTCAAAAGGGAGAATACGTTCTAAAGGCGGGTTAGTGGAGAGTAGCACTCTGGATGTAGGAATTTGGGAATTCCCTACAAAGGAATAAAGAATTGACAAAGTGATGCAAACAGCGCTGATAACTCCAAAAAACCGATATTTTTTCATAAAAACTTACGGGAAGTGTGAAACTAATGTATCTTTTGCAACTGAAACTTAAATAGCAGTAGATGAAAGTTAAAGCAAAAAAATCCAAGTCAAAGAATTAGTCATAAATCAAACACCATTTTAAATCCAGTTAAGGTGATGTAGAGATGGGAAATAAAGCATCTCTACAAAACCTAAAAGTTATATCCAAGCAAAAACACTGGCGCGAAATCTGCGCTGTTTTAGCGTCGTAACTTTGTTAGATGTCAAAGCATTGCTTCATGCACCTAAAAAATCTTGGGATTATGATAATTTAGTGACATGCAACGCCTAAGGTGTGGTGACGCGCTGAGTGTGCTGTGTTATGAACCGCAGGATAGGTGGAGAACAAAACAGTCCAGATAACTAAAGAAGATAGCAGCATATAGAGTGTTACCTGCACAGGCTTGGATAAGGTAATACCTGCGGTCTTCTGCAATACTGAAATATGAGAAAAATTAGTCATTTTTGACCTCCTATAATGAATTCGGGTAACTCATCAATCAAAGGGCATTATGCCCCTTGATTGCAAAAAGATATACGATCAACTTTGTCTTTGACAAGTGTGTATCAAATGTATTGAGTAATTGGGCTTTAGTGAATACTATACTATCCTTTGAAGCTCGACTGATCATGAAGCATAAATCTCCACATAAAGTCCATACAAATAACAAAAGAATGACACATGGATTTGAATGATGACATTTTCAAAGCTGATAACACGAAGGTAACAGATTAAAATTTAAAATTGGTCATATTGCCAAGCATCCAAAATTCCTTGAAATGCAATTGATATTATCTCTAAGCCAATTAAATACGCCACAGATTACCAAGAGGTTTTATATTAAAGGTGTTATTATACTCATTGCTTGTACCTAAAATAATGCTAAAGCAATAAGCATATCAGAAATAGGCATGAAAAGTTAGTTTTATTTCAATCTTATTTATACATAAAAGTATCGTATAAATACTGTAAAGTTTAAAAATAATTGGCTGTACTTTTCAGGGACTGATTCTAGCTTTATCTAGATTTAGCAACTTAACTAGCTATTTTGAAGCGCTATAAAATTATTGACAATAATTATTAATTCCTCTAATATTTAAAAGCAATTGCAAATCTTTTGCAATTCTTTTTTGGCGCTAACCGTAACTAAATGTCATGCCCAACAATTTCGTTCTAGGTAACAGAAAACCCTGGAGCCGCCGTCAATTATTGCAGCTGGGACTAGCAGGCGCTGGAGTGACTGGTGCAGTTGGACTTTGGCAAATGCTAAATCTGCCAAGTAAGTCAATGGTCAAAGTGCCACCATTCGATATTGAAGTACCAGACGACGTTACTAACCCGATGAGGATGTTAAGAGATTTTGATTATGGGACGGTAAAGCAAGAAAATGGGCGGACTATCAGAGAATTTCAGTTAACTGCCGGTACTTCCATAATAAAACTCAATAGTGCTGTCTCTTACAACATCTGGGATTTAAACGGTCGCATACCAGGGCCAACGCTACGGGCAAAACAGGGCGATCGCATCCGGGTACTATTTCTCAACAATGCGGGACATTCTCACTCTTTGCATTTTCATGGCGTTCATCCGGCAGAAATGGATGGTATTCGCCCAATCAGCAATGGTAGTGCCACAATTTATGAATTTGATGCTGAACCTTATGGCGTTCACTTATACCACTGCCATATTGAACCAGTCACCCGCCACATCGCCAAGGGATTGTATGGAATGTTCATCATCGATCCACCTACCCCCCGTCCCCCGGCTGATGAGATGGTACTAGTGATGGGTGGGTATGACGTGAATGATGATAGCCATAATGATTATTACGCCTTCAACGGTCTGCCCCACTATTACATGCATAACCCGATTCGCATTTACAAAGATCAGTTGATTCGGCTGTATGTTCTCAACATCATTGAATACGATCCGGCGGTGACGTTTCATCTCCACGCCAACTTCTTTGATGTCTATCGCTATGGCATGAGTATGACTCCTAGCGAGAAAGCTGATGTAATTACGATGGGTATGGCAGAAAGGCACATTTTGGAATTTGCTTTTCGCTACCCAGGTAAGTATATGTTCCATCCCCATCAAGATGCGATCGCAGAAAACGGTTGCATGGGTCAATTTGAAGTACTTGCTGAGAGTAGCTCTCAAAATCCTATTAAAAAGTCCTGACGATATTATTAGTAATTCGTAATTTATTAAAATTTTAGATAAATAGTTGATAAAAAATCTCATTATATGAGACAGTAAATATCTATGACAATGTGTCAAACAAACTACTTTCTAGTAGTAGTTTGAAATGTTTCAATTAATACCTTTTTTAGTTGTGCGAGGAGCAAAAATGATAAAACTTCGTTATATCTGTTTAACGGCAGCAGCAGCCTTAATAGTTACCTTGAGTTCCTGTAGTGGTACACCAACCGCAGAAAATCCATCAGCACCAGTTGCTAGCCCTCCAGCTACAGAGGCAGTAAGTAGTAACAGTCACAGTGGCCACGGTGGCAAAGAAAAAATTAACATTAACACTGCTATATTGTCAGAATTAGATAAGTTTGAAGCCAAACTAGGCGTTCCGGCTTTATCGAACAAAATCCAGGCAAGTCGTCCTTATGGTAGCCCAGAAGATTTAGTTACTAAAAAAGTAATTACTCAAGAGCAGTTCGACCAAATTAAAGACCAGGTTGGTGTTCAAGAAGTGGCACTCACGGGTGAGGCAAAAGATGTTGACTATATGTCTAAATTAGGCTTAATGAAAGGGCATCTTTTGGTAGCACGAGAACTGCTGGATCAGAATCAGCCCAAACAAGCAGAACCTCATATTGGACATCCAGTTGAAGAGATTTATGTTGACGTAGAAGATCAACTTAATGAGCGCAAAGTCAAAGAATTTAAGACAACATTGGTAAGTTTGCAAGACTTAGTAAAATCTAGTCCGAAGGATAGCAAAGTTAAAACCAATTTTACTTCTTCAGTGCAAGCAGTTGATGGAGCGATCGCAGCTTTGCCAGCAGATGAACGCTCAAAGCCAGGATTTGTGCTAAAGGTAATTAACGAATTGCTAGATTCAGCCAACTCAGAATATGGCGCTGCGATCGCAAATGGTAAAATAACCGCACCAATTGAGTATCAAGACTCCCGTGGTTTTGTATTTTACGCCAATGAATTATACAAAGGGATTTCTAGTCAAGTAGCTCAAGCAGATCCCGAAGCACACAAAGCGATCGATACTAGTTTCGCTGAACTCATAAAAGTTTGGCCTGCTGCCATCCCACCAGCAAAAGCAGTCAAAACTACTAATGATGTTACCAAGCTAGTGAAAACCATTGAGGAAAACTCTCAAAAAGTGGTTGACAAATCCAATACCCAAGCACAGCGATAACACTTTCTTTTAATGGGAAGCAGATGGTAAGGAGTTTAAAATAGTTAGGAGTTAGGAGTTATGAATTATGAGTTATGAGTTATGAGTTATGAATCCCGAACTCCTAACTTACAACTCCTAACTCCTCACTCCTAGCTCCTAACTCATGAAAATTCGTTACTTGAACTAACAACTGATGCAAGAACTTGACCAGAAAAAAACCATTGACCTGCTGAACGCCATCATGGAATTTGAACTAGCAGGAGTAGTGCGTTATACACATTATTCTTTGATGGTGACTGGCCCTAACCGTATTCCAATCGTGGCTTTTTTTAAAGCACAGGCAACTGAATCTTTACTTCATGCCGAACAAGTAGGAGAAATTCTCACCGGTTTAGATGGGCATCCCTCCCTGAAAATTGCCCCAATGGAAGAAACCTACCAGCATAAAGTCAAGGATATCTTGGAAGAAAGCTTATCCCACGAAAAAAAGGCATTGGATCTGTATAAAAATCTGCTCGATACTGTTACCAATGCCAGCATTTATCTTGAAGAATTCGCTCGCGGCATGATTGGGCAAGAAGAGATGCATAATCTCGAACTCAAAAAGATGCTACGCGATTTTAGTTAATAGTTATTAGTCCTTAGTCATTAGTCATTAGTTAAATTCAAATGACAAATGACTAATGACAAAGGACAAAAAACAAAGGATAAAAGATGGATTTTAGTACTGCTCTACCTACTTTTGTAATAACGCTCCGAGAAGGAGTAGAAGCTGCCCTTGTTGTTGGTATAGTGCTAGCTTTACTGAAAAAAGCTGAACAATCTCGGCTTAACTCTTGGGTATATGCTGGTGTCGGCGTTGGTATTGTCGTCAGTGCCTTAATAGGCGTGCTATTCAGTTCGATAATTCAAATACTGGGAGCAGCGAATCCTCAATACACCACCGTAGTTGAGCCAGCGTTGGAGGGTGTGTTTAGTGTGTTAGCGATCGCAATGCTCAGTTGGATGCTAATCTGGATGACTAAACAAGCCAGATTTATGAAAGCTACAGTTGAGGGAGCAGTAACAGAAGCACTGACACAAAATTCAAATGCTGGTTGGGGTGTTTTTACTTTAATTTTAATTGCCGTTGTCCGCGAAGGTTTTGAAACTGTTCTGTTCGTTGCTGCTAATTTTCAACAGGGATTAATGCCAGCATTGGGTGCTGTTGGTGGTTTGGTAGCGGCATCCGCCATTGGGGTGTTGTTATTTAAAGGGGGTGTCAAAATTAACATCCGCCAGTTTTTCCAGGTAATGGGCGTTTTATTAGTATTAATTGTCGCTGGGTTAGTAGTTTCAGCCTTGAAACATTTCGACGAAGCAGTGGCTAACCTTGCCCTTAGCAGTCGCGCCACAGAAGGACTTTGTTTCTATTACGAACGTTTTACAAAAGTCCACTCTTGTATTTTGGGGCCAATGGTTTCAAATACTTCTACAATCTTACCTGACGAACAGTTTCCTGGCATTATTCTCAAATCTTTATTTGGTTATAGAGACAATCTCTATCTTGTGCAAGCAGTAGGATATGTGGCATTTTTACTCACCATTGGAGGACTGTATTTCCGTAGCCTTGGAGGTGCTTTTCCTAAAGCTAAAAAAAATATCCCCTTTGGTCAAAAACCAATTAGTTCTGCAAAAGATTAAAAGCATAGTCAGTTGCCTTGTTCCCAGTCTATCTATGACTGGGAATCACCTTAGCGATCGCTTACCATCCAGCACTGGTTTAAAGATTGACTGTAAGACAAAGTACTATAAGTTGATAGTAATAGCAAATTTATTTAAGCAGGAACCTATTACAAATTATTTTTTCAATCCTAAATATGTTAGAGATTGCTGATTTCTGGGCTTCTAAGCTTTTGTCGTTATATTGCGATCGGCATTTGTCACCAACACGGAGTAACCAAAGCTGCCCTAGAGCGGATTAGGCAATGAGCAAAACTTTTATATTAAATTCCTTACTGTTGCTTTCTCAAATACCCAATCCGGAAGCAAAATTTTTAGATTTAAAAAATAAATTAGAAAAAAAAGGGTTTCAGGTAATCATTGCACTACCACCAAAGCGAGGAGCTTATGGGTTACTAAGAGAAACTGACAAAAAAATTTGGATTAATCCTATAGTGTTTGAGTTACATATTGGGACTCAAACATTAATCCATGAAACTGTTCATGCAGCGCAGGTATGTGCCGGAAAAGGAAAAATCAAAACTTTAGGCTTGGACATTCAACCAAGCAATTATGCTAGACCATTTTTTAAACGTTATACCGATGTCAAACGACAAGATTTAGAAAGAGAAGCCTATGCAGTACAAACTCAACCTAATAGTTTTGAATTAGCTGTATCTCTTCTTCAAAAACACTGTAAATAGCTAGTTTTTAGAGTTTTTGAGAAGGCAAAACCGTCATTATTTAACTGCTTTGCAATAACAAGTGTTGAGTGTTGCCGAATGAGAATCTTGAGTGCAAAGAATGCTTGAAAAAGTGAATTGATTAATGATTTTTTAGGTACAAAAGAACGACAAAGATGTTTTGCGGTAGTTTCAAACTGATTTTAATGTTGAAGTAATCATAGTAATTGTCGGATTCATCTTGTCTTACTATTGGATACAGGCATTTGTAAGACGACCTAAGTGCCCTGCGCTACAAACAAGGCTTGCTTAAGCTGCTGACAAGCCTTTTCAATTGCATCTATACTACCTGGATTCACCAGACCATAATAATCAAACACATAGACTCGGTTATTTTTAGTTGCTTGCAGTTGTTGCCAAAAAGCTTCCTTTTTCAACGAATCTAAAAGCGCTGCTTCCGAATTCCCTTGTGGGGGATTAACCAAAATTATCACCTCTGGATTTGCTTCTAAAACCTTCTCAGCCGAAAGCGTCACATAGCCACCAATAGGACTTTTACCTTGTAAATCTGCTGCTATATTTTTCGCCTGGAATTTCGCCAGCAAATCTCCTGCCCAACTATTTTTATTCGGGGCTAAAATTGGTTGACGACTAACCAGCGCTAGAGTAGAAAAACCCGGAGTTGGCTTCTTTGGCAAGAAAGTTTTGTAACGATTTAACAAAGGCTGAGGATCAGCGTCAATTGATTTAGCAAGTGTTTTAGTTAGTTCTTTTAGAGATTCCCAGTTATTCACCTTAGTGAGAAAGGTCGGAATTCCTAGCTGCTGAAGTTTTTGAATTGGGATGTTAGAAAAACCTTCTGCACCAATAACTAAATCTGGTTTTAGCGCTACCACTTTTTCTAAATTTGGCGGACTTTGCCCTTCACTAACACGGGGAATATCCTTGAATCTTGAGTCATTCTTAAATAGTTTACTACCAGTGATTCCGACAATTTTTGTTTGATTGAGTCGAGAAATAATATCAGCAGAAAGAGAAGAAAGAGCAACAACTCTTTTTGCTGATCCTTTTGGTAATTGCTGATAATTTGTGTTTATCGCCTCCGTAGTGCTTGTGATTTTTGTTTGTGGCTGCTGAGTGTTTACAGTTGTGCAAGCAGCTAAAAATATACTCATCAAAAGTGCTAAAGCAGATAAAAGCCAACGACGATGCATATTAAAATTCCTTTTGGGGTAAGAATGGCATAAGCAGATTTTTACTAACTAAGGTACAGGCAGAATCTACCCAATAACAGACTAAGCTTGGTGTGGATTCAGATGTTTTATACTTCCCTATATGTGTTTATGTCTTTATCAAAAAATTCAGCAACACAAACAAGCCTTTAGTAGTCTTAAAAAAATAGGTTTAAAAACCCCTTCTTATTTGAATGTATAATTGTATACAGTTTGCCCACAATTATCTGAATTGGGGTCGATGATTATTGTGTCCATCTACTGCTAGATATGTCTAACCATCCCTTGAACGTTGCAAGATCAACATTATTTTGGCGGCGTCTATTCGCTATTGTTTTCACTAGTAGTTCGTTACTTCCCAACTTTGGAAGCGAACCGGCAAGGGCACAAGTAACCCAGTATTGTCAATTATCATCAACGGCGGCACAAGAAAAAGACAACTTACGTTTGTCAGCGCTCAAAGGCAAACCAGATGCCCAAACCCGCTACCAAAACATTCTAAAAAAACAGGCACAGGAATTACAGGAGTGCCGCACTAGGACTTGGCCGCAAATCCAAGCCATTTGGTTGCGCTTGTATCCTTGTGACATTCAGCCAGGAATAATTGATCAGATTATGGATCGGATTGTCAACCGTGGCTACAACCAAGTTTATTTAGAAGTATTTTACGACGGGCAGGCATTATTGCCAGCAAAAGCTAACCCGACGGTTTGGCCTTCTGTAATTCGCACCCCAGGAGCAGAAAACGCCGATATACTCGCCACAGCAATTCAAAAAGGTCGGCAACGCGGTTTAAAGGTTTACGCCTGGATGTTTACTACCAATTTCGGCTATACTTACGCCCAGCGCCGAGATAGAGAAGGTGCGATCGCTCGTAATGGCAAAGGTCAAACGAGCCTATATGTAGTAGATAACGGCTCTCAAGTATTTATCGACCCCTACAACTTGCAAGCAAAACGCGACTACTTCCAATTAGTAAAAGAAATTTTACGCCGTCGCCCAGATGGCTTGCTATTAGACTATGTACGCTATCCCCGACAAGCAGGAAGTGATTCCATCGCCACCAAAGTTTCAGATTTATGGCTATTTAGTCCTGCAACCCAAGAAGCTTTATTTAAACGGGCACTGAATTACAAAGGGCTGGACTTGATTCGGCGCTTTTTGAGTAAGGGATTCGTCGGCGCCGGAGATATAGCGGAAGTTGATAAACTTTATCCCCAAGAAGGGGAACCTTTGTGGCAAGGACGCATTCCCCCATTAGCGCAAAAGTCAATCCTGCCTGCAACCGATAGACAACCGCTTTTACAATGGGAGTTGTGGCAGCTTGCCGTTGCCCACGCCATGCAAGGAATTTTAGATTTTGTCACCTTAGCCAGTTATCCAGCAAAGCAGCAAGGTATTCCCACAGGAGTAGTGTTTTTCCCGGATGGCAACCAAACTGTAGGGCAAGGGTATGATTCCCGTTTGCAACCTTGGGATCGGTTCCCCACTTCATTACAGTGGCATCCTATGGCTTATGGGAATTGCGGTAATGTCAGTTGTATTGTGACACAAGTGCAACGAGTTTTGAGTATGGCAAAACCGGGTACGCAGATAATTCCAGCTTTAGCAGGCAAATGGGGAGAATCCGTTAGTAATCGTCCATCCCTAGAAGCGCAAATGCAGGCACTTCGCAAATTTTCCCCTCAACTGAAGGGAGTTAGCCATTTTGCCTATTCTTGGCAATATCCTGAGAGTGATAACGATCGCAAATTTTGTCGTACTCGGTAAACAGCAGATACAGCAGAAAAGTTTCCCTCATCTCCCCAATCACTTAATTGCGTCGTTATCAAATAGATTTATATCCCACATCCGGCTGAATCCCTCACTAATTGATTCTGAGTTCAGTATTCTTCAATTAACTTAACGTGAGTTCGACGGTTAGAAAAAGGCAAAAAGTTTGCTAAATTTTTAAATATTCTGTAAACCTAGAATATACCTATTTTAGCTACTACAAATTATTGAGGATTAACTATGGAACCTGTTTCTATGATTATTGCGGCTTTAGGTGCTGGTGCGATCGCTGCTACTAAGGATACCGCAGGAACAGCCGTTAAAGATGCCTATCAGGGGTTGAAAACCTTGATTAAGAAGAGATTTGAAAGTGAACCAAAAGCACAAATGGTTCTGGAAGAACACGAAACAGACCCTGAAACCTATGAAGCACCACTTAAAAAGAAATTAGCGGAAGCTGGTGCTGATCAAGATGCAGAAATTATTAAGTTAGCGCAGGAGTTGCTGAAACAGTTAAAACCTGAAGAGTCAGCAGCAGGTAAATACAATACAGTGTTTCAAGGAGAAGTGAAAGGGATTCAGGTGGGCGATCGCAACACACAAGAAAATAAATTTGGCTAGAAGCCACTGGAGCATCTAGATGGCTGAAGAGAGTTCCAAATACCACTCAACTTTTCAAAATGAAGTCAAAGGTGCTGTAGTTGGTGAAGGAAACATTATCTACAACTACTTCTACTCTAGGGAAGAGGTAAAACCTGTTGATTCTGCGATCGCTGTTGATGAATATCTCCCTTGTCCTTATCAGGGTTTGTTTCATTTTGGCCCCAATGATGCTGAGTTTTTCTTTGGGCGGGAAATATTTATAGAACAACTTTATAGTGTAACTAAAACCAATAATTTTATACCCGTGCTGGGTGCATCGGGAAGCGGTAAATCTTCGGTGGTATTAGCTGGATTAGTCCCTAAGTTAGAAAAAGAGGGTCATTGGCAGTTTACTCACTTTCGTCCTGGCTCCGATCCTTTCCATGCGATCGCTTTAGCTCTTGTTCCTCTTTATACACCCAACTTAAATGAAACCAAACAAATTATCCAAGCGCGAGAGTTAGCTGATTATTTGCAAAAAGGCTCTGTTCCTCTCTCGGACGTTTTTGCTAAAATTCTGCAAAATCACCCTAATCATCGAGTTCTGTTGATTGCTGACCAATTTGAAGAAATTTACACACTCTGTAACAATCAGGAAATTCGCCGTAAGTTTCTCGATTGCTTATTAGCCAGTTTAGAAACTCCTATTTTTCTGTCTTCATCGGCTACGGTGTTGGTAGCAACGATGCGGGCAGATTTTTTAGGAAATGCTCTCTCTTATCGTCCCTTCGCTGATGTCTTGCAAAATGCTGATGTGAAACTGGGGCCAATGAATCGAGAGGAACTAAAAGAAGTCATTGAAAAACCTGCCCAAAAATTACGGGTAACATTTGAAACAGGAATGGTAGAACGCATTCTCAATGATGTGGAAGACCAACCTGGAAATTTACCTTTGCTAGAGTTTGCATTAACAGAATTGTGGAATAAGCGAACGGGTAAACAATTA
Organism: uncultured Nostoc sp.; assembly: GCF_964245445.1. Classification (GTDB taxonomy): domain Bacteria; phylum Cyanobacteriota; class Cyanobacteriia; order Cyanobacteriales; family Nostocaceae; genus Nostoc. The sequence continues at coordinate 52,140 of NZ_CAXTNE010000019.1, forward strand.
ACTCACAAAATCTATGAAGAAATTGGTCAAGTAGAAGGTGCGTTAGCTCGCTATGCTGATGAGAAATATGGCAACTTGACAGATGATGAGAAGGAAAAAGTGCGGCGCATTTTTATTCAATTGGTGCGTCCGGGTGAGGGAGCAGAAGATACCAGACGCATAGCAATGAAAGCGGAATTGGGGGAGCAAAGCTGGTCTTTGGTAAAAAAATTAGCTGATGCTCGGTTGGTGGTGACAAGTCGCAATGCTACCAGTCAAGAAACGGTAGAGGTAGTTCATGAAGCTCTAATTCGCAATTGGGGAGAACTACGAGAATGGATGAATGCAAACCGCGTTTTTAGAGCTTGGCAAGAGCGACTGCGGTCAGCAAAGGGACAATGGGAAGCAACGAAGCAAGATTCCGGGTCATTATTGCGTGGTGCGGCTTTGGCGGAAGCAGAAGAAAGACTGAAAGAACGCCCAGAAGACCTAATTTATGAGAAAGAATTTATTGAGCAGAGTATCCAAGAACGCGATCGCATCAAACAAGCTGAAGCAGCCCACAGGAAGCGCGAAATCAGAACTGCTTGGGGAATTGTAGCAGGTTCATTGGTAGCAGTGGTGATTAGTACAGGATTGGGGTTAATCGCTTGGCAAAACACAAAACAAGCGGAACTCAATCTTGCAGATTCTCTCGGTTCTTCTTCCTTGTCTTTACTCGATAGAAGAAAAGAGTTGGATGCTTTTGTCAAAGCAATTAAAGCGGGAAAAATCCTGCAAAACCAGCACGTATACAACTCAGTGGTAATGAATGCCTTGCAAAAAGCTCTAAATGAGAGCAGCGAACGCAATCGCTTGCAAGGGCATGAGAGGGATGTCTGGAGCGTAAATTTTAGCCCCGACGGCAATACTTTGGCTTCTGGCAGT